>CAZOQK010000067.1:0-10618 GCA_964581735.1 uncultured Halobacteriales archaeon | reverse complement strand
AACCCCGGAGACGGTACAGCCCATCGCCTCCCCGTGGGACTCGCCGTACGTGGTCACCTGAAAGAGTCTGCCAAACCGATTGCCGTTCATTGCCAGTCTCTGTGGGGCGCTTCCATTTAGATGTTGAGAAAGATCACTCACTCTTCGAACAACTGCCGTGCACGCCGGTAGACGGGCGCACCCAGCCAGTCACGCATCTCCGCGAGCGTCTCAACATACTCCCGTGCCGCGTCGTTGGTCAGCACGTCTTGCTCAAGAAGTGCTCTGAACAGGAGCGGTGAGATTGCCACCCGTGCCGTCGTCGCGTTCTCCAATTCCGGCAGCGCGCGCACGTCATCGGTCAGCAGAAACGGTGCATCGGGTTCGGTCGCCAGCACCGCACAACTCCCCTCATCGGCGTCGATGCGTGCCGATTCGATTGGTTCGTCGATCTCGTGAATAGTCACGTCCTCGCGGCGGTCTAACACCGCACTCGCCGCGGTGGCGTGGTCATCATCGTACGCCGCTGTCTCGTCGAGTTCGGCTAGGACCCATTCTGCCGTGTGAACGTCGAACTCCGATAATATTGTGTCGAGCAGCTCAGTCGCCGCTATGGAGACGAGTGCGCTGGTGTCTGCGACGAGCATCTACAACTCCGCGATGTCGTCGGCTACCTTCTCGGCGTCGTCGAGTAACGATTTCGACGCTCGCACAGATTCGGCATCCTGTCGCCCCACGACCGCTGCCAACGTCTCGAATCCGATTTCGTCGTCGAGATGGAGTTCCACGACCGCTTCCCGAAAGGAGTCGCCGTCCTCCACCGCGTCCAGATACTCCCGGAGCGCCGCAGTGACGATGTCTGTCCGGTCTCTGTGTGTCACCTCCGCCGCGAGGTCGGCCTTCTCGACTAACTCCTCGGGCAGTCTGAAATTCACCCGCTCTGTTCCCATCGTTGTATGTACGTTGTGCGTACAGTATACGAAAGGATTCGCCCGCTGTTTTCGGTCAGTCAGTCCCGCTGGACCGACGCCCCGAGTCCCGAAATCACGTCGAAGAAGTCGGGGAATGAGACGCCGACGTGTTCGGACCCCTCAACGGTTGTCGTCCCCTCTGCGACGAGTCCAGCCACAGCGAGGGACATGATGATGCGGTGGTCTTCCCGCCCGTCGACTGTCGCACCGACCAGCTCGGAATCGGCGCCGTGGATCGTGAGTGTCTCCTGTGTTTCCTCGATGCTCGCGCCCATCTCCGTCAGCGCCTGTGTCATCACGCTCACACGGTCTGTCTCCTTGTACCGGACGTGCTCGGCGTTCGTAATCGTCGTCGTCCCGTCGGCCGCGGCCCCCAGCACTGCGATGGTCGGCAGAAGGTCCGGCGTGTCCTCGACGCTCACTTCGATGCCGTCGAGGGCACTTTTTGAGATGTCGATTTCGCCCGCCCCGCGGTCCCAGTCGACAGTTGCACCCATGTCTTCGAGGATGTCCACGATGGCGGCGTCCCCCTGTGCGGATGGGTAGACCGAGGTGACGGTGACGCCGTCCTCGCCCGCAAGCGCGCCCGCTGCGAGGAGATACGATACTGAGGAGAAATCGCCGGGCACGTCGTAGCCATTGCCGGCGTCGTATGACTGGTGGCCCGCGACGGAGAAGCCCCGGCCGGTCTTGCGGGCGGTGACGCCGAAGTCCTCCATCACTTCGAGCGTGATGTCGACGTAGGGGGCGGATTTGAGTTCGGTTTCGAGTGAGATGTCGACGCCAGCGGTGGTGCTCGCACCGGCCATCAGGAGTGCGGTGATGTACTGGGAGGACACGTCACCGGGGATGGCGGCGGTGCCACCGGTGATGGGACCACCGACCACGAGCGGTGCCTGGCCGTTGTCGCGTGTGCTCTCGGCGCGCCCGCCGAGTTGGTCGACAGCCCGGAGGAGCGGTCCCTGTGGGCGGGAGCGCAGCGAGTCGTCGCCGGTGAGGACCGTGAGACCGTCGGCGAGTGAGGCGGTCGCGGTGACGATGCGCATCGTCGTGCCGCTGTTGGCACAATTGATGACGGCGTCGGGCACCTTGGGGCTGCCGTCGAAGCCGTCGATGTCCATCGTGCTAGCCTCGTCGTCGATATCGACGCTGCCGCCGAAGGATTCGACTGCGCGGGCGGTGGCGCGGGTGTCCGCGCTCACGAGTGGGTTCCGAACGGTTGCGCCGTCGGCGTATCCGGCGGCCAAGATCGCCCGATGGGTGTAGCTCTTAGAGGACGGGGCCTGTGCCTTGCCGCTGACTGAGGACTGGGAGATGTCCGCGTTCATACTGGTTGGTTGGGTGGCCCTGACATGAGGATAACGTCTTTAGTTTCTGTGGGTAACTCTTCGACTTCAGCTGGCGCTTGCGACAGCACGAAAGCCCCGACTATGAACGCTCCCGCGGCTCGCTGTCGCAGAAAATCGAAGATTTTCAGGAGTGAGCGGAGCGAAGCTCCGCGAGCTACCGAAGAGCTGTGCTCTTCCGGCATCATAAGAGAGCTTCGCTCTCTCGAACCACGCTCCAGCAGGTGCTTGTTACGAGAGAGCCTCGCTCTCTCGACGTTCGCCTCGCGGTGCTCGGCTCACCGTCGTCGGAGTTCGCGTTCATACTCACCGGAAGAGCGAAGCTCTCCCGAGCTCACGGCGGCTGCGCGGCGCGACGCGCCGCGGCTGTCGAGGCGGTGAAACCGCCTCGCGTGCCCTGAACGCCCCTTTCAGTCCTGCCCGCACAGACCGACCAGTCAAGCTACGGGAGGGACTGAACGGGGCGACCGTCTGGACGAAGGCAGGCAAAGAAAGCACTGGACCGAGCGAAGCGAGGGAAGCGCGTAACGAGCGCACCGAGTCCAGACGGCCGGGGCTTTCGTGCTGTTCTCGCCGTCAGTGCCGTCTCCAAGGCCAATCACGGTCCTTGCTAGCGAGGATGTTATCAGCTACCAAGGGTGAGTACCCCCACGCATGAGCGAAGGACAGTTCGGGCCGTGGCACGCCGATGAGCGACCGTAACATCGATAACCTACTCGATGCGTCGGGGTACGGCATCCTCTCGCTTGCGCGCGACGGCGAGGCTTATGTTATCCCCGTTTCGGTGGGCTACGACGGCAAAGACATCTACCTCGCCTTTCCGGAAATGAACCCACCGCATCGCAAGTCGGAGTTTGCGGAAGCCACGGAGTCTGCGTGTCCGAACGTCCCGGACATTCACGGGTGATTCGGTTGGTAGAACATCGTCGTTTCGGGGCCGCCCGACCCCGTCGCCTCGGACACCGAGGCGTTCGACGAACTGCTCGACGTGATGGAGGACAACGCGTGGTTCTCGACGACATTCATCCGGGATTCCAGCATCTCGACCGTCCGGGGGTACGTCCTCGAACCGGAGGAAATCAGCGGCCGGCAGAAACAGGAAGAATAGCGTCTACTGCACGTCGGCGCTCGTCGCGCGGCGCAACATCACGACGGCGATGGTGCCGAGCACGATGTCAAGCGCGATGAGGATGGCGAATGCGGGTACGAGCGTGTTCCAGATGCCGCCGAACTGCGTGACCTCGATGACGGTCATCACGTCCTGATTCAGGATGATCGCGCGGGCGGCGTCGACGCCGTAGGTGACGGGGTTGAACATCGCGACGGTCCCGATCCAGTCGGGGAGCGCGTCGAGCGGCAGGAAGGCAGTCGAGACAAAGAGCAGGGGGAACTGCAGTACGTTCGCGCCGATGATGGTCGACTCCTGGTCTTTCGTGATGACGGCGATGATGTTCGACAGCGACATAAACCAGATAGCAAAGAGGATACCGACGGCCATGATGCCGAGCGCACCCAGAAGACCGGTCTCGATGGTCGCGCCGAGGACGACACCCAGCACGAGGATGATGGCGACTTGTCCGGTGATACGCAGCAGTTCGGCGCCGCTCTTGCCGGCGAAGACGCCGACGCGACTCATTGGGCTCACGAGCACTTTCTCGAACATCCCCTGCTCGATGTCGTTGACGAGGCCGACGCCGGACGTGGCCGCTGCCGCGAGCGCCACCTGCATCGCAATCGCGGGGACGAGATACGTCTCGTACGTAATGGATGCGCCGCCCTGATTGATAGCGGAGGTGGCAACGCCGCCGAAGACTTGCGTAAAGAGGACGAGGAAGATAATCGGCTGGACGAGCGAGACGACCAGCACGAACGGGTTCCGGACCGCTTTGAGGTTCCAGCGCTTGAAGTTTACCCAGAAATCGCCAAGGAACGTGTTTGATGTCTCCGTCGAGCCGAGAGCGGGCCGGTCGTCGGCGGTTCCGCCCGGCGCCTTGCCGTCGGTCGATGGGGTGCTCACTGGACCACCTCCGTGGGTTCGGCCTCGGATGTGCCGTCATCGTCGGTTTGACCCTCGACTTCGTCCGGGACGTGTTCGCCGGTAATCGCGAGGAAGACATCGTCAAGCGTCGGCGAGCGGATATTGAATCCGGTGACTGTCAGGCCCTTACGTTTGAGCGCGACCAGCAGGTCGGTTCCGTGTGAGCGGGCGCGCTCGGAGGTGATACTGATGCCGTTGTCGGTCACGTCGATAGTGACGCCGCTCTCGAAGAGGTCCGACTCGCGGGCAACCTCGACTGCACGCTTGCGGATCCCCTCCTCGCCCGGCAGTTCGATGTCGAGAATCTCACCGCCGACGCGGTGTTTGAGCTCCGTGGGCGAACCCTCCGCGACGATGCTGCCGTCCTTGATAACGCCGATGCGGTCACAGAGCTGGTCAGCCTCCTCCAGGTACTGTGTCGTCAGGAAGATTGTCGTCCCGGCCTCGTTGATGCGCTCGAAGTACTCCCAGAGGCGGTTGCGTGCCTTTGGGTCGAGACCGGTCGTCGGCTCGTCAAGAAAGACAAGCGGCGGGCGGTGGACCAGCGCAGTCGCGGCGTCCAGCCGTTTGCGCATCCCGCCGGAAAAGCCGTCGGCGCGTTTCTCGGCCACGTCTTCGAGGTCCACAAGATCGAGCAGTTCCGCGATGCGCTCGTCACGCTCACCCCGTGGGACGCCGTAGGATTCACAGGCAAAGCGGAGGTTCTCGCGGGCGGTCATCTCGGGGTCGATACTCGTCTCCTGGGGCATGTAACCGATGGAGGCCCGAACGTCCCGGCCATCCGTTCGCACGTCGAACCCGTTGACGGTCACGTCGCCGCCGGTCGGACTCAACAGCGTCGCGAGAATCTTGATCGTCGTCGTCTTGCCCGCACCGTTGGGGCCGAGGAAGCCGAAAAACTCCCCTTTCGGAACGGTGAGGTCGACATCTTTCACCGCCTGTGTCCCGTCAGCGTACGTCAGTGCCACATTGTGGGCCTCGATGGCAGTCCAGTCAGTCATCGAGCCTTACTACGGAACCTGAAGTCTTAAGTCTTCGAGCGAAGTGGTCCGTAGCTACTACTGGGGTTCGTAGTGACGGAAACGGTAACGAAGAGAGGTTGAGCGGCTCCGTTCGGTCAGGAGTCCAGCGCCGCCGCGGCGATGTCGACGATGTTGTCCTTGTCGAGTTTGCCGTAGACGTTGTACGACTGGTCGTCGCCGCTCACGTGGAGGAACGCGTACTCGTCGTGTTCGGTGTAGTGGCCGGTCTCGTCGCCGACGGTCACTTCCTCGTAGCCGTCACGCTCGCCCCAGTCGAACGGCGACTCCTTTTGAACGCTCAGTTGGGCGCGCTCGTCACCGTTCGTGTAGGTCAGTGAGACGGAGTAGTAGCCGTCGCCGTCGATGGTTTGTGCGCTATCGAACTCGAACTCGCCGGGCAGGTCGGCCGGGGGAACCGACAGTTCCGCGTCGGACTGGAGCGTGCTGTGTTCGTCGTAGGAGGTGACATCCGGACCCTCGAAGGAGGGTTCGGTCGCGTCCTCGGGCACGTCGAGTTCGAACGTATCGTCGGGGAGCTCCTCGTTGATGCTGACGTTGGAGTAGGTCCGTGTGGCAGTGATGTCGAGTTGCTCACCACGAATCTCGGTCACGACCTGGACCGGGAAGTACGTCTCCGCATCGACCGCCAGCGTCATCGAGGTATTCGTGTCGCTCAGCGTCCGCTGTGAGCTCACGTCGAGCCGGTAGACATCCTCACCGGCGACGGTGCCGGTACCCAGATACTCGTACTCGACTGCCGACGCGTTTGCCAGTTGGGTGAGTTGCGGCAGGACACTGGTGCCGGTGGAGTCATACTCCACCGTATTGACTGTGTTGTCCTCGGGGTAGTACGTCCGCATGTGCGTCTCGTTGAGGACGGTGGTCGCGTTACCGCCGTAACTGGACGCGATTGTTTCGGTGCGAAGCTGGTGGGTTCCGAGGTTGGCGACGACCCGGCTTGTGGCGTTGGTCGTCCGGTCGTCGAACTCACTCTCGGTCGTTCTGGTGAACGAGACGGTTTCGAGCGTCTCGATTCGCTCGGTCACGTTCTCGACGACGGCCGCACCGTCGGTCGGTGTCGATTCGGTCGTTGACTGTTCGTCTGCCGTGGAGGGGCTATCCGCGAGCGCGACGCCGGCGATACCCGCCGACAGCACGGAGGCTGTCACGAGCAGCGCCAGCAACGCGCCGGTACGGGAACGCGCTGACATGCATCTCCTGCTATGCAGCCGATATACAAATGCATCTAACAGCAGTTACGCGATCCGCGAGTCGTCAAAAGGTTTAAATACTACCTCTCACTCCGTCGGCGCGACCAGCCCCGTCGCTTCGCCGTGGGTGTCTGCCCACTCGCGCAGTTGCTCAAAGACAGGTGCCAGGTCCAGCGCGCGCTGGGTGGCCTCGTACTCCACTCGGGGCGGAATCTCGTCGTAGGATTTCCGGGTCAACAACCCTGCATCGGCCAGTTCCGCCAGCCGACTCGACAGCGTGTTCGGTGAGATGTCGAGCGTACTCTCCAGTTCCGAGAACCGCCAGGGCCGCTGGTCGGCCTTGACGACGTAGAAGAGCACTGCCATCGCGTGCGAACGCCCCAGTAACGCAAAGAGGTCCGTCGCGGGGTGGCCCCCGTTGTACTCGCCCGGAATCGGGTGGCCCGCTGCCGGGTTCCCGTCGGTGTTGTCGGTCACAGCCCACAATGTGAATTGTGAAGTATTGGTCGTTTGGGTTGGCGGCGACCGGTCGGTGCCGGCAATCACGGCCGGACGGCCGGTCGGCGGGGATATTTATCCGTGGCTGACCGAGCGAACGTATGCACGATCACTCCGCACTCGATTCGACACTGGCGGCGGCGGGCGTCGACGGCTATCTCGTCGACGCCGCCTCGGACGACTCAGACCAGTTCTACCTCTCGGGGTTCGACGCGCCGGACCCCTTCCTGACACTGTACGACGGCGGCGACGTGCGCCTGCTCTTTGCCCGTAGCCTGGAGTACGCCCGCGCCGTCGAGGAGAGCGACGCGACGACGGTCCAGCGGTACGTCGACTTCGACCACGGCGAGAAAACCGAGGAGTACGGCCAGCGCGAGGCGGTCGACCGGGTGCGTGCGGCGTTCCTGCGTGCCCACGGCATCGACTCCGTGGCCGTCCCGCCCCGGTTCCCGCTCCGGACCGCCGACGGTCTGCGCGAGCAGGGTATCGAGGTTCACGCCGACGAGGACGGCACGATTACGGAGATTCGGGCGGTCAAGACCGATGCCGAAACCGAACACGTCCGAACGGCACAGACGGCAAACGAGGCCGCGATGGAGCGGGCCGAACACCTCATCGGCGAAGCGGCGGTCGACGAGCAGGGCCGACTCCGGTACGACGGCGACGTGCTCACGAGCGAGCGCGTCAAGGAGGCCATCGAGGTGGCGCTGCTCCGGCACGGTTGTGCGCTGGACGAGACAATCGTCGCGTGCGGGCGCGACGCCGCCGACCCCCACGACCGCGGGAGCGGCCCGCTGGTCGCCGGCGAACCCATCATCGTCGACATCTTCCCGCGGGACAAGGCCACGAAGTACCACGCCGACATGACCCGGACGTTCTGCCTTGGTGAGCCGGATGACACCATCCGGGAGTGGTACCACCTGACACAGCAGGCGAAGGAGGCGGCCCTCGACGCCGTCGAACCGGGTGTCACCGGCGAAGCGGTCCACGACGCCGCCTGTGACGTGTACGAGGACGCCGGGTTGCCCACACTCAGAAGCAACGAGCGCGCCGAGACCGGGTTCATCCACTCGACGGGTCATGGGGTCGGCCTGGATGTCCACGAACTCCCGCGGGTCGCGCCGGGTGGCGGGGAACTGGAGCCCGGGCATATCATCACCATCGAACCCGGCCTCTACGACCCCGATGTCGGTGGCGTCCGCATCGAGGATCTCGTCGTCGTCACCGATGACGGCTACAAGAACCTCACCGACTACCCCGAACGGCTTACCCCCTGATTACTCCGGGCAGTCACCGCCCCGACGACCGCAGGTGCCGGGCCGACCCGAACAGGCGACGCTGGAGCGACGGTGGCCAGAACGCGTCGGCGACGACGGGGTCGGAGAGCGGCGTGACCGACGTGTGCCACCGCAGGGCGGTCGTCCGGCGCTGTAACAGGCCCACTTCCTCGGTTCGTGGCGTTCACCCTTGCGTTCACAGTCGGCGACCCCCGCCGCTCGGATATGATCATGAACATTTATTATGGTCCGCGTCTCACACTGAATTACGATGAAAGCGGTACGCGCAGTAGGCTGTTCACTCTGACTTTTCCGCCAGTGTCGCCTGTCGATTACCTGCCCACCACAAACCAATGAGCACCCAAACACACACCACAGAAACGGCACGGACGCGTCCCGCAACCACACACTTTACACCTCGGGACGCCCCACAAACCTTCGACCCGCACAACACCAACTCCTGTCCCGAGATGTTCGCGGACAAGTGGTCAGCGACCAGCCAGTAACGGGGTCGTGTTTCCGTCCGAGTCTCTCTCCCCAGCGGCTGTGCCGGTGACACAATGCCTTTCCCGGGCGGTGACCTCCTGGCAGGTATGACCGAGTACACCACCGTCTCGATTCCGAAGGACCTCGGCGACCGCGTCGAGGAAACCATCGAAGGCACCAGTTTTTCGAGTACGAGCGACCTCGTTCGCTTTCTCCTGCGGAGCATCGTCATCAAACACCAGCAACAGGGTGAACTCACGGAAGCGGAGTTCGACGAAATCGCCGACCAGCTCAAAGACCTCGGCTACCTCGATTAGGGCGTCTGTTCTTCGGGCGGCTCGACATCCAGGATAGTCAGCTCCTGTTCCTCGCCGGTCCGGTCGAAGACGGCGACGTCGTCGTCCTCCCACGGCGGCACGGCGATGAAGATGACTTCGTGGAAGTCGTCGCGCTTCGAGAGGCGCAGGTCCCCGCGGGGGTGCGAGACGAACCGACCGTGCGTCTGGCCGACGGGGGTCCCCAAATCGACGCCGAAGACGGCGTTGACGGAGCCCCCGGCACTGGGCATGTAGAAGTGAGTGAACACCGGTGTGTCGGGCTCTAAGTCGGCGTCCGGGATATCGGCGGCGTCGGTGACCGCGAGCGAAATCGTCGTCGAGTCCGGGTCGCGTTCGCTGGCCAGTCGGAGCAGCGTTTCGACCAGTCCGCGCGTCGCGTACAGCACACGTTCATGTACGCTGCCAGGGCACTTAGCGTCTCGCTCTGTTGGTGGCGCGCGGTGCTCACATCGGCAGCGATTGTTTGACGATGTTGAAGTAGAGACTTGGCGTGCGGCCGCGGGACCCGGAGATGGCATCATCGAGCGTGTCGGCCGCGTTCTCGTGGATCCCCGCGCCGTGGCCGACGAGGATGCGGTCGGGCGAGAACCGTCCCAACTTTTTCGGCGGGATGAGCCGCAGTGCGGGATGGACACCCAGCCGCTCCCGGCTGGTCAGGAAGTAGTCGGCGGTCCCGACCGACTCGGGGACGAGGAGCACGCCGCTGTCCTCGCCGTAGAGGGCGGCTTCGCTCCAGGCGACATTGTCGACAAGCGAGTGGGGGGCATACCCCGTGTCCGCGAGTTCGCGGTGGAAGGTCTCGACGGGAGCGGGGATGTCGCCCGCAATGTCGACCATGAATTGCGGGACGTAGACGGGGACATCGTGTCGGGTTGCGACGGCGGCCGCGTCGCGTTTGTGCCGGTCTAGTAGGACGACGACGCCAGCCACCTCGCCGAAGTCGGTAAAGAGGTCGTCGATACCCTCGGCGTCGACGGGGTCGACGACGTAGACATCCCCGTCGACGGCGATGGCATGGCTGGCCCGCTGCATCCGTTCGTCGGGGTAGGCAATCCAGCCGACGCCGCCCGACCTCTCGTCGCCGAACCGGTCTATCTCCTTCCAGTCTGTCGCGCGGCCGGAGCCTTTCATTGGCATACCTCTCTTTCGACGCTCTCGGTCAAAAAACGACCGCCAAACTGGGTTGGCACCTATGATTGTGTGGTGGTGCTTATTACGCGATTTCTTTAGCAATCGTCGATGAAGACAGCACGAAAGCCCCGACCGTCTGGACTCGGTGCGCTCGTTGCGCTTCTCGCTTCGCTCCGGTGCTTACTTCGCCCGCCTTCGTCCAGACGAGTGCCCCTTTCAATCCCACCCTGTGGTTGGACTTGGCAGTCTGTGCGGGTGGGACTGAAAGGGGCGTTCACGGCACGCGAGGCGGTTTCACCGCCTCGACAGCCGCGGCGCGTC
>CAZOQK010000066.1:0-10675 GCA_964581735.1 uncultured Halobacteriales archaeon | reverse complement strand
TCGTGATGACGATGCTCGGACTGGAGAACATCCGCGAGGCCGTCATCTTCCCGCGAGACCGTCAGCGTCTGAGCCCATAGGCGGATAGTTCTCACAACGGAATTTTCCATTTTCGAACGCTGACAGTCACACGTGGCGCGCGCTGGCGCACTCGGATGGCGCGCCGGCGCACTCGGATGGCGCGCCAACGAGCGTGTGAGGGATGAGCACCACAGCGAGCAACGCGAGCGAGAAGCGCAGTCGGTTGGGGAGGTGTGTGGCCTACAGTCGAAGCGGGTTGGAATGAAAGGGGCGACGGGCTCGGCGAGCGAGACGACGCAAGGACCGCAGTGAAACGAGGACCGCAGCGAGTCGCAGCCGCCGGGCGCGGTGGGGTTCCCTGGGTGTTCCGCTCGACAGCAGGGAGAACAGCGACACCGAAAACAACCCCTAGTCGGAGACTTCCCCAATCGCACGCTCCCGAAGCGTCCCGGTCATCTGAACACCGTGGTGGTCGGTGCGCCGAATCACGCGCTTTGCCTGTGTCGTCGAGAAGTACTTGTCGTCGGCCGCCGCCCGCACCACCACGCCAAACGCGCTGGTCACCGTCGCACCCAGCCCGTCCGCGATCGCCCGTAGTCGCGTATCACCCGACACCAGCACCACGTCTTCTTCGCGCTCGCGTCCGGCCAGCAGCCCAGCAACAATAGCCACATCACCCGTGTACCCATCGGAAACCAGCAGCGCCATCGCATCGTCCTTGAAGTCGGCCAGCCCGTCGACGGTCGTCGCAACCCCGCACCCGTCGATGTAGCGGTCCAGGTTCGTCGCTGCCGGTTCCACGTCGACTTCGGCAGCCACCGCATCCAGCACCAGGACAGTGCGCTCGAAGGAATCGAGCAGTTCGAGCTCGCCGATCTGCCCCAGGTCGTACAGCGTAGTGGCGTCGACCAGAATCATAGCTCGCTCGCGCGCTCGGTGCCGAAACTCAGATCGGTCTCGTCCAGTTGTGTTGTCAGACCGTGCTCGTGGGCGAGTTCGAGCCACTCCCCGACCGACAGCCCGGCCAAGCGTGCGGCCTCGTGTACCGAGGCGTCGCCGCTCTGGTAGCGTTCGACGGCGTGGCGCTCGCGCATCGTCGCCAGGCCCTCCCGCAGCGCCTTCCGAACCGTCGTGCTCTTAGTGGATTCGAGCAGGTCTGTCACCGCCTCCAGTTCCTCGTTGTCTTCATCGGAGAGCCGCTCACTCACAGTCGGCATTGTATGCACTGTATTACGACAAAAACACTTGTAGCTGTGGACACGGACACGCCGCGTCTCAACCGCTTGTGAATAAGGGGGAAAACTTCGTTTGGTTGGACACAAAAGGACGTATTTACCACACGGTGGCGCGGTCGCCACCGAGCACAACCCATGAGTACGACAAACAGACTCTCTCTGGAACGATTCCTCGTCGGTGTCGGGGCCGTTCCGATGGCGCTTGAACGGTATCTTCCGACTGTACTCCGGCGCAACTTCGGCGTTCGGCTGTTCATGCTTGCGGTGACGGTCATCATCGTTGCGCCAGCCATTGCTATCGTCGCCATCTCGGACGTGGTCGTCGCCTCGGTCTTTTTTGCGAGTGTGACGGCCGTGACTGGCTTCCTTGGCTATTGCGAAATGTACCGCGCGCTGCGGCTCATCAACGGTCGGGTCCACGCCGTCCAAGACGGCGAGTTCGACATCGACTTCCAGGAGGCCCGCATCGACGAAATCGGCGAAACGTTTGATGGCTTCGAGCAAATGGCTGCTTCGCTCGGTGAGACCCTCGACGAGGCCGAGACGGCCAAGCGCGACGCCGAGGATGCACAGACCGAGGCCGAGCAAGCCCGCGAGACCGCCGAGCACGAACGCGAGGAAGTGACAGCACTGACCGCCCATCTGGAGACCAAAGCCGAGGACTACCGCTCAGTGCTGTCGGCCGCCGCTGACGGCGACCTCACCGCCCGCGTCGACCCCGCAAGTCAGAGCGACGCGATGGCTGCCGTCGGGACGGGCATCAACGAGACGCTCGACGCGCTCGAAGTGGCCGTCGGGCGCAGCCAGCAGGTGGCAACCGATATCGCAGCCGAGAGCGAGACGGCCGCCGAGCGCGGGGAGACGGCCACGGCGGCGACCGACTCGGTTGTCACGTCGGTCGGTGAAATCGCCGAGGGGACCGACGACCAGCGCCGCCAGCTCGGCGATGCGGCCGACCAGATGAGCACGCTCTCCGCCACCGTCGAGGAGATGGCCTCCTCGGTGACCGAACTCGCAACCCGGAGCGACGCCGTCGCCGACCTCGGCCGGAACGCCCGCGAGTCGACCTCCGACGCCGCCGACGCGCTGACCAGCATCGAGCAGCAAGTCGACTCGGCGGTCGAGGAGGTCGAGCAACTCAGCCAGATCAGCGAGGAGGTCGCCGACATCGTCGAACTCATCGACCAGATTGCAGCGGAGACCAACACGCTCGCGCTCAACGCTTCGATCGAGGCCGCCCGCGCCGGCGAGGCCGGCGAGGGCTTTGCGGTCGTCGCCAACGAGGTCAAGTCCCTCGCCGAGGAGACACAGGAGGCGACCGACGAAGTCGAAGCCCTCGTCGCCTCGATGCAGTCCCAGGTCGACGACTCCGTCGCGGAGATGGCGACCACCCAGACCGCCGTCGACCGCGGCAGCGAGACGATCTCAGAGACCATCGACACCATCGAGGAGGTCGTCGAGGAGACGGTCCAGGTCGACACCGGCATCCAGGAAATCGACGACGCCGCCGACCAGCAGGCACAGTCCGCCCAGGAAGTCGTCTCGCTTATCGACGACGTGAGCGCCATCGCCGACCGGACGGCGACCGAAGCCGAACAAATCGCTGCCGATGTCGACCGCCAGCGCGAGGCCGTCGACGACGTGACCGAGTCTGTCCGGGATTTCGCCGACGAGACGACGCGGCTCCGTGAGTACCTCGGCACCTTCGAGACCGAATCCGACGCCGAACGCGTCGCGGCAACCGCCGACTAATACCCTCGACGGAAGCTATTCCTGTGCGTCGACGACAGCAACGCCGGCCAGATTGGCGATATCGCGACCACTTTTTTCCGTTCGGGGTCGCAGGCGACCCACTCACGGCAAAAACTTGGGGAAAAAGCGGCACCTCACTCTCTCGCGCCGTGGGCGCTCGCGTCGTTCGGTGCCGATGTCATTCCTGTGCGTCGACGACAGCAACGCCGGCCAGATTCACGATATCCTTGACTTCGTCACCGCGCTGGAGGACGTGGACGGGCCTGTCCATCCCGGCGAGCATTGGGCCGATGGCTTCGGCGCCGCCAAGCCGCTGGAGAATCTTGTAGCCGATGTTGCCCGACTCGAGGTTCGGGAACACGAGGACGTTCGCCGGGTCGTCCAAGTCGGTGAACTCGTACTCGCCGGTCAGTGTGTCCTCGACGAGTGCGGTGTCGGCCTGCATTTCACCGTCGACTGGAAAGTCCACATCGGGGTCTGCCCGCAGGCGCTCGGCCGCGCGGCGTGGTTTGCGGGTGCCGGGGTTGTCGACGGTGCCGAAATCGGAGTACGAGAGGAGGGCCGCCCGTGGTTCGACGTTGAACTGCCGGGCCACGTCGGCGGTGTGCCGGGTCACCTCCGCCAGCACGTCCGCGCCGGGGTCCTGATTGACCGTTGTGTCCGCACAGAAGATGGCCCGATTCTTGAACGTGAGCATGTAGACGCCAGCGGCGTAGTCGACGCCGTCTCGGGTCCCGATGACTTGGAGCGGCGGCTTGAGCGCCGCGCCGTAATGATGGGTCAGCCCCGTCAGGACCGCGTCTGCGTCGCCCATCTCGACCATGACGCTGCCCAGGTAGTTGCCGTCCCGCATCAGGTCCTCGGCCTCGGCGCGGGTGATGCCCTTCCGGCGGCGGAGTTCGTGTAGCCGGTCGACGTAAGAGTCTATGTGGTCCTGTGCCGGGTCGACCACCTCCGGGTCGAAGTCCAGCCCGAGGCGGTCCGCGGTCGCCCAGATGCGCTGGCGGTCGCCCACGAGCACCGGCTTGGCGATGCCCTCGTCGACGAGCTGGTAGGCCGCTCGCACGGTCTTTTCGTCGTCGCCCTCCGCAAAGACCACCCGCTTGGGGTTGCGCTTTGCCTGGTTCAGGACGACCCGCATCATCTCCCGACTCTTGCCCAGCCGGGCTTCCAGTTGCTCGCGGTAGGCACCGAGATGGAGGTCCTTCCGGGCCGCGCCGCTCTCGATTGCGGCCTCGGCGACGGCCGTCGCCACCTCGAACAGCACTCGCGAATCTAAAGGTTTCGGGATGATGTACTCCGAGCCAAACTGAAGCGGTTCGTCGTCATAGGCCTTGGTGACGGCGTCGGGCACGTCCTCGCGGGCGAGGTTGGCAAGTGCCTGCGCGGCGGCGATCTTCATCTCCTCGTTGATCTCGGTCGCACGCACGTCGAGTGCGCCCCGGAAAATGAAAGGGAATCCGAGGACGTTGTTGACTTGGTTCGGGTAGTCCGAGCGGCCCGTCGCCATGATGACCTTGTCATCGCGGGCGCTTTTTGCGCGCTCGTAACCGATTTCCGGTTCGGGGTTGGCCATCGCGAACAGAACAGGCGTGTCGGCCATCGACCGGACCATCGTCTCGTTGACGATACCACCCACGGAGAGCCCGACGAACACGTCCGCGCCGTCCATCGCGTCCGCCAGGTCGCCGGACTCGGAACTGTCAAACGGAATCGTATACCGCGAGAGGTCGTCCCGGTCGGTCGAGAGGATGCCGTGTTCATCACACATCGTGATGTTGTCCGCGTCGACGCCGAGTGAGGCATAAAAGCGGGCGGTCGCCGTCGCCGCCGCGCCGGCCCCGGCGAAGACGATTTCGAGGTCGGAGAGGTCCTTCCCGGCGATATCCGTGGCGTTGAGCAGTGCGGCGCCGGAGATGATGGCAGTGCCGTGCTGGTCGTCGTGGAAGACGGGGATGTCCATCCGCTCGCGGAGTTTCCCCTCGATGCGGAAACACTCGGGTGCCTTGATGTCCTCTAAGTTGATGCCGCCGAAGGTGGGCTCCATCGCCGCGACGGCTTCCACGAAGGCGTCGGCGTCGTCCAAATCCAGTTCCACGTCGAAGACATCGATGTCGGCAAAGCGTTTGAACAGGACGCCTTTCCCCTCCATGACCGGCTTGGAGGCCTGCGCGCCGATGTCGCCCAGCCCAAGCACGGCCGAGCCGTTCGAGACGACACCGACCAGATTTCCCTTGGCGGTGTACTGGTAGGCGTCGGCCGGGTCGTCGTCGATGGCCCGACAGGGGGCGGCCACGCCCGGCGAGTAGGCAAGGCTCAAATCGCGCTGGGTGTTGGTCGGTTTCGTGGTCGAAATCTCGATTTTTCCGGGCGGGTCCTCGCTGTGGTAGTCGAGTGAGTCTTCGTCGAGTCCCATAGCGGTAATCGGACCGCGAGGACCGTAAATCGCACCTGCACCGTCATCACTTGGCGTGAGTAGGGGACTGACACGGCCCGCGGACGCCAACGATTAATTGCCTCGGCCTCTCAGTACAGGGTCAATGGCTGACGCATCCCAAGCCTTCGTCCCGGGCCACGTTACCGGCTTTTTTACGAAAGACGAGGACCCGGACCCGACGAAAGCCGGGTCGCGCGGCGGCGGCCTCACGCTCACTGACGGGGTCATCGTCACCGTCCGGCAGAGTGACCACCCGGAGACGTACCTCAACGGCGACCCCGTTGAGATGGGGGCGGTCGACCGCGTCCTCGACACGCTCGATGCTGACGCCCAGGTCCGGGCGACGACCGACCTGCCGCTTGGCTCGGGCTTTGGCGTCTCCGGCGCCGTGGCACTCGGCACGGCGCTCGCGGTCAACGATGCCTTCGAACGAAAATTATCCGAGCGGGAACTGACGACCATCGCCCACGGCGCGGAGGTCCAGGCCGGGACCGGCCTCGGTGATGTGGTCGCACAGGCCCGTGGCGGCGCACCGCTTCGACTCGAACCGGGCGGGCCACAGGACAATGTCCTCGACGGGATCCCCGACCGCGCCCGCGTCGAGTACCACGTCCTCGGTGAACTGGCGACCGACGACGTGCTCGCAGGGGCGGGCGAGGCACTCACGCAGGCGGGCACCCGCGCGCTCTCGATAGTCCTCAAGGAGCCGACGCTGGACACCCTCATGCGTGCCGCCCGGCAGTTCTCCCGCGAGGCAGACCTGATTACGCCTGCCGTCCGCGATGTCATCCTGGATGTCTCCGAGGCCGGCGGGACCGCCGCGATGGCGATGCTCGGTGAGACGGTCTTCGCGCTCGGCTCCGGATTGTCGGACGCGGGTTATGACCCCACAGTCTGTGGGATTCACCCCGGCGGCGCGACGCTGCAGGAGTAAGGCTCACTCGGCGTCGTCCCAGGCTATCGTCTCGGTGCGTTCGGTCTCCCGGAGCACAAAGGGCCCGATGGCGAGCGTCCGCTTCGCGATGGTCGCGATGCGTAATACGTAGGCAAGCAGGACGACGAAGGGTGCGAGCGCGACGGTGGTCGCCGCGCTGACGACCCAGACGAGGTTGTCGACGCCCAGTGTGGCGCCGGTCACCGTCCCCGGGGCATCCAGAAAGAGCACGCCGCTGATGGCGACGACGAGCGCGGGGACGGCGGCGTACAGCACCGTTCGCGAGAGGCTCGTCAGTTCCCACTGGAAATACAGCGTCTTGATATGTTCCCGGGCCGGGCCGAACAGGCGCAGCGTCCCGACGACGCCGTCGAGGGCTTCGCGGGCCGACGCCGACAGCGCGTCGTCGTACTCGGTTTGGAGGCGTCGCCCCTCGTATATCTTCCAGGAGTAGTTGTAATCGAGTGCGGCGTACAGCACCTCGAAAGTGCCAAACTGGGCCTCGCCCAGCCGCTTGCGAACCTCGTCTGCGTTCCGGTCGAGACTGTTCGTGTAACTGGTGACCTGCTCGCGCAGCTCTTCGTTGCCCTCGACGGCATCCGCGAGGTCCGCGGCCCGGGCTTGTGTCGCATCGACGAGCGCCTGGAGGAAGGCCGCCGGTTCGGGTGGGCTGACGGGGGCGTCGACCATGTCGGCAACGTCGGCGCGAAACTGCATCGCGCCCTCCATGCGCTCGCGCTGGTCACCGACCGCGCCCAGCTCCTGGCTGAGCACCAGCTGGGTGATGGTAACTACGAGCGTGACACCGGTGATGATGGCGGTCACGAGCGCTTGAAAGAGCGTCTCCGTGGGGTCTGACTGTGCCAGCACGTCACGAAGCCCGACCGGTGCGAGGGCACTGACGAGGACGAACGAGCCAAAGAGCAGCCCCAGTACGCAGCCGCCGACCACCCACCGGTCGGCGTCGAGCAACATCCAGAGTTTCCAGCTACTCTCGTCGGCCCGCCCGCGCATCGTGTCGGCGTCGTCACCCGCACCTGCCGAACCTGTCATGGCCCGACGTACACAGGCCCCCGGTTCAAGGGTTGTGCCATGACAGTCGACTTTTGCCGGTGGCTCACCCAGCGGGGGTATGGACGAGTTCGACGTACCCGAGAGTCACCCGCGGTACCAGTCGTTGCTGACGCGTCACCGCATCGAGGCGGGGGTCGCGAAGGGTATCACCAGCCAGCAGGGGCTCATCGCCGAGGGCCGCGGCGAAGCATTCGATTACCTGCTCGGGGAGGAGACGATTCCCAGCGCCGACGAGGCCGCCCGCGCCGCCGCCGCCCACCTGCTCCTGGCCGACCAGCCCGTGCTCTCGGTCAACGGCAACTCCTCGGCGCTCGTGCCAAGCGAGACGGTCGAACTCGCCGCAGCGGTCGATGCCGATATCGAAGTCAATCTCTTCCACCGGACCGAGGAGCGAATGGCCGCCATCGCCAAGCATATGTGCGAGCACGGCGCCGAGAATGTGAAAGGACTGACCGCAGACGGCCGGATTCCGAGGCTAGACCACGAGCGCGCGAAGGTCGACGCCGACGGCATCGGCGCGGCCGATGTGGTGCTCGTCCCACTTGAAGACGGCGACCGCGCCGAGGCACTCGCGGAGATGTGCAAGACCGAAATCGTCATCGACCTGAACCCGCTCTCGCGGTCGGCGGAGAACGCCGCCGTGCCTATTATCGATAACATCATTCGGGCCGTGCCGAACATTACGGCCCACGCGCGGAACCTCGCGGACGCGAGCGACTCTGAACTCGAGGGCACCGTCGCGGAGTTCGACGCCAACGAGGCACGGACCGCCGCCGAGGCGGCCATCCGGTCGGGTGAACTGACCCGAGAAGAGTGACCTTCGCCCGTCCCGCCGCTCTCATCGCTGAGACTGGGTCCCCTGTCTTTACAGTCGTTCGCATCCTCCTCCAGGTATGAGCCTCAAGGTCGACGTGCGGAAACTGGATCTCTTCAACAAAATCTCAAAGGAGGGGTCCCGGCAGGTGGCCGACAGCCTGAGCCAGATGACGGGTATCGACGCCCGGATTCAGGTGTCGAAACTCAACTTCCTCGCGATGGAGGATGTCAAGACACACCTCGGCGATGAGCGGAAAGTGGGCATCCACGTCCAACTCACGGAGTCACCACACGGCTACGTCCTCTTTATGCTGGACCCGCGCGACAGCAAGCGCCTCGCACAGTTGATGTTGCCGGGCGATGGCGATGACGACGGGTCCGGCTTCACCGATATGGAGCGCTCTGCGATTCAGGAAATCGGGAACATCATGACCTCCGGGTATATCGACGGCTGGGCGAACGTTCTCGATACGACCATCGACATGGGTACCCCGGAGTTCACCTTCGGTCCCGCGCACAAAATCATCCAGAAGATGGGCGGGTGGCCCGATGAGGACATGGTGTTCGTCCTCGACAGCGAGATTACCGCCGGCGGCGAAGATATCGACCTCACGGTGTACACCTTCCCGCAACTCAAGGACCTCGTCAACCTCGTCCAGCGAATCGACGCGGAGACCGACATCCACGAGGACACCGCCGCCGACGAGAATCTGACTAGCTGAAGACTACTGTTACTGCGCTGGGAGCGTTGTCTACAACGGCATGAAAGCCCCGACTAGCTCGACTCGATGGACCCGCTGCGCACGCTCACTCCGTTCGCGTGCTTACATCGTCCGTCTTCGTCGGGATAGTCGCCCCTTTCAGTCCCACCCACCCAGACTGGACGATCAAGCTACAGGGGGACTAAGCAAACGCGGAGCGTTTGCAAGGGTCAAAAGACAAACGAACCGAGTCTTTCGGGACTGAAAGGGGCACTCCGCTCCGGGAAGCACGCCGATGTAAGCAAAAAAAGAGCGAAGCTCCCGCTGGCCGTGCGGGCGAAGCGAGTGAAGCGCGTGGTTCGAAAGAAGCTACGCGTCTTTCGTCATGCCGAAGAGCATCGCTTTTCGGTAGCTCGCGGAGCTTCGCTCCGCTGACTCCTGAAAATCTGTGATCTTCTGCGACACCGAGGCGCGCGACCGTAGCCAGTTGGGGGTTCCTTGTTTCTAGAATCGACTATTCATCAAAAACTTTCAGAGCAAAACACCACACTCCAAAGACGCGACTCACTTTTGCGTGTGCCGCCCGTAGCATGCGTGATGGTACATTACCCGTCGGTACAGGCCGCCGGTGTCGAACGCTGTCGCGAGGCCGGCTACACCGTCGAGACGGCGACCGATTCAGGTGGACCGCCGGCGCTGGCGACGCCGACGGCCGACGCCGTGGGGCTGGTCGATGAGTTGCGACCGGTCGCTATCGAGCCACTGACCGAGGCCGACGTGGGGCCGGAAGCGGTCGTCCCGCGACTGGCCGCCGCCGTCGCCGCCGGACAGGACTGTCTGTTCGTCACGCCTGCACCCAATGACGGCGAGGCGCTCGCCCGCGTCGTCGCCTCGGTGCTGGAGACGCCAACGGCGCTGGCTGCCGACGACCCCGAGGGGCGGCGCTTCTACAGCGGTCCCGACCGCGTGCCCCTTTCGGACGGCAGCTACGCCTGCGTGCGCGCTCCTGCCGACCGCTTGCTGTGGCGCGAGGTCAGGGTCGGGGCCGACCGGCCACGCCTCGAACTCTCGGCCGGCGATGAGGTGGTGGCGGTGTTCGAACACGTCGACGCACTCGCTGCGCCCGACCGGGCCACGTTCCGCCACGCTTACTCCCGCACCGACGGCCAGTTCGTCGTGACCGAGCGCGGCGAGGGAGTCGACCGCTTTGCCAGCGTGGCCGCGATGCGCCGGGCCGGGTACACGCCTGTTGCGATGCCGCTGGTTCCCGAACACCTCTTCCCCGCTGACGGCGACCCGACCCGTGCCTGGTCGGTTTGCTCGGTCACCGATGATGCCCCACTCTTTGGTCCCGACGGTATCCACGAGTGGGTCTGAGCCGGCGCGCTGGTGCGCTTTTCTGATCCGTTTCGCCGGTCCCCGGCTACCCTTCGAACCCCGTAACGCTCTCACCACGTGTCGGGGTCTGGCATCCAAACACCCAGTCTCGGGAGAGCGAAAACGGTATTACCACTCATTATTAACACTTGGTTGTATGAGTCACGAAACGCAGTTCAGCGACGTTAGCGAAGCGGAAGTGACACGCGCAATCGGCCAGGAGTGGACCCAGGAGTTCATGGACTTTTCCGACACCGATGTCATCATTGTCGGTGGCGGCCCCTCCGGGCTGATGGCCGCGAAGGAGCTGGCCGAGCGCGGCGTGAAG
>CAZOQK010000065.1:0-10789 GCA_964581735.1 uncultured Halobacteriales archaeon | reverse complement strand
TCGCGCCGGGCTACACCGACGACGCGCTTGACACCCTCTTCGAGAAGGACAATCTGCGGGTGCTAGATGTGGGACGCGTGGACGGCCGGACGGGCGAGTCCGGCCGGTCCGAACTCGGGGACCGCACCGACAGACTCACCGAGAAACCGCTCGTTGGTGGTCGTCTCGTCCAGGAGCGGGATTTGCAGACGGTCACGCGCGACGACCTCGAAGTCGTCACCGAGCGCGAACCGACCGAGGACCAAATCGAGTCGATGCTGTTTGCCTGGCAGACCATCAAACACGTCAAATCCAACGCGATTCTGTTCGCGAAGGGCACCGAAACGGTGGGTATCGGCATGGGACAGGTCTCCCGCGTCGACGCCGTCCACCTCGCGGGTATGAAAGCCGAGGAACACGCCGAGGGCAAGGACGCCGAGGGTGCCGTGATGGCGTCGGACGCCTTCTTCCCGTTCCCGGACGGCGTCGAGAAAGCTGCCGAAGCAGGTATCGAGGCCGTCATTCAGCCCGGGGGCTCGAAAAACGACGACATGGTCATCGAGGCGGCCGACAAGCACGATATGGCGATGGTGATGACCGGCAGTAGGTGTTTCCGGCATGATTAGTGGCGGACGCTCATGGGAGGAACGAAGTGAGGTTTCAGTGCGTCCGTCCTGACTGAACGGGACGAGGAGCTGCTGGCAGGTACTACATAAATCCTCGGCCCGCCTGCGGAGTTGGCAACCGCATAGCGCCTTTTTTTGGGTAGAGCCCTGAGAGATAGGTATGGAAGGGAGAACCTTGTTCGGTCGAATCGAGCGCCGACACGTCGCCCTCGTCTGTCTGGTCGCCCTCGTCGCGCTGGCGGGATGTGCCGGCGGGACTGGCGACAGCACGACAACGGAGACGCCGGTCACCACGGCGACGCCGAGTGACACCGTCGATGGACCCGATGGGAACGGGACCTCACTGCCGACCGAAGCCAGCATCGACAACTACAGCGCCGGTGACGGGCTGGACGGCGAGGTGACGCCCGCGGAGGACCTCTCGGTGGATAGCGAGCGGGTCGTCGGCGATGCGCTCACCGCCATCATGGGCATCGAATCGTATCGGCTGACCGGGGATTCGACGATTCGAACCCGGACGAACAATGTCGACCAACTCCAGGAACTCCAGCGAGTGACGCGTGTCGAACGCGGCCGGCCGGCGCTGTCGGTCAACTCGACGGTCCAGACGCAGGGGCGGACAATCGTCCAGGAGGACTACTACGTCGACGGGACGCTGTACCGGTACAGTCCGCTGCTCGTTCAGCAGTACAACTCCGAGTGGATCAAGCAAAATATCTCCGGGAACTTCTCACAGCTGCTCTCGGATGCCGACCGGCTGTCGCTGTACCGGAACGTGATGGAAAACGGGACGGCGACGCTGGAAGGCGCACAGACGGTTGATGACGAGCGGACTTACCGAGTCCGGGTCAACACCGACGGGACCGTCGCAGCGGGTGTGCTTGGGCTCGGCGATACCAACGGGTCCGATGCGGCGCTCGTGACGACGTTCTGGGTCGATGCAAACGACTCGACGATCGTGCGCGCGGACGGAGCTGTCGAGGTCATCACGACACAGCGGGGCCAGACCGCGGTCGTCTCCGGGACGTTCGTGGAGTCGCTGACCTACGGCGGTGTCACAGTGACGCTCCCGGAAGCGGCATCGACAGCGGTCGGAGTCGACGGCAGCACCACCGCGAGTTAGCCACCGATGGTCTCAGCACGCCACCTTGGGGTCTGTCTGCTCGCGGTCGCACTGCTGACCGTGGGTTGTCAGGCACCGATGGCCGACAGCCCGGCGGCGACGCCGGCCGGAACACCGACTGCGAACGACACGACCAGGGAGCGACCGGCGCCGAACATCACGGTGTTGAACGGGTCGCTCGAACTTGACCCAGGCCGGGTGTTCGCCCGCGTCCAGGCGGTTTCGGGGACGAACGTGACGGCGCCGCGGTCGGTGCGGGTGTTCAACACCTCCGATGCGTTCTACGACAGCACCCCTGGCGGGACCGCCGGGCCGGGCGTCCCGCGGTTCTGGCGGGTCGCCGGCCTCGACACGGCCGAAGTGAACGGGTCGGCACTCGAAATCTCGAAAAACGGCTACGTGACGGGTCGCGGTGACGTTGTCGTCTACCTCGGTCCCAACTCGACGCTGGCCGATGAGCGACTGCTGCTTGCCCATGAGTTTACCCACTACGTCCAGATCCAGCAGGGCCAGCAGTCCAGCCTGAACGAGGCCCTCGGCGGCACGACGACACAGGACGGCTATCTCAGGCGGTCGATAATCGAGGGTGGAGCCGTCTACACGACCGACAGCTACATTCGGGCGTACGCGCCCGGTGAGGAGCTGAACTCGCCGTGGTACGACGAGATACAGGCCAGCTATCCCGTGGGCCACGCCGCGCGCTTCCAGAACGGACGCTACATCTACGGCGCCGACTACGTCAGCGGACGGCTGGACACGCCCGCCAATCTCTCCGCGATTTACGCGAACCCACCGCGAACCGCCGAACAGTTGCTTTACGGCATCGAGCCAGGCGCGGAGTCGCCGACAGCCCTCACAGTCGAGACGTCGGCCGGGGATGGGTGGCTGGCCAGCGGTTCGGATACGATGGGTGAGGCGTTCGTCCGGTACGCGCTTGCGGCTCACGTCGGCGAGCGACGTGCCGAACGCGCGGCGGCCGGATGGGGGTCGGACAGCCTACGAATATTCCGCCCACTCGACGGCGGAGACCCGGGCTACGTCTGGGTGATCGACTGGGACGATGCCACAAACGCAACCGAGTTCGAGAGAACACTCGCGACGGCACTCGACGCGCGTGGAACCGAGTCCGGGGGTGTGTGGTTGCTGCCGGATGTGAACACGTCGGCGTCACTGACGGAACTCGGGCCGGAAACGACCGCCGTCGCGTTCGGGTCGGAGGCGTTCATAACGGCGACCAGTACAGAGAAAACAGGGGAAACCGTTCGAGTAGCCGTCAGCGCCGACGACGCGGATTAGTCGGCACCGGTGAGACCGGACCTGGTGCTGGCGTCGACGAGGTCGTCGTAGACAGCAACGTACTCGTCGATGCCGTGCCACGACTGGGCTGTTGCATCGGCGAGGCCGTGTGCAGCGAGGTGTTCTTGCGTCCGGCCTTCGAAGAAACCACACGCGTCATCGATTGCCTGGCGAATCGCCCGGACTGCTGTGCCCTTGAGTTCACCGTCGAGCGTAGGAGATGCCATCTTGATACAGGCAACGCCTCCGGCCGTGGTAGATTGTTACCCAAACTGGTGAGCATTCGTGTAAACGGACTGTTGGTATCGTGGCTGAGACCAAAACGGGTACGGGCAGGGGAAGCGAAACGCGTGGTATGAGCGACCACGGCGAGGCGGAGCTGTCGGCGCTGGACGGCAGGGACGGCTGGGTCCGCGAGGGGGAGGCCGCCCGCGTCCACTACAGCGGCGCGACCGACCGCTACAGCATCGAGTACTACGCACCGAGTGACTGTGTCCTGTACTGGAAAGTCCCGCCCGAAGACTACCACGGGACTGCGGTCCCGGTGGCGCGCTCGACGGTGCCGACGCCGTTGCGCGAGCGCATCCGTGAGGATCTGGCGGCGGCGGACATCGACCCCGAGGTCGAGGGTCGAACACTGTAGACGGGGCAGGAGAACCGATGGGCTAAAGCAGGCAGGACCGATTCCAACAGGCATGAAGTTCCACGAGGCGGCGAACTTCCTCTTTGACCTGCGGCGGTTCGCGCCACGGCCGGGGACCGACGCGACCGCCGCGCTGCTCGACCATCTCGGAGACCCCCACGAGGACATCGACTGCATCCAGATTGCCGGTTCGAACGGCAAAGGGTCGACTGCCAGGATGGTCGAGTCGGTGCTCCGGGAGGCGGGGTTGTCGGTGGGGCTGTACACGTCACCACATCTCGACGACGTGCGGGAGCGTATCCGCGTCGACGGGCGGAAACTCCCACAGCGGGCGGTCACGGAGTTCGTCGAGGATGTCGAGCCCCACGTCACCGACCGCGCTACCGACGGCGAGGCGCCGACGTTTTTCGAGACGCTGACTGCGCTCTCGCTGTGGGAATTTGGCCGCCGCGAGGTCGACATCGCCGTCCTGGAGGTCGGTATCGGCGGGCGATACGACGCCACAAGCGTCATTGACCCAATCGCGGGAGCGGTGACAAGCGTCGCGCTCGAACACACCGACATCCTTGGAGAGACTATCGAGGAAATCGCCCGGGACAAGGCCCACGTCGCGCCCGCCGACCGGCCGCTGGTCTGTGGGGCGGACGGGGACGCACGCGCGGCCATCCGGGACGAAATCGGTGACGTACTGACCGTCGGCGACCCCGGCGACGACGTGGCCGTCGCCTACGGCGGCCGTGACGGGCTGGAGAGTGCCGTCTCGCTGGATGGCACGGGGTGGACCGTCGAGACACAGCTCCCGCTGTTGGGCTCACACCAGGCCCACAACGCTGGTATCGCGGCCGCGCTCCTCCGGCAGGTCGCCGATGTCAGCGACGACACGCTTGCCCGGGGGCTGCGCAACGCCCACTGGCCCGGCCGGTTCGAACTCATGGGCGAGGACCCCCTGGTGGTGTTGGATGGCGCCCACAATCCGGGCGGGTGTGCGCGGGTCGCCGAGACGCTCGGTACCTTCGAGTACGGGGACCTCCACGTCGTCGCCGGGTCGATGTCCGACAAGGACCACCCTGGCATCGCGGCGGCGTTTGCCGACGCAGCACACGTTGTCGCCTGCGAACCGGACAAAGACAGGGCCGAGGACAACACGGTGGTCGCGAGGGCGTTCGAACGGGAAACCGACGCGACGGTCGAGACGCGCTCGGATGTCGCCGGCGCGCTCGATATCGCACTCGACGCCGCAGGCGAGGACGACTGTGTGCTCGTGACAGGGTCGCTGTACACCGTCGCCGAAGCCCGAGCGCGATGGAGCAGGGCGACGGTCCCCAAGCGGGCGGATTCGGTTCCGCGCGCCCGTGAGGTCATCGAAGGCGCCAACGTCACCGACGCCGGCGCGTGGCGGATGCGGGGCAAGGGCGTCCATCGGGTGCTGAAAACACGGGTCCAGCCGCGTCAGGCCCAGTATCTCAAGGAAGAACTGCTCTCGCTTGGCGGCGAGTGTGCGGTTTCGGGGCTAAACGACCAGGACGAGGAGAACCTCGCCGTAGTGATGATGGGAACGATGGCCCAGTTCAAACGCCTGCTTGACAAACTCGACGGGCAACCCTACGGACTGTCGACGTTCGGCCGCGAACTCGGGGAGACACTAGGTATCTGTGTCGCGCCCGACACGCACGGCTACCCGTGGGAGGACGGCACCTCGGTGATGGGCATCCTCAACGTCACGCCCGACAGTTTCCACGATGGGGGCGAGTACGACGCCGTCGGGGACGCCATCGACAGGGCCGAGGAGATGGTCGCTGCGGGGGCAGATATCGTCGATGTCGGCGGTGAATCCACCCGTCCGGGGGCCGAGGAAGTACCGGCCGCCGAGGAGCGCGACCGTGTCGTACCCGTCATCGAGGCCATCGGCGACCTCGACGCTCACATCTCCATCGATACCCGGAAGGCGTCGGTCGCGCGGGCGGCCTTAGACGCGGGGGCGGACATCCTCAACGACGTGTCCGGGCTGGCCGACCCCGAGATGCGACTGGTCGCAGCGGATTATGACGTGCCCGTCGTCGTCATGCACTCCATCGACACGCCGGTCGACCCCGACAGCGACGTACCGTACGACGACGTGGTCGACGACGTAATCGACGAACTCACCGAGCGGATTCTGCTGGCCGAAAAGGCGGGCCTGGACCGCTCACAGATTATCGTCGACCCCGGCCTCGGCTTCGGTAAGACGGCCGCGGAGAACTTCGAGTTACTGGGGCGTTTGGAGGAGTTTGCCGGCCTGGGTTGTCCAGTTCTGGTTGGCCACTCACACAAATCGATGTTCGGGGCCACCGGCCGCGACGCCGACGAGCGGTTAGAGCCGACGGTCGCCGGGACCGCGGTCGCAGTCGAACACGGCGCCGATATCGTCAGAGTCCACGATGTCGCCGAAAACGTCGCTGCCGTCGACGTGGCCGAGGCCGCGGCCGACCCCGGACCGCTGACCGACGAGTGAGCACCCGGCGGTGTGTGGGTAGTCCTATCCTGTGAGAATCTACCACTGCAACGAGCCTGTGTCACGCGGTACCATGAAGACGGATGGGACCCACTATCGGAATGTCCCGGTCCGATACCCCAACTCCTCACCCGGTGTCGGAGCGGGCGACAGCACAACACCCACCCCGAACACACGACGCTGTGCACGACCAGCCACCAGAGGCGGGCCGCGAGCGTGGACAACCGTGGCCGCTCATCGATTGCCTGACCCGCCTCGGGCCACACGAACCCCTCGCCTCCTCCCGTGGGCCCTTCTCTCCCGCGTCTCGCAACAGTCCCACAGTCCGAAACACAGCCACCCCACGCTAACTGTCTAGGGCCACCGGACGGTCGGCCCACCAGCGAACAACTCCGCCAGGGTTGCTGGCGGTTTCCGGCAGCCAGATAGCGGGAACGGCGGCGGAACCGATTCCCCAGCAGCGTTTTTTCCCACATCTGTGCCGTTGATATATCGGCACCCGTCCCGAACCCGCTCCGACTGTTGGCATAGTTAGCGACCCGTTTTAACACGGACATTAACCAACTGAAACGTTAGGGACAGCAATGGGACCAACTCGGTACACCAACTCAGACACAATCGAAACGTTGCAGTTTCTGGTGGGGTCGGAGGTTCGGATTCGACTCCTCGCGGCGCTCAACGGGAGCCGCGAAGACGCACGAACGCTCGTCGATACGCTCGATGTGCCCCACTCGACGGTACAGCGCAATTTGAACAAGCTCGAAGACCGCGGCTGGATAGATGCGACAGTCAACCGGCGGTACTACACGACGCCGGTCGGGGAGATGGTACTCGATAGCCTGGAGAACCTGCTGGGGACCGTCCAGTCGATGGACGGGCTCGCGGCGTTCGTCGACTGCGTGCCGTTCGACGAGTTCGAGTTCGACCTCGACTTGCTCGCCGACGCCGACTGTGTCGTGGCCGACGCCGATACCCCTGCGGCACCGCTCAACGAGTTCGTCGAGCTACTGGCTACCGCTCCGGGCTTTAGCCTCATCACGCCACACTGGAACCCGGCATACAGCGACGTTATCCAGCGTCAGTTACGCCGGGGCAACAAGGTGGGGCTCATCACGGCCGAATCACAGCGCTCGCTGCTGACCGGCGACGGCGTGGCCTCTATCGAGTCCGCACTCGACGACGAGAACCTCCGTGTCCAGCTGGCGGACCGGACGCTCCCGTTCGGTCTCGCCGCCGTCAAAAACCAGGCCTGTCTCGTCGGCTACCGCGGCGGTGCGTTGCGCGTGCTCGTCGAGAGTGCCGACCCCGCTATCGTCGAGTGGACCGAGGCGTTCGTCGACGACACGGAGACGAGCGCGAACCGCCTCCGGCGGACTATATAGAGCTCAGAGGAACCCGAAGTCCGTCAGGAGGGACTCGTAGGTGTCGACGTACTGCGCGAGGACGCGGCTGTGGTCGTACTCGCGCCACGCCTCGTCGACGGTCAGGTGGTCGAACTGCCCGGCGTCGACGATGGCGTCGGCCAGTTGTTGTGGGTTCGTCACCCGGAAACTCCGCTCGTAGTTCTCGATGAGTTCGTGCGCGCTCGACTGGGCCTGATACTCGACGATGCCGACACAGCCGGCTGCGAGCGCCCACAGCAGTTCGGTCGCGAAGTACTCACGGTACGCCGTCTGGACGAACGCGTGTGCGCCGCGGTAGATGGCGATGCGCTGCTCGCGGTCACACGCCCCGACGAACTGCACGCGGTCGTCGATGCGCAAATCCGACGCCTGGCGCTCGTATGCCTCCCGCTGTGGCCCGTCGCCGATAATCGTCGCCGTCCAGTCGCGGTCACGGAGTTCCGCCAGCCCGAGAAAGAGGCTCTCGATGTTCGCACTCTCGTCCAGGGGGTGGGCGTAGGCCACGTCGACTTCCTCGCTGGGGTCGACGGACCCGATTCGTGAAAAGTCGATGCTCTCCGGGACGATACAGGTGTTTTCCTCGTCGGCACCGAGTTCCCGGACCTCGGTGCGGACCATCTCCGAGGGCGTGACGACCATCTGGAGTTCTCTCAGGGCCATCCGCGTCGACCGGGCGCTCTCGTCTGCCCCCTCGTCGCCGTACCACTCGACGGCCATCGAACTGCGTGCGAGCGTGCCGCCGACGCTCGCGGCGAAGACTTGCTGTGTCGGGGTCGGCCGCGCGTGGATGATGTCGGGGCTGTACCGGGCCAGCATCAGCGGCAGGCGGAGACAGAAGGAGGTGAGCGCCCGATTGATGGTGACCGCACGGTACTGGACGCCGTCGGCCTCGAAGCGGTCGGGTTCGCCTTCCCACCACTGGGCACAGAAGACAGTCACGTCGTGACCAGCGTCCGAGAGCTGTCGGGCCAGACGCTCGAAGCGACGGTTCCCGGCAGTGTCCCGGTGCCGGGCCGTCTCCATCGCGACGAGCGCAATACGCATACGCTGGCGGAAGGGGGCAGGTGCCAAAAATCCCGTGGGACTGCTGTCGGGTGGCCAGCGGTGTGTCGAGGGGGCGCCGTCGGGGCGTCCGGCGAGACAGGAACAGCCGTTAGCATACGTCTCGGAACAGCTAAGCTCGTATCAGGTGAGAGAACGGTATGAATGTAACACGACGTGAGATGCTCGGCCTGGTCGCGGCCGGTGCCATCGCGGGCTGTTCGGGCGGCGATGCCACCGACGAAACAGGTGAGTCGAGCAGTGACACCCCCGAAACCGACGGGCCCGGTGGGGAGTCGGACGGCGCCGCTGGCACGAGTCTCGCCGGTTCGTGTGCGGCCAACTTCGGCGACACCCTCCAGCGGTACGACCCGGACGGCCGGGGGATGGTGGCGACTTTCGGCTATCCGATGGGCGGTTCCATCACAGCCGAGCAGGACGAATCCGACGGCTACGTGACCGGTATCGGCTACGGGCGTGGGGAGATTTCACCGATGCACGGGATGACAATCTCCGAGTTCGGTCCGTTCACCGACACCGGCGACGCCACCGAGGTGTACGGGTGGAACGACGAGTACGACACCGGGAGCGTCAGGACGTGGGGTGGACAGACCCGACCGGCGGCGATTCTTCGCCGCGACGACTCCGTTACCTACCTCGTCCGTGTCGACGGGCCCGACGGCTTCTACGAGTTCGCGGCCGGGGCCGGTGCCGGCGAGGGTGAACCGTGTCCGGAGACCTACGACGCCATCGCCAGGCGCGTCATCGAGTCGTTCGAGCCGGTGGCCTGAGTCCCCGCCCGTGCTCGCGGGCCGAGTATCTATGTGGGAGCCACCCCTTTTCGTAGGCGTGTACGACCTCGAACGGTATCTCACGGTCCGCAGCGCCTACGGCGCGTCGCTGGGTCCCGACGGCCAGGTCGCCTTCCTGATGGATACGACCGGCGTCGCGCAGGTCTGGGAACTCACCGCGCCCGGCGCGTGGCCCGAACAGCGAACGTTCGACGACGAATCGGTCTCCTTTGTCTCCTACTCGCCGACCCGGTCGGAGCTGGTCTACGGCATGGACGACGGCGGCGACGAACGCCTCCAGTTCCACCGGCTCGACAGCGACGGCACCGTCACCGACCTCACGGCGATGCCCGACGCCAAACACCGCTGGGGCGGGTGGAGTCACGACGGCGGCCGGTTCGCCTTCGCCTCGAACCGTCGCGACGAATCCGTCTTCGACATCTACGTGCAAGAGCGCGACGCGACCGGGGGGGACGCCGAGTTGGTGTTCGAGGGCGACGGCTGGCTGAGCGTCGGCGGCTGGAGCCCCGACGACGACCGGCTCGTCCTCACCGAAGCTCACTCCAGTTTCGACCAGGACTGCTACGTCCTCGACGTCGACAGCGGCGAGCGGACACATCTGACCCCTCACGACGGCTCCGTCCGCTACCACAGCCCGCAGTGGAGCCCCGACGGTGACGCCCTCTACCTGGTGACCGACGGGAACAGCGATACGCTGGAACTCGTCCGGATGGACGCCACGACCGGCGAAACCGAACTCGTCCGCGACGGCGGCCGGTGGAACATCGACGGCGTCGCCGTGGACGACGCCACCGGACTGCTCGCGTACTCCAGAAACGTCGACGGCTACACGGAACTCACGCTCGGTGAACTCGACGGTCCGACCGCCGTTACCGAGTTCGAGCGCCCCGACCTGCCGGGTGACGTTGCCGGTGGCGTGAGTTTCGGTCCCGGCGGGGACCGACTCGCCCTCTCGACGTCGGGTCGCGACGTGAACACGAACGTCTCCGTCGCCGATGTGGAGCGGCTCCGGACCGCCAGTGACACCGAAACGGCTACCGATGCAATCGACCGCTGGACCCACGCCAGTACTGCCGGCATCCCACCGGAGACGTTCGTCGAACCCGAACTCGTCCACTACGAGACGTTCGACGACCGGGAGATTCCCGCCTTCTTCTCCGTTCCCGCGGACGCCGCCGAGGGGGAGACGCCGGTCATCGTGGACATCCACGGCGGTCCCGAGAGCCAGCGCCGCCCGTCCTTTGCGGGACTCACGCAGTATTTCCTCTCGCGGGGCTACGCCGTCCTCGAGCCGAACGTCCGCGGGTCGACCGGCTACGGGAAGGCCTACACCCATCTGGACGACGTGGAAAAACGGATGGACTCGGTGAAAGAC
>CAZOQK010000064.1:0-10857 GCA_964581735.1 uncultured Halobacteriales archaeon | reverse complement strand
GGGGAGCCACGTGTGAAGCGGGAACTGCGCGGACTTCCCGATGACACCGCCGAGCACCAGCAGGCCGATGACGCTGAACCACGCGGCGGCGTCGAGTCCGAGATACGTCGTAATCTGGGCCGTGTGGCCGGGGTCGAGTGCGTGTTCCGCGATGATGGCAAAGGAGTTCTCGCCGGCGAATTGTGCCGTGCCGAAGGTCGCGAGGACGGCGACCACGCCGATGAGGAAGAAGTAGTCACCAAAACGCGTCACGAGGAACGCTTTCTTCGCGGCGCTCGGTGGGCCTTCGTCCCGGAACCAAAAGCCGATGAGCAGGTACGAACACAGGCCCACCAGCTCGAAGAACATGAAGGCCATCAGGAGGTTGTCCGCGTAGACAAAGGAGAGCATCGAGAACGTAAACAGGCCGAGCCCGGCGTAGTACCGGGGCAGGCCCGTCTCGCCCTCGTCGTTCATATAGCCCAGCGAGAAAATGTGGACCAGAAACGAGATGAGCGAGACGATGACCAGCATCAACGCCGACAGCGGGTCGATGAGCAGGCCAAAGGAGAGGTCGACCCCCAGGCCCGCGCCCTCGACGAACTGATAGAGCGTCGTCTGGTACGGGTCAGCGCCGCCAAAGAGGGTGACTGCGACCCAGATGGAGAGGACAAGCGAACCGCCCGTGGCCGCGATGCCCGCGAGGGCGCCGCCCTTTGGCATGTAGCTGCCAAAAAACAGTGCGATCAGGAACGCGACAAAGGGGAGTACCGCAATCGCCGGTGAGATATCGAATGCAAGTGCCATTGATTACCACCTCATTGTCGCTGCTTCGGTCACGTCGATGTCGTCGAAGTTGCGGTACAGGACCAGAATGATGCCGATACCGATGGCGACTTCGGCGGCGGCAAGTGCCATGGTAAAGAGGCTAAAGACCTGGCCAGTGAGGTTCCCCCAGTAGTGTGAGAACGCGACAAGGTTGATGTTGGCCGCGTTGAGCATCAGCTCGACGGACATCAGGAACATCAGTGCGTTCCGGCGCACCAGGATGCCGAAGAGTCCGGTACAGAACACGACGGCCGAGAGCAGCAGGTAAAACTGGGCAGAGACGGCCATCTACTCGTCACCTCCGTCGCGTTCGGCCAGCAGGAGCGCGCCGTCGAGGGCGGCGTCCAGCGCGATGGCGATGAGGATGAGCGACACCAGGAAGCTCTCGGCGACGAGTCCGCCGTCAGTGATGCCCAGCAGGGAGTTTCCGATGCCAGCGACGATGCCGGGGTCCGACGGGAAGCCGGCGGCTTCGCCGAACTCGGCGCCGATGAACACCGTCGCCATGACGGTAAACAGCCCGAAAGCGACCAGTCCGGGGAGTGCGCTCCGGTCGAGACTGACCGGTTCGGGTTTGGTGGTCATACCGGCACCTCCAGTTCATCGTCCTCGCGGGTCAACATGACCGCGAAGGTAATCAGGATGAGGACGCCGCCGACGTACACCAGAATCTGCATGGCAGCGATGAACTCGGCCTGCACCATCACGTAGTGCACGGCGACGCTCAGCAACGAGACGCCGAGCAACAGCGCCGCGTGCCAGATGTCGCGCACGAGGACGACACCGACGCTGCTTCCCACTGTAATCATGGCGAACAGCGCGAATGCGATTCCCTCTAACGAGAAAGACGCGCCTATACTCTGCATCATTGTGTGAACCTCCATTCGGCGTGCTTTTGAAGATTCCTTTTTTGCCTCGACATCACCCCCCGTTCTGACCGGGTGTGAGCAGGGGCCATGCCCCGTTGGCAGGATTTGTCAGGGCGGGGTGGTTGCGGGGCCCAACCGTGAGGAATTTACTTTTCGGTCCGAGACGGACAGATATGTACGATTTCGTCGTCGTGGGGGCCGGTCCAGCTGGCTCGCGCTTTGCCCGCACCGCGGTCGCGGCCGGCCGGGACGTGCTTGTCTTCGAGCAGGGTGAGGTGGGGAAACCGCTTGCCTGCTCGGGCCACGTCAGTACCGATATCTGGGAGTTCACACCGCCGGGCGCGCGCGAACAACTCCTGCAAAACGAGGTCTATGGCGCACGATTTCACCTCGGTGGCGCTGGCTCCCGGCCCTACGAGTTCTACAAAGACCAGCCGGTTTCGAACGTCATCGACCGCGTCGGCCTCGACAGGATACTCGCAGAGGCCGCGCGCGAAGCGGGGGCGGACCTGCATGAGCACCACACGGTTGTCGGCGTCACCGAAGGCCGTGACCACGTAACAGTCGAGGTGCGCGGCCCGGAGGGCCTCGAAACCCACGATGCGAAGATGGTCGCAGGCTGTGACGGCCCGAAATCACGTGTGCGACGGGAACTGGACCTCCCCGAACCTGATGAACTGCTCCACGGCATCCTCGGGTTCGGCGACGAACCGGACCACCAGGATTTCGTGGATGTCCACCTCACTGTCCCCCGATTCTTCGCGTGGCGCATCCCCCGCGGCGAGGCTGGCGTCGAGTACGGCCTCGGCATCGCCGCCGACAGTGCCGACGCGCGCGCCCGCTTCGACACCCTCTGTGCCGACTACGGCGCGGACGTTCACCGTCGCTGTTCGGGCCTGATTCCGGTCGGCCCACCCAGTCGGGTCACGGGGCGGCGCTCGTTTCTCATCGGTGACGCCGCGGCCCAGACCAAACCCTTCACCGGCGGTGGCATCCGCTATGGCATGACTGCCGCCGACCACGCCGCGCGCGAGATCGACCCCGACGACCCCGGGACGCTGGGTGACTACGAGCGCGCCTGGCGCGAGGACCTGCGGCTTGACATCCGCCTCGGGAAAATCGTCCGGGCGGGCTACAGCGCACCTGCGCCGGTTCAGCGGGCGGGGATGCGCGCTTTCAAGGGCGAAATCGGCGTCCACATGGACCGCCCGACATCGCTGTTCTCCCGCGAGCAACTGCGTGCGTTGCTATCGCGGTAACGCAGGCACTCTCTGGCGAGCAGGCGACGGGGACGGTACCGACGACAGCGTGTCGCACAATCGCAGACTGTCGCCGGGCGGGAGTCAGGTCACGGGCGGTCTGGCCGCGTCACCGGTGAAAAATGTCCGTGCGCTCGCCGCCGGGTTCAAGCCGACGGTGTCCGAAACATCGGTATGGCGTCTCTCGGGGACTGTCGGGACGAAATCGAGCGGCTTCACCAACAGTTCGTGCGCTGCTACACGGGCCAGCAAGCAGACATCGGCCCAATCGACGCCGCGCTCGTGGACGACTTCGGAATGGTCGCGCCCGACGGGGCCGTAGTCGACCGCGAGTCAGTGCTGGCGATGGTTCGGGAGAAGGCCGACAGCTACGCCCCCGGCGAGTTCGACATCGAGATTCGGAACGTCGAACGCATCGACGAGGGCGTAGACCTGACCGTCTGTCGCTACGAGGAGTGGCAACGGACGCCGGGCGGGCGCGACGGGCGCGTGAGTACGGTCGTGTTCCGGACCGCAGAGGACGCGCCGACCGGACTCTCGTGGGTCAGTGTCCACGAGACGCCGTATTAGTACTCGGGGAGGCGCGCCGAGCGGTCAGAGCCGTCGACGAAGGGCAACTCGACGCGCTCGGCAGGCACCTCCTCGCTGTCGATTCGAACTGTCAGTTCGCCTTCAATGTCGAACGCGACCAGCGCGAGCGCAATCGGTTCCTCGCACATCGGGCTCTCTGCGGCGCGGGTCACCTCGCCAACCGCCTCGTCACCGGCGAAGACCGCTGCGCCCGAGTCTGGGACAGCCTCAGGGGTGAGGCCGACGAGTCGCGTGCTGGGTCGCCCGCGGTTCTCAACGCGGGAGACGACTTCCTGGCCGACGAAACAGCCCTTCTCGAAGTCGACGGCGTTGCGAAGGCCCAGCGTGTTCGGGACCTGCCCCGAAAATTCCGTCCCGAACAGCGGCGTGCCCGCTTCGAGGGTGAGGTAGTCCCACGTTTCGTGGCCGAAGGGTGCGGCGTTGAGGCCGTGGTTTTCGAGCGTATCGAAGACAGTGGCGGCCACGTCGGCGGTACAGACCACTTCGTACCCCTCCTCGCCGGTGAGCCCGTCGGTGCGGATGACGGTCACGCCGTGGTCGCCCATGCTCCCCCGGACGAAGGAGAGTGGCTGGTCGGGCGTCTGCTCGGAGAAGACGCTGGCTATCTTCTCGGTGGCTTTCGGGCCGTGGATGCCGAAGATTCCGAAGTCGTTCGTGGCGATGGTGATGTCGACATCCTGGATGAACGTCTTCTCCTGCCACTCTTCGGCGAGCGGGGTGGCTTCGCCTGGCGGGGTGAAGACGAGGAGTCGCTCGCCGGCGTTGTAGACGTACATGTCCGTCTCGATGTGGCCCTGCGGGTCGAGCAAGAGCGCGTAGACGCCCCGGCCGTCGTCGGCTGGGATGCGGTTCGAGACGGCGTTGTCGACGAAGTCGATGCGGTCCTCGCCGGTGACGGTGAGGACGCCATACTCGTGTTCGATGAGGCCGACGACGTTCCTGACGGCGCGGTGGACGCGCGCCGGTCGGCCGTAGTGGGCGACGATGTCGCGGCCTGCACGCTCCGTGTAGGTGGCGTCGTGGTCGTCGTGAACGGACGCGAGAACGGTCATGCGGGTAAGGTGAACGCCCGCGACGTTAAGTTCCCCGAAGCGAGTTAGCAACGGCGGGCCAGCAAGAGCGTGCCGGCGAGTGCCGCCAGCGCGGCCGCGACGCCGAAGCCGGGCCCGCTGTTCCCGGCGGTCGTCTCCTCGTCGGTGGTCCCCGCGTCTGCCGGGGTTGGCGTCTCCGTTTCCGTTCCGTCCACCGGCGTTGGCGTGGATTCCTCGGGCGTCGGCGTGGATTCATCGGGCGTCGGCGTGGATTCCTCAGGCGTCGGCGTGTCGTCAGAGCCGATATCGACGCCTTCGATGGTCACCGAGGCCGTCTCCCCGGCGTCGGCGACCTGTACGGAAACGTTCCCGGCAGACTCGATGGGGACATCGAGTTGGCCGGTAGCATCCGTCTGGCCGACGCTCTCGCCGCCAATAGACACTTGGGCGTTCGAAACCGCCTCGTCGTACTCGTCCCGAACGGTGATACGGGTCGACTCGCCGACGACCACGCGGTCGTTCGCGGCCGTGACTGTGAGTTCGTCAGCCCGGGTAATCGCGACCGTCACGTCCTTGTCCTCCTCCTCGACGGCGCTGCGCGTGCCGGCGCTGCTGTACCCGTCCTTGTTCACCTGGATGTTGTACTCACGGTTGACCGGGACGCTCGTCGACGTTTCCCCGCTTTCGAGGGTCTGCAGGGAGTTTCCAATGGCCGGAATCCGAACACGTGCGCCCTGGATGGGGCGGGCCGGGTCGAAGTGGTCGTCGATGACGCGGAAATTGATTGTCCGGGTCCCACTTTTCAGAGTCACGGTCTTATTACCGGTACCGGTGACCACAAGCGACGAATCGAGGTCAAAGTAGCCCGGTTTCTCCACGACCAGTTCGTACGCCTCGTCGGCCGAGCGTTGTTCGAGGCGGTCGGTGGTCACCTGCCCGCTCGCGCCGGTCGTGAGCGTCTCCAGCGTCGACCCCTCACGGACACGGACTTCGGCATCCGCGATGGGGTTGCCGTTCTCGCCCTCAACGGTGATAGTCGCCTGGCCGCTCAGCGCGACCGGGACTTCGATCTCCTGGCTGCGGACGTTCACCCGTCGCAGCGGCATGTTGCGGACGTACTCGTCGTCGGTTATCTGGACCTCGATGTTGGACCCGTCGGGCACGTCGACGAAGGCCTTCCCGTTGGCTGCGGTCGTGACGTTTTTTGGACCCCCGTTACCATCGTTCCAAGTGACCGTGAGGTCAGTGTTGCCGACCGGGTCGCCGTTCGAGTCGACGACCGAGAGTGTCACCGTGACCGGGTCTTCCTGTGCCGTTGCCCCTCCAACGGCAGCCGGTGTGAGTACCGAAACGACGAGTAACGCTGTGATGAGTCCGACAGACGACCGTGACATACACCAGTTGTCGGCGGTGGGTCTTATATCTCTAACGCTGGCTCACCCGGACGGTTGGCAACACTGTACCGCCTGAGTCGGGGCATGCGGGGCTTATCGTGACGCCTTGATCACATCGTCGACGACACGCTCGATTTCACTTCTGTCCGCGGTGAGCAACGCCCCGGGGACGGTTCGGGCGAGCGTCGCCGTCGCCACGCCGTAGCTCATCGCATCCGAGAGGTCGCCGTCCTCGGCGTACTGTGCGAGGAACCCACCGGAGAAGGCACCGTGTTGCCCGGACTCATCGACAGCGTCGGTGTCGACGGTTTCGCGCTCGTATATCACGTTCGTCCCGGGTGTGTCCTGTAGCGCCACGGCACCGTGTTTGCTGCGCGTGATGACGACCGTCTCTAGATCGTACTCGGCGGCGATTGAGTTTGCCAGCTCCCGGGGTTTTCCCGACCGGTCGAGCACCGTCCGAATCCGGTTCTCGTTGGCGATGAGTACCTCAAGATGTTCGAACAGCTCGAGCAACACGTCCCGGAGAAAGTCGGGGTCGGCAAAGCCCGGCTGGTAGTCCACGTCGATGGCGGTGGTGACGCCGCTGCCGTGGGCCGCTCGGAGCATGGCATTGGTCGTTTCGGCGGCGTTCCGCGAGAGTGCGGGCGTGCTCAGCCCGGTGAAGACGGCGTCGGCCCGCTGAATCCGGTCCATCGGGAGGTCGCCGGGTTTGGCCGTGGCCGTCGCCGACCCGTCACGGTCGTGCCACCCCTTCGGTTCACGGGGCGGATGACCCGACTCGTGAAAGACCAGCCCCTGGCGGTACTCGGTGCTGTCGGCCCACGTAATCGCCGTCTCGATGCCGTGGCTCTCGAGGGTTGCGACCACCCGCCTGCCAAGCGGCGAGTCGGGGAGTTTCGACACCCAGGTGCTGTCGACACCGAGGACCTGCGCGGCGACCGCGGCGTTGCTCCCGGTCCCATCGGCGTCGACGGCCATCGTATCCGCGCTCTCTAGACGCTGTTTCCCCGGCGGTGAGAGCCGCAACGGCGTCTCTCCGAACGTCACGAGTTCCGTCATACGGGGGCAATTGACAGGGAAGAGCTTAGTTCCCTAGCCCGTCGGCGGGTCGGTGCCGGCCCATCACCCGCCGTGACCCGGATAGTCCCGCTCGAACCGGTTTTCGAGTTCCGTCATACCAACTTCCACCACGACCGGGCGGCCGTGCGGGCACGCATATGGGTTCTCACAGTCGTCCAGCGCGTCGAGCAAGCCAACGACCGACCCCTTAGTGAGCGACGTGTTCCCGGTAATCGACGGATAACAGGCAAGATCCGCGAGCAGGGCGTCCGCGGCGGCGTCGACGGTGTCGGCGGCCGCGGCCGCACCCGTCACGAGCTCCCCGAGCACGTCCCGGAGCAGGTCGGGACTGGCCGCAGTCGCAACCAGTGAGGGCACCGTCGAGACACGGACCGTCCGGTCGTCGACGCGCTCGGCGCGAAAGCCAAGCCGGGTCAGCGCCTCCGTGTTGTCCTCGAAGACGCTCATCTCCCGCGCAGTGAGTTCGAGCTCAACCGGGTCAGCGAGCGCCTGGGTGGTCGTTTCCCCCTCGAAATCCGCACGCAACCGCTCGTAGTTGATGCGCTCGTCGGCGGCGTGCTGGTCTATCAGGACCAGCCCGGCGTCAGTTTCGGCGACGATGTAGGTGTCGTGGAACTGTCCCAGCACGCGCATCGCCGGCAGCGAGTCGAACTCGTGTGCGTCGGGGGCCACACCACCGCCGAGTTGCTGCTGGTCGGGACTCCCGGTGAACTTGCGCTCGTTGGCCGTCCCCAAGGGGTCGGCCCATTCGTCGTCGGCGTCCCCGTCGTCGCCTTCCTGGTCGGTTCCCGCCGGAGGGCCATCCCGGGACGTGTCGGCTGCGCCCCGCGTACCGGTCGCCCGGCGGTCGCCACCGCCCGTCGACGCGCCCGTGTCCGGTCCCGGCCCGGACGCAGTCTTCACATCGGAGGGGGTAGCGTTGGACTCGGTCCCCGTGTCGGGGGTCGCTGTGGTCGACTCGTCGCTCGTCTCACCGGTGTCGCCGGGTCGGATTTCGGTCTGTTCGGGCGCACTGCGCCCGCGCGGGGCCGAGGACCGAATCAGTCCCGCGTCGATGAGGGTCCGTTCGACGGCACCGAAGACCTGCTTGCGGACGGCCTCGTCGTCGGCAAAGCGCACTTCGAGTTTCCGGGGGTGGACGTTGACATCCACGTCGGCGGCGTCCATGTCGAGGTCCAACACGGCGAAGGGGTAGCGGTCCGAGGCGAGTTGTGCGCCGTACCCCTCGACAACGGCGTCCCGGACGGTTGAGGCGGTGACGTACCGACCGTTGACGAAGGTCGAGAGGTACTCGCGGGAGGCACGGTTCGTCTCAGGGTGGCTGATGAGTCCGGAGAGGCCATCGAGCGGTCCCTCGGGCATCCCGCTGTCGTCGACGGGAAGCATCGCCTCTGCGACTTCCCGGCCGTAGACGGACATGACGGTCTCGCGGCGGTCACCGCGTCCGGTGGTCGCAAACGTCTCGCGGCCGTCGTGAGATAGGGAGACGGCCACGTCCGGATTGGCCAGCGCGTAGCTGGTGACGACGGTGTTGACATGGGCGAACTCCGTCGACTCCTGTTTAAGATACTTCCTGCGTGCGGGCACGTTGTAGAACAGGTCACGGATTTCGATAGTCGTCCCCGTGGGACAGCCAGCAGGGGAGACAGCAGTCACCTCGCCGCCCTCGGCGGTGAGTTCGGTGCCGCGGGCATCGTTGACGAAATGGGAGTCGCCGGTGGCGCGGCTTTCGCGCGGGCGCGTGGTGATAGTGACACGCGAGACGGCACCGATGGCGTGGAGCGCCTCGCCCCGGAAGCCGAGTGTGGCGACGCCGCCTTCGAGGTCGGCGATGTCCGTAATCTTCGATGTGGTGTGTTTCTCGACGGCCCGGCGCACTTCCGACTCGGTCATTCCGATGCCGTCGTCGGTGACGCGAATCCCGTCGGTACCGCCGGACTGGACTGTGACCTCGACGCGGCTGGCGTCAGCGTCGAGGCTGTTCTCGAGAAGTTCCTTGACGACGCTGGCCGGGCGCTCGACAACTTCGCCCGCCGCGATGCGCTCGACTGTTTGGGGGTCGAGTTCCCGGATGTCTGCCATTACCCACCGTTAGAGCGGCCCCCTAAAATATGTCCACCCACGCCACGCGCCCCAGTGTCCCCGCGCCGACACCGACAGCTGTCCGACTGGAGAAACTATACACCCTCAGCTAGTTTCAGCAACATTTGCAGGTTCTTTGCGATGAAACCGTGTGTCGTTATTAGGCTATTAGTATTTTCAAGATAGATGGTTAACAACTAGCGACATACTTAAATGAGATGTGTGGCGGTATATGACTGCCTGGGGTGACACGAGATGACACACGACAACCTCTCGACGAGCAGTGACAGTGGAGTCGATCGACGAACAGTTCCGAAGACGGTGGGCGTTTCCGCGGCTGCGGCGACTGGGGTCACCAGCATGAACGCCGCACGCGCCGCAGCCGGGACGTACACGGGCGAATCATACGGTGATCGGTACTACGGCAAGTACGTCCCCAGTACCTACGACGGCAGCGAGGCCGTCCCGCTCGTGGTGATGCTGCACGGCTGTACGCAGACCGGCGACGGCTTCAAAAACGAGACAAAGATGAATCAGGTCGCAAAACAGGAGGGCTTTATCAACATCTATCCCGAGGAGACCGAGGGAATCAATGGCTGTTGGAACTGGTTTTTTATTGACGCGAGCGGTCAGTCTTCTGTGGTGAGTTCCGGCATCGTGTCTTCGACGAGCAGTCCGTTGAGGCTGCCGTCTTCGACCTGCCCGATGGCGATGCCGGGGTAGGCGGCGCCGCCATCGAAGGCAAGCCCGGGGAGCGTTAGCGCGGGCTCTTTGCCCCGCTGTGGCACGAGTTCGGTGTCGTAGCTGCGGCGTCGACCTGTTCGTGTCTGCTGGCTTTGCGGAACTTCAGCCGACGGACGACTTTCGGCCCGTCTCTCACCTGGACCGTCACGCGCGGGGCGTCCGGCGAGGCGTGGATGAACCGGACGTGGGCCTTCCCCGAGGGTATCTCTCCGGGGTCGTCCTCGAAGACACTCACGTCGATGTCTTCGAGCAGTCCCGTCGCCAGCGCCGTGTACAGAGTGTCATCGCTGCAACGGAGTGTGGTCTCGATGACGGTGTCGTCGGCGCCGGCGGGCGCGATTCGTATCTCGTGGCGCCCCGAGGAAAGCGAGGTGTACTCCGAGATATCCTGAAGGGCAACGTCCTTGAAGGCGGGGTCGCCATCGACGCAGATGTCGACGTTCGGTGCATCCGGGCTGCAGTGTCCGATTCGGATCTGTGGGTTTGTCATTGCTGTGTCGTCCACCCTGCCGGTGTGCCCGGATGCTCCTTGTTGTAGAGGCAGTATCGTGAACGGTCGGGCGGTACGCTCGTCTCCGCGACGGGCAAGCCCGGACCGGTGGGGCGGTATGCCGGGTCACTCCCCGTCGAGTCGCTCCTGTAACTCCTGGACCGTCGCCACCAGTTCGACCGGCGGCGTCTCGTTGACATCGAGATCCGACAGCGTCTCCAGGACCGCCTCGGCGTCCGCGCCGTACCGCTCTGTCAGGGGGTCACCGGGGTCGCCCCCGTCCGCCGCAGCGTCCTCACCCCCACCCAGAGTGCCCTGCTGGAATTCACCCGCAGAGAGGTCGAAGACCGCCTGGACCGGTTCGCTGTCGCCGCCTTCCGCCTCGATTGCTTTCTCCTCGCGCAGGCGGTTCAACACGTCCCGCGAGCGGTCGACGACCGGTTCGGGCACACCCGCCAGGTCCGCGACGTGAATCCCGTACGAGCGGTCGGTGGCCCCGTCTCTGAC
>CAZOQK010000063.1:0-11142 GCA_964581735.1 uncultured Halobacteriales archaeon | reverse complement strand
CGGTTCGACCGGCTCATCGAAGTGCCAAAGCCGGACACGGCCGGCCGAGAGCAGATTTTCCAGATTCACACGCGCAACATGAACGTTGCCGACGACGTGGACTGGGGCAGACTGGCTGATATGGCTATCGACGCCTCCGGTGCCGATGTGAAAGCCGTCTGTACTGAGGCCGGGATGTTCGCCATCCGCGAGGACCGCACGGAAGTCCGGATGGGGGACTTCGTCAACGCCTACGAGAAGATTCAGAAAGAAGAGGAAGACGAGGACATCTCCCGGACGTTCGCCTAACCGTACCCACTTTTTGCTTCGTCAGGTTTCCTCGCTTACTCCGTTCGCTGCGGGAACCCTCCTTGCAAAAACTTGGTGAAAAAGGCCGCTCGCGCTCGGTAGAGCGTTCACGGGTGCTATGCTAGTCACATACCGCACAGCACCGTCACCGCCCGACATCTCCACTTTCTACAGCACGAATGCGAAGACCAGATACGGCACGACGAACAGCAGTACGAACGGAAATGCGAGTACCAGTCCATAGCTGAGGGCGGTGGCGATGCCGGTCTGCCAGGCCGGGTGGTCGAAGCGAGCAAACGGGCTGTCCATACCCGAACGAAGATACCGGACGGCAAAAAGTGCGGGGGCTTTTCCGACCGGAACCCATCCGACGTGTATGGCCGAGCAGAAGTACGTCTACACGACACACGCGACCGATGCTCACCCGCGGAAACTGGACTCTATCGAGTCGGTCATCAACGAACACGCCCGGGAAGGCTGGCGGTTCGTCGACACGCTACAGAAAGACGGGACCACGATTGGACTCGTCTTCGAGCAAGAGCGGTAGTCGGTCGGAGACCCCGTCTTCTGAGTCTATTTCGCCACAAAGATGGGAAATCAGAAGCCGGGAAACCGTGGGTCTCCCGAGCCTCACGGTGTAACGGCGAGACTGCTCGGGGAAAGGCAGGCTTGCAGTTCGGTGCGATTCGGTGCGGTGGCGGTAGGTAACTACGACAGCACCCGCGAGCGCGCTACTGCGCGCGAGCGGCTTTTTTCACTATGTTTTTTCGGCAAGCGGTGCGCACCGCGGCGAAGCCGCGAGTGCGACACCCGCAGCCAAAAAAAGTAGCGCTACATCCCCATATCGGCCGCCCCGTCAGGAATCGGGAGGTCGTACTGTGAGACGCCCAGCAGTTCGGCGGCGTGGTCGAGTGCCATATCGAACCCGTAGTAACGTTCGAGTTCGTCGCCGTCAGCAGTCGGACGGACCTTCAGCATCGCATAGCCCTCGACGTTCTGGGCGATAGCCGCGGTCCGGCCGTCGCGCTCGAAGGTGAGCAGTCGCTCCGAGTCTGTCTCGCGGTAGGTCGCGGTGATACCGTGCTCGCTGGCCGTGGCCTGGCTGTCATCTGCCATTGATAATCATAGGGGAGCGAGCCCCTGAAACGTTCCGGTCGCGGCGCGGGCGCCTCAAGCGAGTTCCGTCGTGAGGTCCGTCGATGAAATCATCCCGACGTAGTCTCCCTGATCGTCGATGACCGGCAGGTGCTTGATGCCATAGGTCGTCATCATCGCCGCGGCCTCGTTCAGTTCAACGCCGGTCGTCACCCGCTCAACCGGTGCCGTCATTACGTCGCCGACCGTCGCCTCGTCGGGGTCCTCACCCGACGCAACGATCTCCAGCACGTCGGTCGTGGTGACGATACCGGCGTCCGACCCCGGGACGAACAGAGCGTTGATGTCCCCGTTGCGCATCCGGGACGCCGCCTCCCTGGCAGTCGCACTACCGGAGATCGTTTCGAGCGGCGAGGTCATCACGTCAACGACGAGGCTGGGTGAGTCCTGAGCCATACCCATGATACGACCGTCCGGGGTAAAAATCTAGACCCTAGCAGCGGCCACCCGGCCGCGCTGTGAGCAGTCCCTGTGACACGAGACCACAACTGCAAAGCCACCTGCTCACGCCCATCGGACCATGACGAAATTCCTCCAGAGCGGCCGGCGACGGGACATCTGTGCGCTGCTCGCGGGCGAGCAGTTGCAGGCACAGGCCCTGAAGTCACGCCTCGAATCCCACGACGGGGAACGCATCGAGCCGAGATCTTTCTACGGCGCACTCGACGTACTCAAGGATTCGGGGTTCGTCGAGACCAAAACCGAGGGTATCCACGACGTGTACGTCCTCACGGAGGCGGGCGAGGCGCGCCTGCGTGGGCATTATGAGTGGCTGAACGAACAACTTCAGCGCTGAGTGTCGTGGGGTCGTCCTGTTCGGCGGCCGTCTCCTGAGGCGGCGCTCGGCGGTGTATCGGCCGTTGTACGCCGGGTCCAGGTGTGGCTCACCGGACCCCTCGATGCGCTCGTCGAGGTCCTCAACGGCCCACCAGTCGGCGAGTCGGGACCGGTGTCGCGACAACAGGCCGGGCATAATCGGCAGTTCGGCCGCTGGATGCAAAACCGTGGTGTCGGCCGGGCCCGGCGTTTGAAGTAGGCTCCCGCCGCAGAGAGTCCCAATGTACGCCAAGATACTGGTGCCGACAGATGGGAGTGATGGGACCGGGAAAACGCTGGACCACGCGGTAGAGATGGCACAGCGCTACGACGCCGAGATACACGCACTTGCCGTCATCGACGAGCGGCAGTTCGAACAGCTGGAAGGCAAGAGCAAGTTCGAGACCGAAACGACCCTCAAAGAACACTGTGAGCGGGCGGTCGCTCGCGTCGCCGGACGCGCTCGGGACGCGGACGTTCCCGTGACAACGGCGCTTCGGTCGGGCGTCCCCTCACAGCACATCATTGAGTACGCCGCGGAGAACGGCATCGATGTCATCGCGATGGGGACGCACGGGCGCAGCGATCACGAGCGCATCGCTACCGTGGGGAGTGTCACACAGCGGGTCGTCGAGAACGCCGAAGTGCCGGTGTTCGTGGTTCACATCGGCCGGAATACCGGTTGGGGGTAGCTACTCGCCGCAGTAGGCGCCGTCATCGAAGAAGTCGTCACACTGCAGTGTGAGTTCGAACCGCGCAATCCCGGACGGGCCACCAAACGCGCCGACATACATCGTGATTTCGGTCGTCTCTCCGGGGTCGATGGTGGACCCGGTCGAGGTCGCCGGACACCTCCTGTTTGACTGCCATCTCCTCGACGACCGCCTCGATGACCGTGTCTGCCTGCGCGAAGCCGGGGCAGTCGGTCGTGCCAGTGATGCGTTCGCGGGCGGCGTCCGCATCGGTCCCGTCGAGAGTATCCCGCTCGACCAACCGGGCGAGGCTCCGTTCGATGCTGTCCAGTCCAGCATCAACGCGCTGTCGGTCGATGTCCCGCATCACGACCTCGTACCCGTGTGTCGCCGCGACCTGTGCGATACCACTGCCCATCTGACCCGCGCCAAGGACGCCGACCGTCTGTGGCGTGTCATGTGTAATTATACCGAAAGTAGGGCGGGCAGTGTTGAAATGTCAATGATAGTTCACTCGGGGACTCCGATTGTGGGGGTTCAAAAGAACTTTACTGACACCTGCCGCACCACCGGGTATGCGACCATTCGACCACAGTCCACTGGCACGGGACGGGAAGGTGCTCATCCTCGCGTACGACCACGGGCTGGAACACGGCCCGGTCGACTTCGAGGACGTCCCCGAGAGCGCGGACCCCGAGCGTATCTTCGACGTGGCGACCCACCCCGCAGTCACCTCGCTGGCCGTCCAGAAGGGCGTCGCCGAGGCGTACTACCCCTCCTACGAGGACGACGTGAACCTCCTGGCGAAGCTCAACGGCACCTCCAACCTCTGGATGGGCGAGCCCGATTCGGCGGTGAACTGCTCGGTTGAGTATGCCGCCGAGGAACTCAACGCCGACGCCGTCGGCTTCACGCTCTATGGGGGCTCGAACCACGAAATCGAGATGGCCGAGGAGTTCCGCGACGCCCAGGAGGCCGCGCGCGAATACGACCTCCCCGTGGTCATGTGGTCGTATCCGCGCGGTCAGGGGCTGAAAAACGACACCAAGCCCGGCACCATCGCCTACGCCGCCCGCCAGGCACTCGAACTCGGGGCCGACGTGGCGAAGGTCAAGTACCCCGGCAACACGGAGGCGATGGAGCAGGCCGTCCGCATGGCTGGCCCGACGAAAGTCGTCATGTCCGGCGGCTCCAAGGCCAGCGACCGGGACTTCCTCGAGAGCGTGAAGACGGTCATCGACGCGGGCGGTGTCGGTCTCGCGGTCGGCCGGAACGTCTTCCAGCGCGAGAACCCCCGCCGTATCCTCGACGCCCTCGAGAAGGTTATTTTCGAGGAGACGACCGTCGACACCGCACTCGCCGCCACAGACGAGTAGATGAGCGACGCTATCGACGCCGTCTTCGAGACGGTCGCGGCGACTGCCGCGGACATACGCAGCGCACTCTCGGAACGGCGCGCCTACAAAGCCAAAGAGAACCCCAGCGGCGAACAGCAGTTGGCGGCGGATATCTACGCCGACGAACTGCTCGAAGAGCGCCTGCTCGCCGTCAACGGCGTCGCCGCGTACGCCTCAGAGGAACGCGAGGGCGTCATCGAGGCCGCCGACGGCGGCCAGTACCACGTCGCATGTGACCCCCTCGACGGCTCCTCGAACCTCAAATCGAACAATGGCATGGGGACCATCGTCGGCGTCTTCAAGGAGCCATTGCCCGCACCCGGCAGTGCGCTGGTCGCCGCCGGGTTCGTCCTCTATGGTCCCATCACGACGATGGTCGTCGCCCGCGACGACGTGACCGAGTACCTGCTCGACGACGGCGAGCGGGAGGTGCTGACCGAGGACGTGACCGTTCCCAAGGACCCGGTGGTCTATGGCTTCGGCGGGCGGGTGCCGGACTGGACCGCCGATTTCAGGGCCTTCGTCGACCACATCGAGGCCGACCGGCTCAAACTTCGGTACGGCGGTGCGATGGTCGCCGACGTAAATCAGGTGTTGACCTACGGCGGTATCTTCGGCTACCCGATGCTCGCGGACACTCCCAAGGGGAAACTCCGCCTACAGTTCGAGGGCCACCCCATAGCACACGTCATCGAGACGGCCGGTGGCGCGTCCTCTAACGGCGAGCAGTCGCTGCTTGGCTGTGACCCCAACACGCTCCACGAGCGCACACCCCTCTTCGTCGGGAAGGACGCGCTCATCGAGCGGTTGGAGGCGACGCTGGTGTAGCGACAGACTGGAGTTCAGTAGCCGAGATAGATTGCGAGACCCTTGAGGACCCCGTAGATGACCGCCAGCGGCGCGACAACGAACAGGAAGACTGGCTGGACGAGCCCCATCGGGAGCGCACCGAGGACGCTCGCGAGGATGCCACCCCCGCCCGTACTCTCCCCCTCGGCGCCGACATCGCCGACGGTCAGATTGCCCGCTGACGTGCCGTTGACCGAGATCGGGAACTCCCCGGAGCGGTTGATGAGGTAGTTCAACTGGAGCCACAGCGACTCCCCAGCGGGAATGGGCCGGGTCTTCGTCGTCACGACGCTGCCGTTGATTTCCAGTGCCACGGTGTAGGCACCGCGTTCCTCGCCGCGGTTCTCGATGGTGGCGTTGACCGTGAACGGCTCGTCGACGGCGACGCTGCCGGTCGAGAGCGAGGCGTTCGTGACAACGAACTGGCTGGCGGCGCTGTCGTCGGTGGCGGCGGACTCGTTGTCCCCGGTGTCGCTCCCGACGGTGAGCGTGCCCGCGGCGGTACCGTTGACCGAGAGGTCGAACGAACCGGTGTCGGTCGTCGTGGATTCGAACGCGAGCGGTTCAGTCTCGCCCGCTGGAACTGTCGCCGAACTGGTCGCGACGACGGTGCCCTCGGCTTCGAGCGCGCCGCGGAAGGTGCCGTCGACGTTCCCGCTGTTCTCGACCGTCGCCGTCACCGTGAACGTTCCACCGGGCGCGACCTGTGTCGTGTCGAGTCGCGCATCGGTCACGGTAAACTCGGGGTCGGTCGGGACGGTCGCAGCGATGGCAAACCGTGAGAAGCCAGGGGTTTCGGCGCGAAAGGACTGCGAGCCGTTCGTCGCGCCGAGGGCCCTCGTCGGCAGTTCGTTCCAAGCCCTGTCGTGGTACCGCACCAGGGTGATGTTGGCCGGGCCGACACCCAGGTCCGCCAGCCGGTCGTCGGCGACCCCGAACGCGATGCTCGCGTTCGCGATCTCCTTGTCGGCCACCGTGCTTATGACGGTAAAGCCAGCCAGCGGGATGCGACCGGGGGCCGCTGCATCGGCGACGGAGCCGTTCCCGGCCAGCGACAGCCCCAGGTCGAACGAGCGGTTTGTCGCCAGCCTGACGGCCATACCGTCGAGGGACGCGTCGCCGTTGACGGCGAGCGCACTGCCGTTGGCAAGTGTGCCGACGGCAGTCGAGTCGTTCAGGCGGGCGTTGTCGACGCTGACGAGTGCGTCGTCCGTGGTCCCGTCACCGGGGCGCTCGACGGAGACGGCAAGCTGGTTGCCGGCCCGCTCGCGGAGTTGTGCCTCGTCGATGTCGGTGACGTTGCCCGACCCGGTCGTGAGGTTCAGCGTAATCGGGTCGGTCGCGCTGTTGCCGTAGATGTCGGTGGTGGTCAGTTCGACGGTGTAGTTGCCGGGGAGGTAGTCGTGGGTGACCCGCTGGCCGGTGGCCGTCTCGCCGTCGCCGAAGTCCCACTCGAAGCGGTCGATACCGCTGTTGTCACTGGACTGGCGGGCGTCAAAGGCAATCGAGAGGTTCCGCGAATTCGCGAGGTCGAGCGATGCGACGGTCCGAGGCGGCGTGAGGTCGGCGACAAAGCGTTTGTTCCGTGCGGACTCGCGGGTGTTTCCGGCCGTATCGGTGTAGTTCTTGAGATAGACGCCGTAGGTACCGTCGGTCGGCGGCGAGTAGGTAGTCTCCCAGGCGTTTGGACCCTGTGCCTCTTGGAAGTCGGAGATATCGAGCCGGTCGGTCGTCGGGCCGCTAATGGTCACGTGGAAGTCGCCGAGTTCCTCCCGGCTGGCGATGCGGATGGTCGCCGGGCTTCCGGTGGCGTTCGTCACGTCGAACTCCGCGAGCGACGGGGGCACACCGTCCATATCATCGACGATGGCGATGGTATCGGCGGCTGAGGGGATGAGTTCGTTGCCGTTGGTGTCCAGAATGGTCGCATCCGAGGCGATGACGATGGTCAGTTCGTCCCGGTTGAGTTTGCTATCGAGGAGGAGCGTCACGGTGGCGTTCGAGCCGGTCTCGGCGACGCTCGTGTTTCGAATCGACCCGACCGAGAGCAGGAAATCAGCCACCTCGATGGTCGATTCGTCCACGTCGTGGTTGTCAGAAATCGTCACCGCGACGGCGGTGTCGTTGATCTTGGTTCCGTTGGCTACCGCCGGGGGTGACGTGTCCGTCCCGTTGCCATGCGCGTACTGGCCATCGACGACAGCACCAGTTCCAGTACCCACGAAGGCAATCCCACAGACGGCCAGCAGTGCCACGCCGACCAGCGCGTGTGACCGGGAACGACGCGGCGCCGAATCGACAGTAGCCAGAGGAGAGAGACGGAAAGAGCGGGGCCGCCCGGTAATCATCGCCCCGGCGTACGTCGTGCGCACGTATAAGCGGGCGGGGTGAAAGGTTTTCACACACCCGCCTGATGTGTCCTGTATGAAACTCCGCATCGCCGCGGAGGCGAGTACCGACGAAGCGAGCGCAATCGCAACCGCAGTGGCCGAACACGTCGGCGACACCGTTGAAGTGTATCTGGGCGACGCCGACGAACCGAGTGTGACACACGGGTCGCCGTCGGCCGGCGACGGAAACAGCCGACTACCGACCAGCGATGACGCTGCCGACTACGGTCCGACCGAGCGCGAGCGACTGCTGCGCGGACAGATTGCCGACATCGAGACCGGCGGGAAGGCGAAATACCGCGAGAAACTCGACGAACAGGGCAAACTGTTCGTCCGCGACCGCATGGAGCTGTGGTTCGGCGGAGACGGCCTGTTGTTCGAGGACGGGAAGTTCGCCGAGTTCGACGCCGAGGACCGCTTGCCAGCCGACGGGATGATCACTGGCGCGGCCGATTTCGATGGTCGAGATGTCCAATTCATGGCCAACGATTTCACCGTGAAAGCCGGGAGTATGGCCGGCAAGGGTGTTGAAAAGTTCCTCCGCATGCAACAACGCGCGATGAAGACCGGCCAGCCGGTCCTCTACCTGATGGACTCCTCGGGTGGGCGCATCGACCAACAGACCGGCTTTTTCGCCAACCGGGAGGGTATCGGAAAGTACTACTACAACCACTCGCTGCTGTCGGGGCTTGTCCCCCAGATTTGTGTCCTCTACGGCCCCTGTATCGCCGGCGCGGCCTACACCCCCGTCTTCGCCGATTTCACGGTGATGGTTCGGGGGATGAGTGCGATGGCAATCGCCAGCCCGCGGATGGTGAAGATGGTCACCGGCGAGGATATCGACCTCCCGGAACTCGGCGGCCCAGACATCCACGCGAAATACTCCGGCAGCGCCGACCTGGTCGCCGAGGACGACCAGCACGCCCGCGAGCTGGTGGCACAGCTGGTGATGTATCTGCCCGACAACGCCGACGAGAAGCCGCCACGAACAGCGGGCCAGGCGCCCGCGAAGCCGCCGATGGGCATCGACGGCGTGATTCCACAGCAACCGAACCGTGGCTACGACATGCAGGCAGTCATCGAGCGTGTCGTCGACGCCGGTTCTTGGTTCGAGCTCCAGCCCGAATTCGGGAAAGAGATTCTGACCGGCTTCGCCCGAATCGACGGCCGTCCGGTCGGTGTCGTCGCGAACCAGCCATCCCAGCGGGCGGGGGCTATCTTCCCCGACTCCGCCGAGAAGGCCGCCCAGTTCGTCTGGAAGTGTGACGCATACAACATCCCGCTCCTGTATCTCGCGGACACGCCGGGGTTCATGGCCGGCTCGGGCGTCGAGAAGGAGGGTATTCTTGAACAGGGCAAGAAGATGATTTACGCCACCTCCTCGGCGACGGTGCCCAAGCAGTGTGTGGTGGTGCGGAAAGCGTACGGTGCGGGCATCTACGCGATGTCCGGGCCAGCGTACGACCCCGAATCGACCATCGCACTGCCGTCAGGGGAGATTGCGATTATGGGCCCGGAAGCGGCTATCAACGCCGTTTACGCCAATAAGCTAAACCACATCGAGGACGACGAGGAGCGGGCCGAGCGTGAGCGGGAACTCCGCGAGGAGTACCGTGAGGACATCGACGTGCGGCGGATGGCCAGCGAGATGGTCATCGACGACATCGTCCCGCCGGGTGACCTGCGGGCGGAACTCGAAAACCGGTTCGCGTTCTACGAGGGCGTCGAGAAAGACCGGCCGGATAAGAAACACGGCACGGTGCTGTAGGTCAAAGGGCCCTTTACCCTTCCGCCCCACTCTTGTGAGTCGCTCCCGGAGTGGCCGGTATGGGAACACGAGAGTCGGAACCGGAGGTCCCGACCTGGGTCGCCGGCCTTATTATCACCGCTGTGGTACTTGGCTTCGGGTACGTTGTCTTCATTGGCGGCCCGCTGGTGGCGCTTGCCGGTGCGGTTCAGTTCGCGCTCGGGTTGTTCGTTGTCTACCTCCTCTACCGGTTCGTCCTCGCCGTCGAGCGGATTGCCGAGAAGCTCTGACCGTCGGGTCGCACCGGAGGGTTTACCACAGGCGCTGCGTGAGCCTTTGGTATGCCCACCTACGAAGTATCCTTGCCGGACCAGATGGAAGACAAGATAGAGCGCGTCGTGGCCGAAGGCGACTTCCTGAACCGCGAGCAGGCCATCGAGGAGTTGCTGACCCGTGGCATCTCAGTCTACCAGGAAACCACCGACACGGGTGAGGACGGCTTTGAGGAGACGTTCGGGGGCGGCTACGACGAGCGCCACGACCCGGCCGGCGACGACGCCCTCGACGGCGGCCGCTCCTTCTAACCGAGCGCGTCGGCGACGACGGCCCACGCCAGCGCCGCCAGTCCCACGTCACGAATCATCACATCGAGGAACAGCCCGCCCTCGAGTATCGCGACCAGAACGAGGTACGCGGTGGTCGCCGAAACCGAGACGGCTGCGACCCCGGCCGTGAAGACGGTGTAGCGGTCGGCGACGATTGCAATGCCGAAACCGACTTCCAGGACGCCATTGACAAGCATGAACACAACTGGCGAGACAACGAGGAAAGGGGCGAGCCAGTCGGTGACGTAACCGGCCCATACCTCCGGCGCGGCGAGTTTGTGGACGCCGGCGAGAAACACCATCGTCCCGAGTCCGACGCGGGCGAGCGTCGCCGGTGCGGGCACGCGAGCGGTAACGGTGGCTGTATCCATTGGATGAGTGTTTGGCTCCATCCCAAAGCGCGTTGTGCTCCACGCGGGCCGGGAATGGCAACGCCTACGACCGGCTATCAGTGGGCTTCTGCGGGCCGAGCGGGTGCCATCGCGGCTAGTGACTGAGTAACAATGTGGGTCACACGGCGAGTCGGAGGGGCCGGGGTGCCCACGGCCTGTGGCCCCCACATAGACCCCAGTAGTTCTCTACCCCCGGCCGGTGCCTATCCGAGATACCATCCGATGGGCGGTCCACCTCGGATCGCCGTCCGGGCGAGACATACCCGACTCACGGTTCGAGCGTCTGCTCACCGTCGCTCGGTCCAGGGAGCACGAGCTCTGGTTCGTCGCCACCGGCGCGACGCTGGTCAATGTGGCGCTGACCGTCCACGGCCTCACGCTCGGCCTCTCTGCTCTGAGGGCCGGCGCGCTCGCCGTTGGTGGCTGCTGTCGGCTTCTCGTCCGGGACCGGTACGGTGCCGTTGTCCCGATCAGCCTCGGCCTCCTCTCGCTGTGTGCCGTAGTGGTCAGCACGGCTGTCATCGGCCACGTCATCATCCGAATCGGACAGCCACTACTCCCCCTGCCGCAACGCAAGCACCGTCCGCTCGAACGAACAGACCACTGTCTCACCCCCAACGGCTCCGTCGCCGTTCCGGTTGACCGCGAACGCTTCGACGCGCATCGTGACGATGCCCCGCTCCCCGTCGCTGGTCTCCCGCTTGTCGAGCACCGTCGACTGTGCCCGAATCGTGTCCCCGTGGTACACCGGGTTCGGATGGGTCACGTCCTCGTAGGAGAGGTTCGCGACGATGGTCCCGTCCGTCGTCTC
>CAZOQK010000062.1:0-11212 GCA_964581735.1 uncultured Halobacteriales archaeon | reverse complement strand
GTCCAGTGCGTGCTACGCCCGCCATCGCCCGGACGCCCGCCCCTTTCAGTCCCACCCTGTAGCTGGACCGGCCAGTCTGTGCGGGTGGGACTGAAAGGGGCGAGCGTCTGGACGAAGGCGGCTGATGAAAGCACGCGAGCAGAGCGAGTGCGCGCAGCGAAGCCCCCGAGTCCAGACGCTTGGGGCTTTCTTGCTGTCTGAATCGGCCACACTGCTAAAGTAAACACCACCGAGTGGACGCCGCGCTCGCGGAGTGGAAAACCCTTATCTTCGCCGCCGAGTTAGATTTCTGAGTACCCATGACAGTCACGCTCAAGGACTTTTACGCAGATTGGTGTGGCCCGTGCAAGACCCAAGACCCGATTCTGGAGGACCTCGAAGAGGAGTACGAAGACATCGAGTTCGAGAAGGTCAACGTCGACGAAGAGCAGGACGTGGCCAACGAGTATCAGGTCCGCTCGCTCCCCACGCTCATCATCGAAAACGACGACGGCATCGTCGAGCGGTTCGTCGGCGTCACACAGGCCGACGACATCGAAGCCGCATTCGAGCAGGCTGGGGCCTAACTACTTTTTTCGCCATCGGGTGTCGAGCGCGCTGTCGCGCGCTCGCACCACTCGGCGAAAAAACATAGTAAAAAAGGCTGCTCGCGCTCGGTAGAGCGCTCGCAGGTGCTGTTCTAGCCCTAATCGCACAGCGATAGCACCGCAACCGCGCACGGCAGTCCTGCCTGTCCCCGAGTCGCGCGATGAAACGCGCTCCCGGCCACCGCAACCGCCTTCGTTCATCGCCCGGTTCCACACCGTCTCAACCAAACAGCGCCCGAAACACCGTCGCTTCGGCCTTCTTCAGATGCGCGGCGGCGGTCGTCGTCGCACAGTCAAGCCCTCGGGCCACCGTCTCGATGGTCGCCTCGCGCGGGACGGCGTAATACCTCACGGCGAGAGCCGTCTCGGCAGTGATATCGACACCCGGCGGCGGTCCGTCGACGGCCCGTATATACCCTCGTCAGTGCCGACGAGCGCCCCGATGACCGTGAGCGAAACCGCCCACATGCGCGCCGTTCTGTCCGTCGATTGGTGCGTCTCTCCTGCGGTGTCGTATGCCATATGCACGAAGAGTAGCGGGACGGCAGTGGTGTTGCTGTGAAATAATTGAGAGCCGTTTATGAGGGCGCCTGCGTCGGACAAATCGCGATTTGTGTCACCACAAGGCCTCTTACCGACTGGACGGTGGTGTCGACTATGCAATCGAACCCGAACCGACGGGGCGTACTGGCAGCTGTGTGCGCTGTCGGTGCCGTCGCCGCCGCTGGCTGTACTGGCGAGACAGGTACCGGAATGGCCAGCCCGACGGACGAGTCGACGACCGGCGACCGGTCGCTGCCGGAGGGGTGCCCGACCAGTCAGAGCCTGGGCGTCGAGTGGCCGGAGTCGCCGACCGCCGAGACAGCGGCGTCGTTCGTCGAATCCTACGAGGCCGCCTACTACAAAGATGAAGTCGTCGAGTACACCCCGGAATCGATGGTGGATTCCTACGAACTCGGCGGGCGAGTCAACGGCAAGGTGACGGCCGTCGGTGATGGCTACGAACTGACCTACGGCGGGGGCGGTGGCGTCTACCGACCGACGCTTAGGCTCTTTGCGAACAGAGAGTCGGCACCCGAGGGGGCAGACACGATCACACTGAACGCCGTAGGGGACGAGACGCTCAGAGGCATCCTGACCGACGCCGCCGAGACGGGCGATGGGACCCACCACGTCGAACCCCCGGGCGAAGCAATCGATGGCTACATCGAACGTCTCGACGCACTCTCATCGGATTTCGAGCCGTTGGGCGGGCCAGGCGACGAGGACTCGCTGTACGTCGACGTTGACGGGACAACAGTCGAACTCACCGCGCAGGCAACCAACTTCCACGGCGACTACTGGTGGGAAGCACGCTACTACGTCAACAAGAACGTCGTGCGTCGGGCGGGCGAGGAGGGAGTCAGTGCGCAGGAGGGCACGCTACTGGAGTGTCGAGAGTCGACCTGAGCGGTGGCCGGGCACGCGTGCCACGGCGGTCCGCCGTGGCCGAGCGAGCCGGGGACAAGCAGGCCTGCCATGCAGTGGTGGTGCGGTGGCCGCTACGATAGCACCTCCGAGCGCGAGGAGCCTTTTCCCCAAGTTTTTGCAAGTAGCGAGAGGGCGTCGCGCTCTCGAATGACAGCAAAAAGTGGGTTCTCAGTGGAACTTGATGCCCAGGTCGTGCATCCGTTCGTTGTTCGCGGCGAGATTGATGAGCAGCGGCGTCAACGACTCGACTTCGCTGGCATTGGAGAGGGCGCCGGCATCGAGCGCGCGGATGCCGTCGATGCCCTCGGCGAGGGCGCTGACGGTGTCTTTTGCGTCATCGTCGTCAGCGACGACGGGCGCGTCCCAGTCGAGGTCGGCGTCGAGATTGGCGAGTTTGCCGGCGGCGAGGTTGTGGAAGGCACCGACCACGGGGACGCCGTCGGGAGCGGCTTTGGCGGCGAGGGCAGTGACGCTGCCGACGCCGGGTGGGTTGTAGTGGACGCCGGCCTCGTCACGTTGCATCCCGACAGCAGGAGAGACGAGGACGGCATCGCCGATGTCGTCGGCGACGGCGTCGATGGTGTCCGAGAGGTAGTAGGCGGGTACTGCACAGACGACCACGTCGGCGGCGGCCGCGGCGTCGGCGTTGGCGTGGCCCGCGATAGTCACGTCGTGGTCGCGGCTGGCCAGTTCCGTCTCGTACTCGTCGGCTTTCGTCTCGGCTTTCTCTGCTTTACGTGAGCCGATGATGATGTCGTGGTTGGTGTCACGCGCCCAGCGCAGCGCGAGGCCCTGTCCGATATCGCCGGTACCGCCGAGGAGTGCAACCTGCATAGTGATCGGTTGGGCGAACAGTAACTAAGGGTTGTGCGTTCGGGCAACGACCTGTCAGTCGAGTAGATTTGGCAGGTCGTTGACTGACTCCACGACCGCCTCGGCGCCCGCCTGTTCGTACTTTTTTTCACCGTGGGCACCGGTCAGCCCGCCCGTGAAGACGCCGACGCCGTAGTAGGTCCGGTCGTCCGTCTCGCTCGCGTTGAGCGCCGTTCGTACGTCGTCGAGAGTATCGCCCACGAAGGCAACGCAGTCGGCTTCGAACCGCTCGGCCAGCGTCACGAGTGCAGCGGGGTCGGGTTTGCCGGCCTCCCAGTCGTCCATTGTAAAGCGGTGGTTGTCGGGGACCGAGAGGCCGGCGCGGTCCAGCGCGATGTCCGCCTCGGCCGCGGGGCGGCCGGTGAGGACGCCCACCGAGAAGCGCGACTGGAGGTCCTCGATAGTATTGGTGTCGACGATGACTGGTTCGTCATGGATGAACCCCGGGGCGCCGAAGAGCGGGTCGCCGCCCTCGATATCACGGTAGCGGTCGCTGCCGAGATACAGGGTCTGGAACACGTCCTGAAGCCGGTCGGTGTCCCAAGTGGCGAGGACGCGCTCGCGGTCAGCGGGCGTGAGTTCCTCGCTAACGACGGTCTGGGCGGCATCGAGGCCGCCGCCGACACCGTGGATAGCGTCGGTAAACTGCGAGAGGGAGGTAGTCATCCCCTCCCGGCGCGCGAGGACGTACAGCGCGGCCGCGTGTGTGAGTTCCCAGTCGTTATTGAACCCACCGGCATCTTTGAACTGCTGGATGGCAGCGCGGTCGATGGTTTTGTCGTAGAGTCGGTCGACCGATTCGACGATCGCACGGCGATAGGAGTCGGCTACGTCAACGAGCACGCCGTCGACATCCAGTACCACGGCATCGACGTTCATTGTGGATGGGGATGGGGCCAACGGTCAAAGTCCCACCGGCTCTACCGTATAGAGCGTCTCGCCCGGAATCGTCTCGGGGTCGACCGGGACGGTGGGTGGGTCAGCGCCGAGCGTCGTGAAGTGACAGTCGGCATCGACGTGTCGGGCCAGCGTCGCCAGCGGCTGGTGCAACTCCGGCGGGCAGTTGAGCGCGTAGATAGCCTCGGCGCCGTCGTAAACGCCCACCGCGGGGTCGGTCGCGTCGTCGCGGACAAACGTAGCTCCGTCGGGGACCGGTCGCTCGTCGATGTCGGTGGCGGTGACGGCCACACCGGCCTCGAAAAGCGCACTGGCGACGGCCGCGTGGTGGCCGATACCCACCTCGACGACTCGGTCATGGGTGGCGAGACGCGTAGCGATGGCATCGACAGTTACCTCTCGCACGCGAGATTTTTATGTGACTCCCCCACATATGTGTTTGCATGCACGTCGACATCGTGCCGGTCGGCGAGGTTAATGCCGTCGTCAAGCGGGAAGCCTCCAACGGCTTGCGGGCGGTGTACGACTGTGACGTGACCGTCCACGACCCACAGTCGATCCCCTCGGGCTCGTACGACACCAACCGCGAGCAGTACCGCGCAGAGGAATTTATCGACCTCGCAAAACGGGTGGGGAGTGGGAGCAAGAACATCGCAATCACCCCCAAGGACCTGTTCTACCACCGGCGCAACTACGTCTTCGGCCTCGCGTACCTCGGCGGGAGCGGGTCGGTCATCTCCACGTATCGTCTCCACACCTCCTCGGACGGCGGCTTCTCGAACCGCTCGCCGGAAGACATCTTCTCCGACCGCGTCCGCAAGGAAGTCGTCCACGAAATCGGCCACACGCTCGGCCTGGAACACTGTGAGAACAAGCGCTGTGTGATGAACTTCTCTCCGACCGTCCGCGAAGTCGATGTCAAAGAGGAGACTCTCTGTGGCTCCTGTCAGCGAAACGTCCTCTGAGGGCTACGACGGAGCGTCTTGCGCCCGAATCCGTCGCCTTCCTGCGGTTTTCTATAACCAAACAGGTTTGGTAGAGTGGCTATATTCAACCACGTCTATGGTATAATTGCGTATGAGTCAAAGTCAATCAGCACGAACCGAAGAGCTCGCAGATGTCTTCGTTGCCGTTACAGGTGACAAAGAGGTTACCGAACCACAGGACGATGCCGGCGACGAGCGCGAACTGCGCGGTGAGAACCGCATCGACGAGGCCGTTGCGGACGGCCTCGACGAGGCAATCGAAGGGATGGAAGCCGACACCGGCGACCCCGGCGACATCAGCGGCGGCTGATACCCACTCGCAGCATTGCACTCTGCGACGCTGCCGATTATCACTGTTTGTCCCGCCCCAGTCAATGTGCCCCCGTCATTTCCCGCGTATTTACTGCCCCCCGAGTGTCGATAAGAGATACTTCCGCGCGACGATCAGTACGACGAGTGGCGGTAGCAGAGCCAGTATACCTGCCGCCATGACGAGGTTCCATTCGACAAGGCCTTCCGAAGCGGTGCCCTGGATGAAGCTCAACCCAACTTGAACGACCTGATTACTCCGTTCAGTCAGAACTGTCAGCGGCCACAGATATGCGTTCCACGTAGTGATGAACATGATTGACGCAATGCCTGCGATCATACCTTTCGACATCGGAATCAGAACGTACACCAAAAACGAGAGTGGCCCGATACCGTCGAGTTTCGCTGTCTCGACGACCGACGCCGGGATCGACTGGAACTGCTGTCTGAACAGGAAGATGCCCGTGGCGCTGGCAATGAACGGTGCGGTGAGACCGGCGAACGTATTCAGCCAGCCGACATCGGCCATGAGTTGATACAGCGGGATGATACGCACCGGCAAAGGCATGAGCAGCGTGAACAGAATCGAATAAAAAACGGCCTCCTGAAATCGGAAGTCGTAGTAGACGAGCGCCGTCGCGGCAAACAGTGAGAAGGTGAGTTTCCCAGAAACGACGACGACAGTCATGATCAAGGAGTTTTGCATGAACGAGAGGAACTCGTATTCAAAGAGGACACTCGAGTAGTTCGCAACCGCTCTGGCGCCGGGCCAGACGTTCGTAATCTCATAGACCGATAAAGTCGACTGCGTGCTGAATACCACTGCAAAGATGATCGGAAGCGAAACCAGAGTAGCCACGAAAATGAGGAGTCCATGTGGCAGTGCGGCGCTCAATTTCTCTGTAAAGCCGTTCAGCCGAGGAACGGCCAGCGTATCACGGATGGACAATCTCAGGCACCCCCATAGTGGGCGAAGCGGTCGCTTAGTTTCAACTGTACGAACATGATGATCGCCACGAAGAGGAAGAGGACGACTGATTGTGCAGCGGCGTAGCCGAACCGCTGGTTCTGGAAGGCATCTTGATAGAGGTTGAACATGAGGATGTTCGTTGCGTTATCCGGGCCGCCGCCGGTCATCAGGTCGATCAGCGCGAACCCACCAAACAGCGTCGCCACAGTCTGGATGATGATTAAAAAGACCAGAATCGGGGAGATCAAGGGGACGTAAATAAAGAATAGTCGTCGTAAGCGGCCGACTCCGTCGAGGCTGGCCGCTTCAGTGAGCGATTCCGGGACTTGTTCTAAAGCGGCTGTAATAAAAATAATACTGTATCCCAGGCTCTGCCAGACTGCTGCGAGCGTAACGGCGACGAGCGCGTAAGTCGAGTCGGTCTGCCAATCGAATGTGAAGCCGGTCGCATTATTAAGGGTCCATGTAAAGACACCGAGTTGCGGGTGGATCAGGAACTCAAGAACCACCCCTGCGACGGCGACCGGGAGTGCATACGGCCAGATGACGGCGACGAGATAGATGTTCTTGTAGCGGTTGACTTCGAAAATCAGAAACGAAACCAGTAATGCGAGCAGGATCGACAGCAGCACCGTCACAGCAGTGAAAATGGCGGTGGTGATGAAGCTACTCCGGTAGGTCGGTGACTCGAACAGGTTGACGTAATGATCCAGTCCAATCCACGTTTCAGTCCCGAGTAGCCTGATCCTGTGGAAACTGAGCCAGAACGTCTCCAAGAATGGTTGATATAAAAACGCCACGATGAAGACGGCTGTAGGCAGTAGTAGTAGTGCTGCTTGCCAGTTTTTTTCGAATATCTTCAATTTTTCCGTGTGTTCGCTCATACCGTCACCTATGACCGAGGGTCGGCATCGCTGGCGCGTTCAAGCACGGAGTCAACGGCCTCCGTCGCTGACGAGAGAACGGAGTCGGGGGACGCCCCACCTAAGAGCCGTTCGACACTGTTGGCAACTTCAGTTCGTATCTCGCGGTGGTCGAACGTGAGCGCACCCGCGGTAGCAGGCGTTTCCGGCCGTTGTTTGAACTGTTGTAGTGCGCGTTTGAACTGTGGGGCCGTCTCGTAGAACCCCTGTTGTTCGGCGATCTGTTCCGCCTGGTCGCTCGTCGGATGGTAGCCGGTGTTCATGTGCCACCGTGCCTGCTGTTCGGGCTCCGAGAACCACAGCAGGAACTCGGCCGCGGCTTCGGCTTCAGCCTTTGATATTCCCCGTGGAATGAACAAGGCCCCGCCACCGATTATCGGTCCTCCACGGTCGGACGCGGACGCGGATGGGAGGGTACCCACACCGTGTTCGAAGCCTGAATCACGCGCGTTCTGTCCAACAGTCGCGAGCCCAGCCGACGTGTTGAGTTCGATTGCGGCCTCTTTATTGAGAAACGCCTGCCTGGCGCTTCCGTAGCCGTCGGAGTATAGGTAGTGATCGTTACGGTATAGCTCTGCTGTCCACTGGTAGATCTCACTGGCAGCTTCGCTATCGAGATATGATTCGGTTGCCGGTGCTTGCCGCCCGTTTCGGTTGTTCAACAGCTCCTGACCGTTCAGCGCAAAGAACGTCTCGTAGAGCCAGCTGACCCCAGGCCACGTCGCTGCCTGTGGGAGTCCAGCGTCTTCGACCAGCGCCTCAGAGACGCGGTTCCAGTCTGCAAACGTTTCAAGTGAGACATCGTCAGGGTGTGAGGGGAGACCTGCGTTCTCGAACGCGGTCCGATTGTAGCTGGTAGTGACCGTCGAGACGCCGAGGGGAAGTGCCATGAGCAACTCATCGATGATGTAGTAGTTCCCGACTGCGTCGACGAAATCATCAAAATTGAACGCCTCGCCGAACACCTCACCGATTGGAGTGATAACATCGAGCGTCCACGCAGGAAGTGTTGCGATCGCGTTCAAGTGTGCAATCGCGGGCTGGTTTCCTGCTTGGCGTGCCTGCTGTAGCTGTGTCCACACCTCGTCGTAGCTCCCTTCCTCACTCACTGTGATGTCGATCGTCTCGCTCTGTTCTACAAAGTCGTCAGCGATGCCCTGTAGCAGGTCCGGAGCCCCGATTGAGAGCCAGATATCGATATCGACTTCTTCGCTTGCCTCTTGATCTCCCAACTCAAGATCCGAGAAATCGACTGTTTCCCCGTCGTTGCTACCACCGAGTCCGAGACAACCTGCGGTTGCGACAGTCCCGGCAGTCGCTGCTGTGCCGAGTGCGGTCAGCGCACGTCGCCGCGTTAGTTCGTTCACGTTGTCGGTCAAGGAATCTCCTCACATAAAGGGTTGTAATATTAATATATGCCCGTATTTAGCACTAATATAAAACGGAATCAAACGGCGATTTCTTTGATGCGATGGCATGGATATTGTCGCGCATAGAGGATACGGCGAGGCGTACCCGGAGAACACTCGCTTCGCGTTCACCGAAGCAGCAGAGAGTGCTGATTGGATAGAACTCGATCTTCGGACCTGCAGAACGGGCCACGTTCTCGTGTTTCACGATGAAACCCTCGATCGCTTGACCGAAGACACTGGACCGCTCAAGGCCAAACGCTGGTCAGAAATACAAAATCTCAGGATAGAAGGCTCCAGCGAAACCGTTCTCCGACTGGAGGACGCACTCTCGGCGATCCCAGCCGAAACCGGTGTTCAACTGGAATTAAAAGAGTACGGTATAGCAGATCGAGTACGTTCAATCGTAAGCGACTACTCACACTCCGTCCGGTACATCTCGTTTAGTTTACTCGTTCTCAACGAGGTTCGGACCCTCTCCCCCGAGGAATCCCTTGGGTTCATATTGCACCCGGGAGTGTTCGGTGAGAACCCAAAGCTGGGACTTGACCTCGCCACACATCTCGGCTGTTCGGCAGTTCATCTCTATCCACGGATGCTGCATGATGGGAACACTGTCGCGCTCGCGAAAAAGCGTGGTCTAGACGTACAGGCTGGTTTTGACGATCGAAACGACGAAGAGATCGTATCGGCGCTTGAGGGATACACCGACCTCGGTGTCGATTACGTCTCCCTGGATAAGCCGCTGCAGGGGGAAGCGGTCGAAGTAATCAGATAAGCTATCAGTATGAGCCAGATACACACTCAAGCGACGAGCGATATGACGGCAGTTACACTCAAAAAGGTGTCCAAGCGGTTCGACGATGTCGTTGCCGTTGACGGGATCGACCTAGAGGTACTGGCAGGAGAATTTCTCGTGATCGTCGGTCCAAGCGGGTGTGGAAAGTCAACGACACTGCGGATGATCGCAGGACTAGAGGAGGTTAGCGCTGGCGAGATACGCTTCGATGGGCAGCCGGTGACAGAGGTAAGCGGTAGAAACCGGGATGTCGCGATGGTGTTTCAGGATTATGCACTGTATCCGCACATGTCGGCCCGGCGGAACATCACGTTCGGTATCGGCGGTGAGTTCGATGACGACGAGATACTGCGGCGGGTCGAAACCGCCGCAAAGAGCCTTGGAATTGAGGATCTCTTGGATCGAAAGCCAGCGCAGTTGTCCGGTGGCGAGCAACAGCGTGTCGCGCTCGGGCGTGCAATCTGTCGTGACCCCTCAGTGTTTCTCATGGACGAGCCGCTCTCGAATCTGGACGCGAAGCTCCGCGTCGAAATGCGGTCAGAACTCGCACGGTTGCACCGGGACATCGGCACGACGACTATCTATGTCACCCACGATCAGACAGAAGCGATGACGCTCGGGGATAGGGTTGCTGTATTAAGCGAGGGAGAACTAAAACAGGTCGATACTCCACAGCAGTTGTACGACTTCCCCGAGGACGTGTTCGTCGCGACGTTTATCGGAGATCCCGGGATGAACTTGGTCCCGGTACAGCTCTCCGAGTCTGAGATAGACCACCCCGACTTCAGCGGTACCGTCAAAGGGTACTCAGGAGCACAGCAGAACGTGATCTTCGGTGTCCGGCCCGAGGACTTTACCATCAGTGCGGAGTCTGCAACAGCGGCTGAGAATACGGTGACGGCCGAACTCAAGGTTTCAGAGGCACTGGGAGACTCGTTGATGCTGCATTGCCTCCTCACGACTGGTGAATCAATCGTGGTGCGATCCCCACCGCGTCAGGATTTCCGCCCGGGTACACAGCTGGAGTTGGCGTACGACCCAGAACGGCTGCACCTGTTCGATCCGGACAGCGGCGCCGCGCTCTATCACGGTGCTGGTCCGTCGTCGTGAGTCGGTCAGACAGCCGGTTCGAAGCACTGTCCACCGTCGGTCGCAAATCACCTGGACAGCCGATGCCGTCCGCTACACCGTCGTACCGATGGTCGCCGTCCGAGGGTACCGAACTTCCTGACGGGCGTATGGCCGACAACATGGCACGCCGGGAGGAGACAGATCCAGCCAGTTTTGGAAAAGCCGACGGAGCGCGGTCGACACATACGATGATATTGTGAAGGAACTGGCATACTACTATGACGATACGAGAACTCGCTCTGGAAGACATCGTGACAGTCTACGTCGACGGCAGTATCCTCGACATCGCCGAGGTGTTGCGCGAGAGCGGCGTCGGCAGTGCCGTCGTCCTCGACGCCCATGATAAGCCGTTAGGGGTCGTGACAGACCGGGACCTGGTGGTCTACGGACAGCAGTTTGTCGACTCGCTGGCGGAGACGGCTGTCAACGAGGTGTTGTCGATGACCGTCTTTTCGGTGCGTTCCTCGAGTTCACCCGCCGAACTCACCGCACAGATGCGCGAAGAAGGCATCCGGCGCGTCCCGGTCGTCGACGACGGCGAACTGGTCGGTATCGTAACACTCGACGATGTCGTGGTTCACCTGGCCGACCGGCTCGACAGCGCGGAGTTAGGGCGCGTAGTAGTACTCGCCGTCGTTTTTTTGCTCGCGGTCCAGCTGACTGCCGGGCTTGTTGATGCGCGGCCGTGAGGTGCGCTCGTCGCGGCGGAAGGTGATGTCGAGGTTCGAGAGGAACTCGTTCATCCCTTCACGCATGCCCTGCGGGGGCGCGGCGTGGCCGTGTTCGGCGGGTTCGCCGTCGAAGACCAGCAGGCGGTCGGCCAGCAGGTCGATCATGTAGATGTCGTGGTCAATGACC
>CAZOQK010000061.1:7238-11355 GCA_964581735.1 uncultured Halobacteriales archaeon | reverse complement strand
GGGCCAGAGCTTCCGGGAGTTCATCGCCGAGCGCGATGAAGAGGCGCTGCAGGACCTCGCCGAGGCCGAGGAGACCAGCTACGAGGACCCCTACATGCACAACACGAAGACGACGTGGTACCCCTACGCCGAGGAAGACAGCCTCGACGCCTCGCCGGCGCCGACCGACGGCGAGGGCGAATCGCTGCCGGCCGACGACTGACAGTCGCACCGTTCTTGTAGCTGCCAGCCCCAGGACGGATATGGCAGACCGGATTCTCAGGGTCAACGCGTACACGACCTTCGACCTCCTTGACGGCGTCGCGGAGGGCCACGGGTTCGAGGAAGAGGCACTGACTGTGCTGAACGTCACGACAGACACGCGCGAGGACCCCGACCACGTCGAACTCCAGGTCGAACTGGACAACACCGACCTCAGCGAGGTGCCAGCACACGCCGACCGGGTGACGCTCTCGGCTGGCCAGGCCCGCGAACTGGCCGACGAACTCCAGAAATACGCCGGCCGCGTCGACGGCGACTGACCCGCGCGTCGATACGGGGGCCGACGGACAGTTTTTCCTCCCTCAAGCCCGTACTACCGCTGAATGACGTTGGCCCACCTCCCGCGATACGACGGGTCGAGAGCGGAGGCGCTGGGTTCCCAGGCGGTCGTCCTCGGCGGGAGCATGGCCGGGCTCTGTGCGGCCCGGGTGCTCCGGGACGCGTTCGATGAGGTGGTCGTCATCGAGCGTGACACCCTCCCGGAATCGCCCGCGGTCCGGGGTGGCGCACCCCAGACGGGCCAGCCCCACTCGATGCTCGAAGCCGGGCGGGCCACCCTCGACGATTTCTTCCCGGGTTTTAGCGAGGACGTGCAGGCGGCCGGCGGTCTCGAACTCGACATGATAGACGACGTGGTGTGGTACAACCGCGGCGGCGCGGTCGCCGGGACCGACACCGACCTACCCGCGCTGTACGCGAGTCGGCCGCTGTTTGAACACGTTGTCCGCGAGCGAATCCACAGGGACAGCGCTATTCACCTCCGGGACGGCTGTCACTTCCTCGACTACCAGCACGACGCCGGCCGGAAGCAGGTGACCGGAGTCCGGTTCCGGGACGAAGACGGTACGGAGACGACACTCGATGCTGCGCTGACGGTGGACGCCACCGGACGGACGAGTCGGACGCCGGCGTGGCTGGACCGTCAGGGCTACCCCGTCCCCGAGACCGACCGGGTGACCGTCGACATCACCTACAGTACGGTCAGGATTCACCGGCCCGAGACAGTCCAGCGGGGCGTCCTCATCGGGCCGGAACCGGGGCGGCCACGCGGTGCGGCGATGCTCCCCGTCGAGGACGACCAGTGGGAAGTCCTCCTGCAGGGGCTCCACGGCGAGCGCTCGCCGGTCGCGCGCAAACAGTTCATCGGGTGGGCGGAGACGCTGCCGCTTCCGGACATCGCCGAGCAGTTGCGGGCCCGCGAGTGGCTTTCGGACATCCGGCGTTACCCGTTCCCGGCGAGCGTGCGGCGCCACTACGACGCGTTGTCGCGGTTCCCGGACGGTCTGGTCGTGACCGGCGACGCCGTCGCTAGCTTCAATCCTATCTACGGCCAAGGGATGTCGGTGGCAGCGCTTGACGCACTGGCGCTCCATCACGAACTCCCGGCTGGCGTCGGTGGGCTAGGGCCGCGCGTGTTCGGCCGGGTGAGCGACGTGGTCGACGAGGCGTGGAAGACGGCTGTCGCCGGGGATTTCGTCTTCGAGGAGACGACCGGGCCGAAACCGTTTGCGGCGGACCTACTCAACAGCTACGCCGACCGCCTGGTGGCAAGAGCACACGACGACGGCGCCCTGACCGAGGCGTTCCTGCGTGTCTTCCGGCTTGAACGGCCCGCGACCAGCCTCCTCCGTCCGCGCATCCTCTGGCGGGTGCTTCGTCCCCGCCTCGGGCGGACAAACCGGGATATGTCACGGTGACTGCCAGCGAGCGGGCGTCAGACGAGCAGGGTGTCAGCGGGCGGCAATACTGACGGAAGGAGATACGTTTTAGTTGCGCCTCGCAGGATAACCGATTGCTGGTCGGAACACCAGTTGATACCATACCGCGTCCGCGCCCACTTCCCCGGGCGTTTTTATCGGCGAATCCTGCGAGGAGGGCCGAAACATGATGTGGCAGAGTCGTAACTGGGTGGTATGGAACTGGGAAGACATGCGTTCCTGGAAGCTCAGCGGCGGCACAGCGGTCACAGCGACGGGGTACGCGGGGTGGGAAAAAATTAGACGGCGGGAAATGGCTCTTCGACCCGGCGACGCTGATAGCAGCCCGGGACACGTTCTTCGCCCTCGTCGACTACGGCACGCTGTACGGGGTGGCCCAGGAGCACAGCGACACCGACCTGAGCGAGGCGCCAAAGAGAGGACGAATCGGCCTGATGGCGAGGTAGGCAGGCGCCGGAAAGACCAGTCCGGCAGCCAGTTCCGGCACAGCGCCGACGATACCGTCGGTGAACGATCCGAGCGTCGACTGAACGAGCCCAGTCAAAGACGCCATGTCCGGCGTCGGGCGGCGGTGGGTCATGGGTTTGGGGGAGCGTTCTTGTCGGGGGGACTCTTACAACCGGATATGCACACTGCAGTCATCTCGTGGCAGGAGTTTACCTCGCTGGCGCTTTACCGGAAGTTCATCGTGGGGATGATGCTGGCCTTTGCGCTCTGGATGCTGGCGCTGACCGCACTGTTCGTGGCCAACGGCACGCCGATAGCGGCGCTGACACTGGTCGCCGGTCTGGGCATCGGCACCGCGGCGGTGACGGTCGTCCCAGCGCGACTTGGTAGTGACTAATCGAACCCCATTTCTTCCCGGCAGTCGAGATGTGGGTATGGACGCGCTCGTCGCCGAAGATGTCTACCGCCGGTACGACGGGACGGTCGCACTCAACGGCGTCAGCCTGACCGTTGAGACGGGCGAGGTGTTCGCCCTCGTCGGCCCCAACGGGGCCGGCAAAACGACACTGGTCCGTGCGCTGACGGGCACAACCGACGCCGAGGGCACCGTCTCGGTGTTCGGACAGGCACCCAACCGCGTTGACCGGGAACGCATCGGGCTACTCCCGCAGGAGTTCACCCCGGCCGAGCGCCTGACAGCACGCGAACTCGTCGACTACTACGCCGGACTCTACGACGAGGGCCGGCCCACGCGGAGCGTCCTCGCGGACGTGGGGCTGGCAGACGACGCCGAGACGCACTACGAAGACCTCTCCGGCGGGCAACAGCGCCGGACCTGCGTCGCAACGGCGCTGGTCAACGACCCCGACGTGCTCGTGCTTGACGAACCGACGACAGGTATCGACCCGGCGGGGCGGCGGGCGCTGTGGACCCTGCTCGAAAACCTCGCCGCCGGCGGGACGACCATCTTCCTGACGACACACTATATGGAGGAAGCCGAGCGGCTGGCCGACCGCGTCGGGCTGCTCGCGGACGGACAGCTGGTCGCCGTCGACTCGCCGTCGGCACTCGTCGACCGGCACGGCGGCGAGAGTCTGCTCCGCATCGAGGGTGACATCGGCGAGAGCGTCGCCGGGGAACTCGGCTACCCTGCCGCAGTGACCGAGCGCGGCATCACGGTTAGGGATGTCCCGCCCGAGGCCATCGGGAGCGTCGTCGAGACGCTGGCGGCGGCAGGGGTCAGCTACGAGTCGCTGACCTGGACCGAGCCTGACCTGGAGGACGTGTATCTGGAACTCACCGGGAGCGCAGTCACCGAGAGCGGCGACACGCTGGAGGGGCGAGACGCCCCGATTGCCAGCGGAGGGATGTCCCCGTGAGTCACCTGCGCCGGGTCGGCGCGGAGTTCCGGGCCGCGGCGCGTGCCTTCCTCCGTCGCCGGACGGCAGTCTTCTTTACGTTTTTTTTCCCGGTCATCATCGTCGTCATCTTCGGCGTGCTGGTCCAGACCAATCCCGCGGGCGGCGGTATCTTTGCGGAACCAGCAGGCTGGTATCTGCCGGGGTATCTGGCCGTCGTCGTACTCTTTACGCCGCTGTCGCGGGTCGGGAGCGAAGTCGCCCGGCATCGCGACGGCAACCGCTTCGAGAAACTGGCGACGACGCCGCTGACCCGCGGTGAGTGGCTCGTCG
>CAZOQK010000061.1:4297-7228 GCA_964581735.1 uncultured Halobacteriales archaeon | reverse complement strand
GCGCGGCAGGGCTACTCCTGCTGGGACTGCTCGTCGTCGCGACGACGGCCACCGTCGTCGTGTCGCCGCTGCTGGTCTTGCTGGTGCCGTTCGTCGCCCTTGGTGTCGCGCTTTTTTGTGGCGTCGGCGCACTGTTGGGCAGCTACGCCGACTCCCAGGACGGTGTCATCGCCGCGAGCAACGGTATCGCGCTGCCGCTACTTTTCTTGTCGGAGACGTTCGTCCACCCCGATATGCTGCCGGGGTGGCTGCCCACCGAACTCTCGCCGCTGACTTACTTCGCCCGCGGGGTGCGCGCGGTGACCTACAACGGCGGCCAGCAGGCGGGCGTTCTCTCGGGGCTGGGCGCACCGGAGTACCTGTTCGCCGTTGCCGCCCTCGCGGGCGTCGCGTTCGCGCTGGGTGCGTGGTCGCTCCCGCGGACGGACTGAAGGGAGATTACGCGTCCTCATCGGCGTCGGGTAGTTCCGTCTGGACGCTGTCGGCCTCGGCGGTCTTCATCTGTGTGACGGGGTCGAACGTGACGATTCCCTCGCCAGCGGTGTACTCGTAGATGTCCCACTCGGGGTAGGTGAGGATGCCGTTCATCTCCCGGACGCGCATCTGCTTGATGAGCGCGCCCGCTATCATCTCCTCGTTGGGCCGCCCCTCCACGATGCCGCCGATCGTGTAGCCCAGGTCGTGGGGGAATTCCTCGACATCGCTGGTGACGGTCGCCCCGGCGAAGACGGGACGGAGCGGCCCGTACAGACATCGGCCCGGATGTCCGTGACGAAGTTGTAGGCCCGGACCGGCTGGACGAGCGAGCCGAGTTCGGTCAGCGAATCGATGACGATGATACCGTGGTCGTGGGCTTCGACGTGTTTGAGGGCGTTGTCCAGGCGGTTCTGAAGTTGGCCGATGTCCGTCGGGTCCCGGACCGTCTCGGTGGCGTCTTCGGTGACATCCCAGAGGTGGCTGTTCTGAACGTTCATCCGCTCGTACATCCGGTCGCGGTCGTCCACGCGGTAGGAGAAACAATCGACAGTCTGGAGCGTCCCGGCCTCCAACGGCGGCAGGACGTTGCGCTCCGGCGTGATGAACTCCTAAACGGCGGGGACGGGCGGTTCGAGAACGGACATGTAGACGACGGGTTCACAACGCTGGGGCGCCCCCGTGCGCGTCCCCGCGAGGTCCGTCAGCAGGACGACGAATTCTGGGGCTGCCTTGCGGGAGACTGGTGTCGAGGACGGATACCCCAGTATCGGGGCGACGGAAGCCGTGGAACTGTGTGAACACCGTGTCGCTCTCCTCGATGGCATCGCGGCAGGCCTGCGAACAGTATTGGTAGGTGACAGTCGGACCCGGGATGGGGAGCCGACAGTAGTCACAGCGACGTATCACGTCCCCGGCAGCCTCCTCGCCTCCCGAGCCGTCGCCTTCGCTCGCCATGCGAACGGGTGGGGGCGCGCTCCTCAGGACCGTGTGGGATGTTGTCCTAAGGCGTGCGCTACCGACCGCGGAGCGGCGGGACGGCGACCAGCAACAGCCACGCCGCGTGTCGGACTTCCCAGGCGTAGATGTGGTTGAGCATGACGTAGGTGACGATGCCGAGGAAGAGACTCACGCTCCAGGCGGTGGCGGCGATGCGCCCGACGCGGGCGTGGCCCGTCTCGCGCAGTTCCGCGGGCGTGTGTGTTAGCCCGAGGATGACCGCATAGAGGACCACCGGGACGGTGACCACCGAGAGGAAGATGTGGATGCCCAGCATCGAGAGATAGGCCAGCGTGATGCCGTCGGGAGCGACGATGGATTTCTCGAAGCCGCCGCCGGTCTTCCAGAGGTAAAAGACCAGAAACAGCATGATAAGCGTAAACGCCGACAGCATCGACGCGCGATGGCGGCGCACGTCGTCGTTCTTGATGAAATAGACCCCGGCGAGCAGGCAGGAAAGCGCCAGGGTATTGATGCCGGCGATGATGTGGCTAAAGAGGTTGACCGTGCCCCGGGAGAGTTCGGGAAACAACGGGATGAACCCGTACAGTGCCCCCCCGACCAGGATATACCCGATAATCGAGAGGACGGCGGTGATGGCTCGGGGACGAGCGCGCAATCCCGACCGGACGCTATCGGCGACTGCCATACTCGTATTCGGTGCTGCAGAGACAACTTGGTTTGGGTTTCGGGCATCCATCGATTGCCGCTATATCGACAATCGTCGTAGGCATTGCCGTCCGTCACCGAAAGCATCAAATCGGATTCTCGGCATACAATGGGGATATGAGCGCAGACCAGGAGCAGCGAACGATTCGATGTCTCGTCGGTAAGGCGGGGCTGGATGGGCACGACCGGGGTGCACACGTCATCGCGCGGGCCTTTCGGGACGCCGGCTTCGAGGTCGTCTACTCGGGGTTGCACCGCTCGCCGGACGAAATCGTCCAGGCGACGGTCCAGGAGGACGTGGATGTCCTCGGCATCTCGATTCTCTCGGGGGCCCACGACACGCTCGTCCCGAAGATTATCGACGGGCTCAAAGAGTACGACGCCTTCAGCGATACACTCCTGCTCGTCGGCGGTATCGTGCCCGACGATGACGCCACGGAACTGAAGGAAGCTGGCGTCGCCGAAGTGTTCGGGCCGGGGGCGTCGATGGACGAGATGATCGAGTTCGTCCGCGAGCACGTTCCCGAGCGCCGATGACGGCCGACCTCATCGACGACCTCCTTGCGGGCAAGCACCGCGCACTCGCCCGTGTCATCACGAAGATCGAGGACCGGGAGCCGGGGTACCGTGACCTCGTTTCCCGCCTGCACGAACACACGGGCCAAGCCGACATCATTGGCGTCACCGGCTCGCCCGGTGCAGGCAAATCGACGCTCGTCGACAAGATGGCCGCGACCTACCGCGAACGGGGGCTGACGGTCGGCGTCATCGCTATTGACCCCTCCTCGC
>CAZOQK010000061.1:0-4287 GCA_964581735.1 uncultured Halobacteriales archaeon | reverse complement strand
TCGGGGACCGCATCCGGATGGCGAGCAACGTCGGCGACATGGACGTGTTCTTTCGCTCGATGTCCGCCCGGGGGTCGCTTGGCGGGCTCTCGACGGCGACCACGGACGCGGTCAAAGCGCTGGACGCCTTCGGCAAGGACAAGGTCATCATCGAGACGGTGGGGGCGGGACAAAACGAGATTGATATCGTGAAGATGGCAGACACCGTCGCCGTCCTCGTCCCGCCGGACAGCGGCGACGATGTCCAGATGCTCAAAGCCGGGATTCTCGAAATCGCCGACCTATTTGTCGTCAACAAGGCTGATTTAGACGGCGCAAACCGGACGGTCCAGGAGCTCAAGGAGATGATCGAGTACCGGGACGGCGGGATGCCATCGCGGGTGGGTCACCACGGCGCGAGCGCAGGTGGCTTCGACCGGCCCGGGGCGGACGACGACAGCGACGACAGCGACGACAGCGACGACGGGGAAGGCTGGGCGCCACCCATTGTCGAGGCCGTCGCCACGGACAGCAAGGGCGTCGACGATGTCCTCGATGCGCTGGTCGACCACCGTGCGTACCTGAGCGAGAGCGGCGAGCGCGAATCACAGGCCAGGATGCGGTACGCCGAAGAGATTCGGACCCTGCTCCGGGAGGACACCAGCGCGCTGCTGGAGGCGGAGGTGCAGCGCCGGGGCGGCCTTGACCAGTACGCCGAGCGGGTCAGGAACCGCAAGACCGACCCGTACACCGTCTCCGACGAACTGCTCAAGCCGTTGGCCGACTGTCTCGACGACGACCGCAAGTAAGTCCCGGTCACGATGAAGACAACACCCGGCACCAGTGCTACCGCACCGACCGCGATGCCGCCCGGAACCGCCTCAAGCAGTGCCGCGATTCCGACGAGTGCCAGCAGTTGCCCTGCGACCAGACGTGCCGTTCTCTCCGATCCACCGACGTCCTGTTCCATACGAATATTCCATTCTCGTAGGTGAGATTTCTTGTGCTTGTTGTACAATATACAAAATAGCGGCGAGTTATCGCGAGGCGTAACACACTCGCCGGTGGCCGTCGTAGCGACGCGAGAGGATGCTACAGACCGCTGGCGAGTGGCTTTCAGAGACCGAGGTAGCACTGTTGCTGGCGGTGCTCGGGCTGGCAACGCTCGGGACGGCGGCGCTGTTTCTCGTTGGGTTGGCTGGCTACCGGCGCCGCGGGACGACGGTGTATCTCCTGTTGACGCTCGCGTTGGGGCTGCTGGTCACGCGGTCGCTGGTCGGGTTCGGGACGGCGATGGGGCTGGTCCCGATGTCGGCTCATCACATCATCGAGCACGGCTCCGATTTCGCCATCGCGGCGGTCGTCCTGTACGCGCTCTACCGGTCGGGGCCACCCGCCGAGTCCGGCTGACCGTTCCCGGCCCGTGAGAACGCATCTGTGCGTATTTACGTCTCCGACGCCTACCCACAGACGATGAGTGACACGAGGGATGCTGTCCGCGACCACGTCGAATCCCACCCCGGGGTGTATTTCAACGAGCTCACCCGGGAGCTCGGTATCGCGACCGGGCAGGCCCAGTATCACCTCCGCCGGCTCCTCGATTCGGGAGCCTTAGACAGCGAATCCCTCCGCGGCCGGACACACTACTTCCCGACGGGCTACGAACCCTGGGAGCAGCGCACGATCGCGTTGTTGCGTCGCGAGACAGCCCGTGAGATCATCGTCCGAACCCTCGACAGTGGCACGGTCGCGGCCAGCGACTTGCCAACCGACCTCGGGGTCGCCCGGAGTACGGTCGCGTGGCACGTCTCGACGCTCGTCGACGCCGATGTCGCCGAGAAAACCTACGATAAGGACGGCCGGAGCCATATCCGACTGGCGCGCCCCGAGGAGACACGGCGCCTGCTTGATGTCGTCTCGCCCTCGCTGCCGGCGAAGTTGCTGGACCGTTTTACCAGGCTGGTCGACGCCAATTTCACCGGCCACGGCGACGACACCACCGACGCGTAGCTGCCGACGTGCAGTATTGTGCCATAAGCGCAAAACATCTAAACGTATCCAGGGCGTACAGTAGTGTGATGAGCGAGAACGACTCACTGGACGACCTGCGGGAACGGAAAAAAGAGAAACTCCTCGAAGCGGCGTCGAACCCCGACTCCCCGTCCGAACCGCTCCACGTCGACGGCGAGACCGACTTCAACAAGGCCATCGAGCAGTACGATGTCGTGTTGGCCGACTTCTACGCGGACTGGTGTGGCCCCTGCAAGATGCTTGCACCGACCGTCGAGGCGCTGGCAGCGGAGACGGAGGCGGCAGTGGTGAAGATCGACGTGGACGAGAATCAGCCCCTAGCACAGCAGTTCGGCGTCCAGGGCGTGCCGACGCTGGTGCTGTTTGCCGACGGCCAGCAGGTCGAGCAGTTGGTGGGTGTCCAAGACAAGGATACACTCGCCGGGAAAATCGCCGGATACACCTAAATACGGCGCTGCCGGGCATCACGTATATACCCGCGACGGCCGTTAGGTACGGGTATGAAACTCCGAAACCTCCTCGGTGTCGGCGCAGGCACGGTCGGCCTGACCGCGCTCGCAAACCGGTTGCTGACGGCCCGCTCGGGCGATTTCGAGCCATATCTTGATGGCGACCACGGCACCTACCGCTGGCGTGGCTTCGACGTGAGCTACACAGAGGCCGGCGACCCCGAAGACCAGGACCTGTTGCTCTTTCACGGCATCAACGCTGCCGCGTCGAGCCACGAGTTCTGGGCCGTCTTCGACGACCTCGCGGCGGAGTATCACGTCATCGCGCCGGACCTCCCTGGCTTCGGCCACTCGGACCGGCCCCCGCTTTTGTATTCGGCGTCGTTGTACGCCACCTTCCTCACCGATGCCATCGAGGACCTGAGCGACGAACCGCCGGTCGTCGTCGCGTCGTCGCTGGCCGGCTCCTACGCCGCGATGGCCGCCCGGAAGTCCGAGGTGAAGGAACTGGTTCTCGCCTGCCCCACCGACACGTCGATGGGTGGCGGCCGGACCTGGTTGCGCGCGCTCATGCGCTCGCCCGTGCTCGGCCAGGCGCTGTACAACCTCAGCGTCAGCAAGTTCTCCATCCGGTACTTCCACGACGATCACGGCTACTACGATATGAACAACCTCCCCGACGACATCGTCGACTACGAGTGGCAGTCGGCCCACCAACACGGTGCGCGCTTTGGCCCCGCCTCCTTCGTCAGCGGCTTCCTTGACCCCGACAAGGACATCGGGGACGCACTCGAAGCAGTCGACGCGCCCGTGACGCTCGTCTGGGGCCGCGACGCCGACATCACGCCGCTGGAAGACGGCCGGGAACTGGCAGAGCGAGTCGACGCCCGTCTGGTCGTCTTCGACAACACACTCCTCTTGCCCCACGTCGAGCACCCGGACGACTTCCTCGATGTCGTCCGGGGAAAAGTCGAAGTCGAGCAGTAGTCCGGTAGTAGGCTATCTATACTCATTTTGCCTCCCCACGACGGCGGGGACAATGAGAACCGGCTCTCGGGTTGCAACGAGTGTGAGAGATTGTACGACCACGTGGTCAATAGCGGGTGTCCGCAGTGCCTCGCGCGGAGTCGACGAGCAGACAGCAGTGAGACAGCGAACTGATACGTCGTCCGGGCCAGCCTGACAGTAGCCACATGACAGGACGGCGACCGGGATGGCGGGACTTACCACGGTTCGAAGACGACCATGTCGTCGCCGGTGGCGACGCGCTCGCCGAGTTCGCCGAGACGGTCGACGGTATCCCGCTCGCGAGCCAGTATGTCGGGCCGGGTGCCGTAGACGACAGACCGGTCAGCGTCGGTCAGTAGGTGACTGGCTCGTGTCGCGACGTTCGGGCGGCCCCGGACTCCAGCTTTAGCCTTCGATTCCTGTCTGGTCTCTGTGAGGGTCTCCTGAATCGACTCGATATACTCGAACGACTGTCGTTTGTCGGTCTGGAACTGCGCCTCGAACTGCTGGCGGACCTCCGCGACCGGAACGACCCGGTAGCGCGTCGGGTTCGCCTGTTGTTCCTCGATGAAGCCCCGGTTTTCGAGCGCCGCCGCAGTCTGATACACCTGCAAGCGGGGCACGTCCGACACGTCCGCGATCTCGCTCGCGGTCGCCGACTGTAGTTTCCTCAGTGCGACGTAGACGCGGGCTTCGTAAGCCGTCAGCCCGAGTCGCTGCAGCGCGGCGAGTGCCTCGTTGCTCATCTGTTAGTCCTCGGCGAGTGCAGCAGCATCGGTGCTCGCGCCCGGTTCCGTCGGCGTGCCGCCCGGCCCGAAGC
>CAZOQK010000060.1:0-11363 GCA_964581735.1 uncultured Halobacteriales archaeon | reverse complement strand
CCGCGACCCACATCGTCGGCCACGCCGCCCGGCAGGTGCTGGGCGAGCACATCCGGCAGGCCGGCGCACAGAAACACACCGACTCCGCCCGGTTGGACATCAAACACTACAAATCCATCACGCGCGAGGAAGTCGAGGAAATCGAGCACGTCGCCAACGAGGTCGTAATGAACAACCTGCCGGTCACACAGGACTGGCCCGACCGCAACGACGCCGAAAGCGAGTACGGCTTCGACATCTACCAGGGCGGGATTCCGAGCGGCGAGCGGATTCGGCTCATCACCGTCGGCGAGGACACCCAGGCTTGTGGCGGGACCCACGTCTCACGGACCGGCGACATCGGCGCCATCACACTCCTGAACACCGAGCGGATTCAGGACGGGGTGATCCGGCTGACCTACGCCGCGGGCGACGCCGCTGTCGACGCCACCCAGCGCACCGAGCGCGCACTCGACGAGGCCGCTGACGTACTGGACGTGACCCCCGAGGAAGTGCCCGCGACGGCACAGCGCTTCTTCGACGAGTGGAAAGAACGGGACAAACAGATCGAAGACCTGAAAGAGGAACTCGCCGAGGTGCGGGCAAGCGGCGGCGGGAGTGGCGAGGAAGTCGATGTCGCCGGGACGACTGCAGTCGTCCAGCGCCTCGATGCGGACATGGACGAACTGCGGGCAACGGCAAACGCACTCGTCGACGAGGGCAAGATTGCCGTCATCGGGTCGGGTGCCGACGGTGCAACCTTCGTCGTCGCCGTGCCCGACGGCGTGAGCGTCGACGCCGGCGACGTGGTCGGCGAACTCGCCTCCCGCGTCGGCGGTGGCGGCGGCGGCCCGCCGGACTTCGCACAGGGTGGCGGCCCTGACGCGGAGAAAGTCGACGACGCACTCGACGCTGTGCCCGAGATTCTGGCACAGGTCAGCAGCGCCTGACCGGCCGCGCGGACCGGCCTCGGGCGTCCCAGCGGTGTTTCTCGCTCGGAAACTGACGGAAAAGATTAATCAATCGCGGGCCAAAGCCCGGAGTGTAGAGACCCCCTACCGATGCCCTCCACAGACAGTGACCACGACGGACGAACCGATATCCCGACTCGCCGAACGTTCCTGCTCAGTGCCGGTGCAACGGTGGCACTGGCAGGGTGTCTCGGCGGGAGTGACGGCGACGGCGACACCAGCGACGGCACGACCGACGACCCGGATGAGGACACGCCGACACCCGGGTCGGACATTGATACCGCAACCCCAGCCCGGGACGACAGCAGCGACGACAACAGCCAGCAGGGACTCTCGCGTGCCGAGGCCAGGGAGTTGCTCCCCCCGGAGTCGCTGGCGCTGCGGTACGAACCGGCAATTGGGAATTCACTCCCCGAATTCTGGGCCGCAGTCGTCGGCGAGACGGATGCAACGGCGGTTCGGGCGGAAGCGGCCTCGGGCGGCTACAACGAAGTGACCCCGCGGGACGGGAACATCGACGGCTATCTCGGCGTCCCGGTGCAGGTCGACCCCGACGGCGACGAGGTAACGGTGTTCGCGGTCGACGAGGGGGCACAAGGCCCCGTGCTGACCAGCACCGTGCCGACCGACGACCTCTCAGACGAGGCGGCAGCCGAAGCCGTCCCGCCGGAGGCGCTGTCGTATACCTACGAGGAACCGGATGCGGGTGATTTGGGCAGCCTCACCGTCGAGGTAACCGAGGCTGTCGACGCCCAGACCCTGATCGCCCAGCCGACGGAAACGACCGTGTTCGCCGATCGGGTCGGCGACCTCCGCAGCGATGACGGGCTCGCGGCCGGGACGACGCTCGATGTCGCCGTCGACACGGCCGGCGACGAGGTTATCATCTCAGCGAGTGTCGACGGCGCGACCGGCCAGGTCGCGACCTGGCAAGGTCCGGAGTGACGTAGGCGCCGCCGCGTCGTCCCCTGACCGGACTGCTGACTCCGGCGGGTGTACACTCTCGACAACAGATTTTTGATTTACCGAGCAGGTAAGACCGGTATGGACGTGTTTCAGCGGCTCGGACGGCTGGACGACCGGTCGGTCATCCAGTTGTGCGTGCTGTGGTTTGTCACGCTCACGTTCTTACAGCTCGAGGCCGGGCGGTCGCCCCCGGTGATGGTGGCCGCCGAACTAGTCGCGATGGTGCTCGTGTTTGCGATTCCGTTCGCGGTCCTCATTCACCTTCTCGAACGGTGAACGGGGCGGTCTCCGTCTGCCAGCGGCATGGCAGGTGTCGTCATCCGGTCACTGTCGGGACCGGACCGAAGAACAGTCGACCCCCGACCCACAAACGAAGAGTATGCCGACAGCGACACGCGACGGCCTCTCGCTGCATTACCACACCGACGGCGACGGCGAGACGGTCGCGTTCGTTTCCGACGTGGGTTTTGGCGCGTGGCTTTGGGGCTGGCAACACCGAGCCGTCGCCGGCCCTCACGAGTCCCTGGTCTGGGACCTCCGCGGGACTGGCCGCTCTGACGCCCCACCGGGACCGTACGACGTGGACGCGCTCGCGGCCGACTTCGAGGCTGTCCTCGCCGATGCCGACGTGTCCCGTGCCCACATCGTGGGCGCGGGGCTGGGCGGGATGGTGGCGTTGCGGTACGCCCGCGAGTACGGCCGTGCCCGCTCGCTGACGCTTTTGTGTACGGCCGCCAGCGGCGACGCAGTCGACATCGGTGCGCTCCGGGCGCTTCACCCCGAGGACCGGACCGACGACGCACTCGCCGACTCGCTGTCGGGGGCGTTCTCGCCGGCGTATATCGACGCGCGGCCGGACCTCGTCAAGGATATCGTGGGATGGCGACGCGAAGACGACGCCGCCACCGGGGCGGTCGCGGCCCAGATTCGGGCCGTCGACTCGTTCGACGCAGGGCCGCTGTACGAACTGTCGCTCCCAACGCTGGTCTGCTGGGGCGTCAACGACCCCGTGGTCGACCCGGAGTCCGCCCGTCAGTTGGCCGATGGGCTACCACGGGGCACCGGCGAAGCCGTCGAAGGGAGACACCTCTGCTATATCGAGTACTCACGGGCAGTCACGGAGCGACTGCTGGCACACATCGAGGGCACCGGGTGATAGCCCCGAAGAGTTTTTCCCGATAGTTGTCACCACATCGTATGACTGATAGCTCTGATTGCCAGGACCGACAGTCTGACACTTCAGGCCACGAAATCGGCGGGTTTCTGGCACGACAGTGGGACCGACCGGGCGTCTCACAGCGGCAATGCTCAGAACGCTCGGTGCCGGTGGCATCTGTGGATTGGCCGGTTGTCTCGGGTTTGGCCAGGAGGACACGGACGGAGACAACCCCACGGTGACACCGCCGAGCCGTCCCCGGCGCCTGTGCACACGCCACGGGATACACCCGAGGAGACCCCTGAAACCATGCCCGAAGAAACGACGACCGAGGCGGGCACGGACACCACAGAGAGAGTATCCGGGCCGGTCCGCATCGGGCTAATCCAGCCACTCTCGGGGTCACTGAGTCGGTTCGAGCGGGTCACAGTCCAGGGCTTTTATACGTACTTCGGCTACCGCGGGGTGGATATCCCCAGCGAGGTGACGGCGGGCGAGGACGAATTTGCGGTGGATGGAACGACGTGCATCGTCGACGTTTGGGACTCCGCAGCCGACCCGAGGGAAGCACAAGTAAACGCTCAGTCGTTGGTAGCGAACGAGGACCTGACAGCACTCGTGGGTGGGGTCACCGGGACCGTTGCGTTCGCTATCAGGGATGCCGTCGCCGGCCCGGACGGAGTTCCGTACATCGCCGGTCCTGTCCCAACACCACGGTTAACCTCGACTGACTGCTCGTCGGGCTTGCCGTCGAACTCGCTTTCAGGAATCCCAGCCTGATGACTGAGGACGTGTCGGACCGTGGCGCGGGCTTTCTCCGTGCCGAGGATGGCAAACTCGGGCCAGTACTGCCGGAGCGGGTCGTCGTAGTCGAACTCGCCCTGTGCTGTGAGTTGGTGGACACACGTCGTCGCCGGGGGTTTCGCACGTCAAAAGGGATGTGACATCGTCGGGTCGGTGCGCTTACCCGACGGCCGGTCGTCCCACCGGCCGCGTTCACTACCTCCGTCCCATTCTGGAACACCGAGAGTTGCGCCCCGTGGTGCAGTCCCTGCTCGATGTGCAACTCGAACAGGTCGTGCAGTTGCGAGACGTGGTCGACATCCAGTACCAGTGCCATACCACCCGACCGCCGGTATCCGTTTTAATCCTGTCCTGCAAAATCTCAGAAGGGATAGTGGGGTCTCCCGGCCGCCGGGTACCCTTCGGCCGGCACTGGCGCGACCTGACAGGCGAGGGCCAAATCTGAAATATTTTTATTGGGGCGGCTGTACGAAGCCGTGTCAGACGCACACTCGGGACGCCGTGGGCGGGGTCGACGGGAGTCACGCGGCGCCACCAGACGGTGCCGGCCGTCACATTGGTCGGTCGCCGGCACGGACCGAGTGGGACGGAGACACAAATCATGACAGTACACAATCACGGCGAGCGACCGTACGGCTGGGTCGGGGCACTGAGCGAACGGCGCGCGCAACTCTCCCCGGGCCGCATCGGCCTTGTGGACGCCGACACTGGCGACGAGTACACGTACGAGGAACTCGACGAGCGGGCGAATCGGACCGCGCGACTGCTACGCGAAGAGGGTGTCGAGAAGGGCGACCGTATCGCCATCGTCTCACGGAACCGACCGGAACTGGTCGACCTCTACTTCGCGACGGGCAAAGTAGGCGCGATTCTGGCACCCCTCTCACACCGGCTGGCACCCCGCGAGATTACGGAGATGCTAAACGACATCGAGCCGGCGATGCTGTTCGTCGAGAAGCCCTTCGAGGCCGATGTCGACACCGCACTCCGGCGGTTCGACCGTGAGTTTGCCGTTCCACCGGTCATCGGGCTCCCCTCCGAGGGACAGGGCGACTTCCGGGAACACAGCGCCCCGGAGGGTCGCGAGTGGGAACGCCTGCCCGACGTGCTCCCCAACGAGGACGACCCCGTCGAGAAGGCCGACCTCGCGCTCTCGGACCCGCACCTCTTTTTACACACCGGCGGGTCGACCGGCCTCCCGAAGGAGGTCGTCCAGACCCACGGCGGCATCATGTGGAACGCCTTCAACACCATCATCTCGTGGGGTCTTCAGCCACACGACGTGACGCCGATGGTGTTCCCGATGTTCCACACCGGCGGCTGGAACGTCCTGACGATTCCCTTCTTCCATATGGGTGGGACGGTCATTATTTCGCGGGACTTCGACCCGCGACAGGTGCTCGACCTCATCGAGGGCCACCGGTGTTCGGTCCTGGTCGCGGTGCCCGCCGTCCTCCGCTTTATGGTCGAAGACGAGGAGTGGGAGAACACCGACCTCTCCTCGCTCCGGTTCGCAAAGAGCGGCGGCGGTCCCTGCCGGGACTCGATTATCGAGGCCTGGAGCAAGCGCGGCATCGACCTTTCGCAGGGGTATGGCCTGACCGAGTGTGGCCCGAACAACTTCACAGTGCCCGACGACTTCCCGCGGGAGAAGACCGACTCCATCGGCAAGCCCGCGATGTACGTCGACACCCGCATCGTCGACGACGACGGCAACGAACTGCCCCAGGGCGAAGTCGGCGAACTCGAACTCGCCTCGCCACACGCCGGGGACCGATACTGGCGAAACGGGGAAGAGACAGAGGAGTCCTTCGGTGACGGCTGGGTCTCGACGGGCGACCTCGCGCGTATCGACGAGGACGGCTACTACCACATCGAGGGCCGCAAAAAGAACCTCTTCGTCTCCGGGGGGGAAAACGTCTATCCGCCCGAGGTTGAGGACATCATCGCTGCCCACGAAAAAGTCGACGACGTCATCGTCGTCCCGGTGCCCGACGAGAAGTGGGGCGAGGTCGGGAAGGCGGTCATCGAGGGCGACGACGCGCTGACGTTAGAGGAACTGCAGGGCTTCCTCGACGACCGGATTGCGGCGTTCAAGGTGCCCAAACACATCGCCTTCGTGGATTCGATGCCGATGAGCGGGCCGTCGAAAATCGACCGGCAGACGCTCAAGGAGCAGTACGGGCAGTAATCGCTCGTCCCGTTTTGAATCACCGGAACGCTGGAATCAGACGGTAACGACCTCGAACTGTCCGGGTTCTTCCCCGCCGACGAACAGCGTCTCATCTGTGCCGACGAGCGGGACCACTTCACCGGCAGCGGACGATTTCGTCGTGACGGTCATCGATTCGCTTGCCACCTCGCCACTTTCTCGGGCGTATCCCCGGACGGCACCCGTTGTGTCGCTCACCCACAGGTGCTCGTCCGTGAGCGCTATGTCCACAACCCCACCATCAACCCGCTGTCGCCACCGCTGGCTGCCGGTTTCTCTCTCGAATGAGTAGACATAACTGTCCCTATCATTGACGAACACGGCGTCGTTCCCGACCTCGCAGTTCCGTTCGCCGCTACCGACCAGTTCTGTCTCCCACTGCCCTGAAAACGAGTCGAGGTCGAACCGGACAGCAGTGGCGGTGTCCGTTCCGTAGATATCGCCGTCGTCCAGCGAGAGGTCAAAATACGGTGTGTCCGGACTACGATACCCATCGGTGACCGCACCGGAGCTGGTATCCAGCGCGAACAGTCCCCAGAAACTGGCGATAACAAAGCGCGGGCCATCCGTAACTGAGTCAGTTGTCCGGTCGACCGTATCATCGACCGGCAACTCTGACCGCCGCCAGCGTTGCTCGCCGCTGGCCGCGTCGAGTCCGTACAGGTCGATGCCTGCCGCGCCGCGGGCGTCGGTGGCAACGGTCACCACGCCGCCCTCGTCTATCCCGACGGAACTCACAAAATAAGTTTCCGGGTCCATCATCGTTTGCCAGCGCAATTCGCCGGAGTCACTGTCATAGCAATGAATAAGTGCACCCTCATCGGTCGCGTTGTCAGGCTGGAGCGTTCCGTTTCCCTCGCCGGGGAAGCCGACGACGACGTGTTCGTCGCTGGTTGCGATGCTACTCCGATAAACAGTGTGACTCTGAGGAACATCCGCTCCGCGCCATACTTCGGTCCCATCCGCGGAAACCCGTCGAAGGAAGTCGGAGTCGCGCTGAGTTCGACCGACGAGTACCGAATTGCCATAGGGCCACGCGACCGCGTTCGAACTCGGCGATGAGCCCGAAAGGTCAGAGAGGCGCCACGTCCGGTCGAGACGGACTGACTGGGACGTGCTACCCGCATCATCCGATTGTGGTTCAGTCTCTACGGCCGTTCTCTCAGGGGATTTTCGCTCTGTCTCGGTGGACGATTGGTCGTCGGACCCTTGACTTAGCCGCAGACACCCGGCAGTAGCAAGCGTTCCGAGTCCACCACAAACCGACAGAAATCGTCTGCGCGATGACCACATGATAATATACGAAAACACACAGAGCGCGCAGTTATTTATTTGACGGTTCCAGGGATGGGAATTTAAAGCTCGACAATGGTACGTTCTTTGTTTTGAATACACCGCCAGGGATGAGAAGGGTTTTTCCGACGCAGGGAGGACTCAGTGGTAATGACCAGCGTAGGTCTCACCGGCTACGGCCGGTATACGCCTGACGAGGTGGTAACTGGGGAAGAAATCGCCGCGGAGAGTGGGATTCCGGAGGATGTCGTCGTCGAGAAGATGGGGATGCGCGAAAAGCGCGTTTGCCCGCCGGACGACGACCACGTCACCGACATGTCGATTGCCGCGGGTGAGGACGCCCTCGCGGCGGCCGGCGTCGACCCGACGGAGGTCGACCTCCTGCTCTATCACGGCAGCGAGTACAAAGACTACGTCGTCTGGTCGGCGGCGGCGAACATCGCCGAGCGCATCGGCGCCGAAAACGCCTACGCGACCGAGAGCTACACGCTGTGTGCGGGCTGTCCCATCGCGCTGCGGACGGTCCGCTCGCAGCTTGTCGCCGACAGTATCGACACCGCGCTCGTGCTGACGGCCTCCCGGGAGGAGGACCTGCTCGAGTATACGGACGAGGAGTCCTCGTTCATGTTCAACTTCGGGAGCGGCGCGGCGGCGTACGTACTCGAAGCCGACCCCGAGGAGGACCGAACGCGTGCGTGGGTCCACGAGAGCGCCGCCATCACTGACGGCTCCTTCTCCGAAGATGTCATCATGCCCGCCGGCGGGTCACGCAATCCCACGAGCGAGGATACGCTCGACCAGGACCTCCACCACCTGACGGTCCCCGACCCCGAGGGGATGAAAAAGCGCATCGCACCGGTCTCGCTGCCGAACTACCTCTCAGTGACCGAGGACGCGCTGGCGGAGTCGGGGTACGACCGGTCGGACCTCGACTTCGTCGCGGTCACGCATATGAAGCGGTCGTTCCACCACACGCTGTTCGAGGAGTTGGGCGTCGACCCCGAATCCGACGGCTACTACCTCGATGACTACGGCCACATGCAGAGCGTCGACCAGATTTTCGCCCTCGACGAGGGCCTCGAGCGCGGGCGCGTCGACGGGGGTGACGTGGTGCTCTTTCTCGCGGCCGGGACCGGCTACACGTGGTCCGCAACGGTCTTAGAGTGGCGGGGGTAGTCCGAGGGTCCGGCAACGTCGTCCGACGATACGCACGTTTTTCAGGCCCGAGCGGATATAAAAACGCGATGGATCGATTGCGAATCGCACTGTTGAACGCGGCTCACGACGGCGCGGACACCCGTCGGAACTTCCGGCGTGAACTGGATGCGGACCTCGTGGAGTTTCACTGTCCCGGCGGTGAACTCCCCGATACTTTCCAGTTCGACGCCTGTGTCCTCACCGGGTCGCGCGCCTCCGTCTACTGGGACGAACCCTGGATTGGGGCGCTGAAGTCTTACGTGGGCGATGCCATCGACACCGGGATGCCGATGCTCGGCGTCTGTTACGGCCACCAACTGCTTGCTGACGTACTCGGCGGGCGTGTCGAGGACATGGGTGAGTACGAAATCGGCTACAGGACCGTGGAACACGACAGCGAGAACACCCTGCTCGATGGTGTCGACGGCGAGTTTACGGTCTTCACCACCCACTCGGACCACGTCACCGAGGCGCCGCCGGGCGCGACGGTGTTCGCGAAAAACGACTACGGCATCCACGGTTTCCGCAAGGACAATGTCTTTACGGTGCAGTTCCACCCTGAGTACGACATGGCGACCGCGGAGTCGGTCACGTCGGGTAAGGACCTCCCCGACGAGCGCATCCAGCGGGTACTCGACGGTATCGACGCCGAGAACTACGGCGCGGCCTGTGAGGCGAAGGTGCTGTTCGATAATTTCACCGACTTCGTCCGCGAGCAATCCAGCGAGGACCGCGCCGACGCGGCGGGCGTCGCCGACGACTAAGCGGTCCCCAGTGGCGCCCGTACTTTCCTGCCGACGGCCCGGCCAGCCACGTGGATACCAACAAGGACCACGACAGTACTGACGGTACCGGCCGCTTCCGGCAGTGTCAGGGGCAGTCCGAGCGCGACGATGGGCGCCGTTGCACACGCAAGGGGCGTGCCGGAGGTCCGTCGCCAGCATGCCACCGGCGGTCAGCGCCGTCGCAATGACGCCGCTGGCGACGATTCGTAACCCATCGGGGGAGAGCGGCGCCGTCACGGCCAAGTCGGTGGCAACGGCATCACGACCGATTACCCACCGATGGGCCACCTCGCGAGCGTGGAGACGGTGTACACTTACGAGGGGACCCACGGCATCCACTCGCTGGTACTCGGGGAGAACCTGACGGGGATGGCCGCCATGTGACACTCTGCCCGAGTGGCCACTTCAGGAGTGTCTGACCGTCTCGGCGCCACACGCTTTGCAGACAGCGACGAGCGCATCGCGGTCGTCGGTGGGTTCAACGCGGACCGACTGCTGGTCGCCACAGTCGGGACACTCCCGGACGATGTCGATGTCGCCGGTCTCGGCGGGCGCGCCGAGTGCCAGCGCCACGACGCGCTCGTCGCTCTTGTTTGTGCCCAGTTGCCACTCACCGAGCCCAAAGCGGATTGCCTCGCCCGCGCTCACCTCGACATCGCCGTCCTCGGTCTCGAACGTCGCCGTGCCCTCGATGACGTAGAACAGTTCCTCCTGGTCGGCGTGGCGGTGATAGCCAAAGCCAAATGCGTCGCCGGGTGCGAGTTCGTAGTGGTTGACGGCGACATGCTCGGCGCCGAGCGCGTTCGAGAGCGAGCGTTTCGCGCGTGCCGGACTCATCCACAAATCGATGTCGTCGATGTTCGTGTGTTCCATACGCGACCGTGTGACAGCCATTCCAAATAGCGTGTCGACTGCGGTGTGGCTGTGAACTGACAGCCACGCCGTCGGGCGGACGTGGCAACGAGTCTGTATGAATTCCCCGGACAGCGGGAGTATCGGCGACAAAGGTGAGAAAGTTTATCCACGAAAGCACGTGTAGTGTTAGTCAAGAGAAATGGCAGACGGGAACAACGCGGGTCTGGACACGCACCAGCCCGCGGAGGAACGGCTCTCTCCGCCCGAGTCGTTCATCGAGCAGGCAAACGTCACGGACGAGTCCGTCTACAAGGAGTTCGAACAGAACTGGCCCGGTGCCTGGGAGCGTGCGGCCGGCCTACTCGACTGGGACGCCGAGTACGACGCCGTCCTCGCAGAGGGCGACGACGCCTACCAGTGGTTCGAGGGCGGGTCGCTCAACGCCTGTGCCAACTGCGTGGACAGACACCTGCCCGAACGCAAGAACCAGCGCGCGCTCGTCTGGGAGGGGCAACTCGGCGAGCGCCGCAGTTACACGTATCTGGAGCTCTACCGCGAGGTCAACGAGTTCGCGGCCGCGCTCCGGGACATCGGCGTCGAGGAGGGCGACATCGTCACGATGTACATGCCGATGATTCCGGAGCTCCCGATTGCGATGCTGGCGTGTGCCCGCATCGGCGCGCCCCACTCGGTGGTCTTTGCGGGGTTTTCGGGCGACGCACTCGCGATGCGGATGGACTCGGCGGGCTCGGAGTATCTCATCACCTGCGACGGCTACTACCGGCGCGGCGACGCCGTGACGCTGAAGAACAAGGCCGACACTGCGAGCGCATCACTCGAACAGGACGTGACTTCCGTCATGGTCGACCGGTTGGACGGGTACGACTGCGCGCTCGCCGACGACGAGTACGACTACGACGCGATAGTCGGCGACCACGCGAACGAACGGGTCACGCCCGTCGAACGCGCGGCGACCGACGACCTCTTTCGGATCTACACCTCTGGGACAACCGGCGAACCCAAAGGCGTCACCCACACCACCGGCGGGTACCTCTCCTACGTCGCCTGGACCTCACATGCAGTCCTGGACATCAAACCCGAGGACACCTACTGGTGTTCGGCCGACATCGGCTGGATTACCGGCC
>CAZOQK010000059.1:4517-11364 GCA_964581735.1 uncultured Halobacteriales archaeon | reverse complement strand
CCGAGGCCGGCGTGTACGCTATCCAGGCACAGATCACGCTCCCGGCCACACTCACCAGCGGGCCCGAGCAGACGGTAGTTGTACTCCCCGAGCAACCCGAGCTGGTTCGGTTCGAGGACTCGCTGTTCGGCGCGTAACGGAGCGTGACATCTGATGCCAGCACCCCACTATCCACACCACACTGTGCCCGGTCGGACGCGTGTGGCCGACTACGGCGGCCACCACACCACGACCAGCGAGCTTCATAGCCGGCACAAGCGGCGGTACCCGGCGGAGGTGCAGGCGGCGATGGAGCAGTTCCGCCGGCAGTTCAGTGCGGCGCTGGCGGACGTCCGGGCGCGGCTCGCAGACAACTTCGACCGGCCTGGCGTGACCGACCCCGTGAGTCTCGTGTCGGTCGTCATAGACAACGAGGGGGACACGATTCGGGCACGGCTCCGGGACGGGGCGACTGACGGCGTCAACGCCGGCGCGCGGATGGCACAACGCCGGTTCGACCTCGGCGTCGACTTCGATCAGGCTCCGGAGTCGGCTATCCGGTCAGTCGAGGCGGTGGTCGGCTCGTTCGAGGACGATGCACTCAACACGGTGGCCCGGAGCATCGAGGGCGATCTGAAGGGCTGGCTCGATGAGGGCCTCTCCGTGGACGAGATGCGGGACCGGATACTCACTGAGAGCTATCAAACCGTCCTCGACAATCGACACACGGAGACACACGTCCGGACCATCGTCCAGGGGGCCGCTGAACGCGGCAATCACGAGATGATGCGGCAAGCGCCGGGCGTGGTCGGCGAGCGATGGCACGCCACCAACGACGGCAGGGCACGAGAGTCACACCTCGATGCTGACGGACAGATAGCGCCGGTCGAGGGCACGTTCTTGCTCGTCAGTTCGGACGGCCGTGCCGAACTGCTCCATCCGGGCGATCCGAACGGGCCGATTCACGAGATCGCAAATTGCCGATGCACTTCATCACCCGCGTTCGCGGACGATCTCACCGATGACGAGGTGGCTCAGCTTCGGGCCGGCCGCCGACTCAACGTGTGACCACACCACGACCACAACAGACAGAGACACATGACAACAACACTACGGAAGACTGGCGAGTGGGTCACGAAAGACGAAGACCGACAGATAGCGACAGGTGTCTTGTTGGTCCCGAATCGGATAGATACGCAGGGCGACTTCTTCCGGCCAGACACAATCGAGCGAGAGGCCCATGCGTATCTTCGACGACTCCAGCAGGGCGAGGCCACACAGCGTCTTATGCACGCTGTTGACGCCGGGCAGAAAGTGAGCCTTATCGAGTCTCGCGTGTTGGATGAGGCCGAGGAGATCGGCTCCGAGCAGTACAGCGCGGGCACATGGGTCGTCTCGGTGAAGGTCCACGACAGCCGGCTGTGGTCGTTGTTCCGCGACGGCACTATCAGCGGCTTTAGCATCGGCGGCGACGAGGTGGAGGGCAAGACGCTGTCACCCGAGGAGACGCCCGATGGACTCACGCGCTCTGCTGAGTGGCCCGACGATGCCCCGGTGCAACGCATCGACTCGGTTCGTATCTTCGAATTCTCGCCGGTTGACCAGCCCGCCGTGCAGCCAGCGACAGTGCAGGTGCTCAAGGCCACAGAGAAGGACCACGTCGACGAGTTGGCTGCCGGCGGCCAAGCGTGTATCGAGGCGCTGGTTGAGCGCGGTCACAGCGAGGCCGACGCCGAGCGGTTGTGCGAGGTCATGCACTCCGACACGGTGAAGGCCGAGGACACCAGCCCCAGCATCGGCAAGCCGTTCAGCGCCCCGAACGGTGCCACGTTCGAGGACTTCGGCGATTGCGTCGAGAGCATTGTGGGCGAGGGTACCAGCCGGGCGGAGGCCGAGGCTGTGTGCGGGTCTTGGCAGGCTGAGAGCAAACTCGAGGGAGACGCCGAGTGTAAAGTTGAGGTCAACGGCACGACGGTCGACCTGACGCCGCCGGGGTTCATGCGGACCGCCGCCCAGCTGGCACTCTCGAAAAAGGAGGAGTTCGCTGATGACATCGGTGGCTGTGGGTCTGGCCGCGGCGAACAGCGGGCTGAACAGATAGTCAGCGGCGACCTCGGGCCGGAGGACTTTTTGTCTCGAGACAACGGCACGCCGATACCCGCGTATCTCGCAAGTCACGCCGACGATGTGGCCGACGTCGAGGGCACCCCCCCGGAGTGGTCGGACGAGGTGTGGACCAGTCGGTGCGGGCCGGTCCAGTATGCGCTGTGGGGTGGCCTCGGCACCGGCACAGCAGCGGAGTGGGCACAGCATCGCGCAAACGACCTAAAACGGGCCCAGGCCGACGAGACGGTGCCCGACGAGGATCTCCCTTATCCAGAGGTGGCAGCTATGAGCGACTCCAACGAACACAATCCAGACACGAACACAGTAGCAGCGAATCTAAAGGCAGAGTACAGCACAGGCACGTGGACCGTCTGGCCCCGACTCGGTGGCGACTCTCGGGGGCAGGTGGTCGATGTGATAGAGGAGCCGGGCGAGGGCTTCGACGACGCCATCTCCGGCGACGTGACTGTCGAGGCCGAGGAGGACAACCCGGTATATCTGCTGGAGGTGTGGGACGGCTTCGGCGAGGAGGCCAGCCCACGTGAAGACGAGCGGGGCCGGGGCGACACGATGCACGTCGCCAACCGTGAGGACCGACTCCGTGAGGTGTCGGACCCGCGAGAGCGAGAGGCCGCGTCCAGTGATGGTGTTGCGGAGCGCATCCGGGCTGCGGTCGCTCGGTTTGCTCCGGGTGACGGTGGCGGTAGCGGCCAGGCCGATGACTCGGGTAACTCCGGCGAGGATACTGGCGCGGGCGTGACGTCCGATCACAACACGGGGCCAACAAAAGCGGCTGACATCCCGCTTCGCGTCGCGATGACAAAGGTCGGACGGACACTCTCGGAGGATAATGTCGCGGAGGCGAAGGCGGTGCACGACGCGGCCCAGACGATGCTCTCCCGAGAAGCAGTCCCGGTGCACAGCAAGACGGCCGCGACATACACCGAAGACGAGGAAGACGACTTCTCGCTCGCAGAGCACCACAAGTCTGCGGAACTCACACAGATGCTTGACAAGATCGGAATCCCCATGCCGGAAGATGCCTTCCTGCTCTACCCGAACGCGGGGCAGGCCGAGGCGGTCGCCGGCGACCTGGGACTGGCAGAGGAATCGCACGCCCACACTATCGAAGGCGTGGGCGAACTGTATATGCCGGGTCGCTCGATGGCGCTCTACCGCGAGGCTGTCGAGCAGCACGGCGTCGACACCGGCGGGCCTGGCGGCGACGGTAGCGGTGCCGAACAGGGCGGCCACAGCGACGAGGAGGAGATGAGTGAGACAGAGCCGGCGGCTGCCGGCACAGACGGCGAGCAGAGTGAGACCCCGACCGACGACGTGGCCCAGGCTATGACCGACCTCACCGAGACGGTTGAGTCGATGGCCGACCGCGTCGAGGAGCTGGAAACCGAACTGTCCCGTGTGAAGCGTGGACAGGCCGACTCCGACCAACTCAACGGACAGGGGGCTGGCGGCTCCGGCGAGGAGCCGGACGAGGTCGAGCAGTTCCGGCGCTCGCTCGTGCCGGAGTGACTGATGAGCCGCGTCAGCACCCGGCGACCGATTGGACAGCGAGACAACCACACGGACAACACAACTCTCTATTCAACGAATGAGTCAGAGTCAGAGTAACGCACGCGAGGCGAATCGCAACAGCATGGAGCAGCTTGAAAAGAACACCACCGGCAACCTGTCCGGGGGCGTCCTGCCGCGAGACCTGTTCGAGGAGTTTTACCAGCGGGTGCAGGAAGAGGCAGAACTGCTGAACATCATCCGCACAGAAACGCTCTCCCGCCAGCAGGAGGCGATCCCGAAAATCGGCGTCGGTGAGCGCATCATGCGCGAGCAGGCCGAGGGCCAGGCCCCGCCCGGTGGCGCGAACGAGGCAGTCACCGGCGCGGTCGAACTGGAGCCGGTCAAGACGACCATCCCCTACGAACTGACCAGCGAGGCCGTGGAGGATACCGTGGACGACATCGTCGACGTTCTCCTCTCGAAGTACGAACAGCAGTTCGCAGTGGACGCGGCAGACCTGGCGGCCAACGGCGACGAATCCATCGCGGATGCTGAGCCCGACTCCGGGTTCATCGGCATCAACAACGGATTCTTCGCTATCGCAGACGGCGCGGATACGACGTCCACCCGGCTCGGTGGGAACACGATGCCGAGCTACGACCACGCAGGCGGCGGCGTGAACACCACACTGTTCAACGAGGCCGCGCTCACCATCGAGCAGAAGTACCTCCGAACCGACCCGGTGTTCCTGACCAGCCGGCGCAATCTCCAGCGGTACTACAACAGCCTCACCGACCGCAACGACGGGCTCGGCGTGGCGGTCCTCCAGGGCGACCAGGACGTCTCCCCGTTCGGCTACGATATCGTGGGCCTGACCAGCTTCCCCGACGACAAGGCCATGTTCACGAACCCGCAGAATCTCGTCTGGGGCCTCCGCCGAGACGTCGAGATCGACGTGCTCGAGGAGTCCGACGATATCCAGGAGCGTGACTTGTTCGCAAAGTACCACCTCCGCGCTCGCCACGACTACCAGATCGAGGACCTCCAGGCGGGGGTACTCGTGAAGAACGTGGTGTAAACGGAGCCAGCATGATGCCCACAGTCTCCCGGGTGCGGAGCGAGGTCGCCGTCGGCTCCGAAGCGCTCGGGCTATCTGAGGGGGAGTTCGATGCACTGCTGGACCGACTTATCCAGCGTGAGCGCGAGCGCGTGGCCGATGCGGTGGAGGTCTCACTCGGCACGGTCACGACTACCGAGACGCTGTCGCGCCCGGAGCACGTCGCGCCGGCATTCCTCCCGCTGCCCGACCGCCCGGTCCAGAGTGTCAGCAGCGTCACGCTCGACAGTGAGCGAGTCGGTGGGCCGGATGTGACCGCAGACCAGTACCTCGTGACCGACACCCACATCGAACTGCGACCCGGAGCCGACCGCCAGCGCTGGCCGACTGCACGTCGGAGTATCGAGGTCACATGGACGCATGGCTACCCGGAGTCCGAGATACCGCAGCCGGTGGCTGGCGCTATCATCGGGCTGGTGCGGCAGGCTCTTGTCGAGATCGACGGCGAGGGCATCACCAGCGAGAGTATCGACGGGCAGTCCGTCGACTACGAGATCCCGGAGCAGGTGGTGGCTCGACATCTCAGTCGTGCCGTCTCGTTCGACGAGCCGACGTTCTACGGCGGCAGCAACATCATCTGACTTGACATGCGTCAGCAACTCACCAGACGCCCGCAGACGGCGACTATCGAGCGGCTTGTCGAGACCGGGAGTACCAACGGCCTCGGCGAGCCACTCAAAGAGCGCACGGAGGTTGCCAGCGGCGTCTCCTGTGCGGTGTCCGACGAGTCCGTGGAGTTTGTCCGGCAGGAGACTGGCGAGCGGGTGCAACGCCCGCTCACCGCACGGTTTGCGCCGGAGGCTCCGGTTCAGTCTGGCGATCTGCTCACATTCGATGTTCGGGAGGGAACCTTCGAAGTCCAAACCATCGAGACCGTGCGAGACCTGCGGCGGGGCCGACCCCTCGCCCGCCGGGTGGAGGTGGAGCGATATGACTGATGTCTCGTTCACACTTGACGCCGGGCAGTTCACGCCCGATGAACTCGCGCAGGCGCTCGACCGCCTCGACAGCCTGCTCACGACGAAGCTACGCGGGGCGGCAGCCGACATCGCTCAGAAGGTCGCCGGTGACGCTCGTCGCAAGGCACCCGTCGACACAGGCACTCTCGCCTCGTCAATTGAGGGTGTCGTCGATCAGGTGAGTGATATCATCTTGGTCGTGCGTGTCGGGTCGAACCAGCCGCAGGCAGCGCCGCAGGAGTTCGGGACCGACCCGTTCTTCCCGCCACCAAGCGAGCTCCGGGACTGGGCTCGACGCGTTCTGGGCGACGCAGACCTTGCGTTCCCCGTCGCGCAGTCAATCTCCGAGACGGGAATCGAGGAACAACCGTACCTCAGACCCGCCTGGAAGGAAAACATCACCTGGGCTGTTGACCGTATCACTCGGGCAGTTGACGACGCACTCGCGGAGGTCGGGTTCGCGTGACCCGGGCCATCGACCTGCAACGCGAACTCCTCGACCGCCTCGAGGACCGTCTCAGCCTCCCCGCCGCGGCGATAGTGCCCACCCACCGAGCCCAGCAGTTCGACGACCGCGACATAATCGTCGCCGTGGGAACGTCACTCGACTCGACAGAGCGGTCGAATCGCATGGAGCGAGTGACAGCCCGCGCTCGGGTCCCAATCGTCGCCACACTTAGCTTTGTCGAGCAAAACACAGCTGAGCCTGTTGCGGAGGTGCAGGCATCCGTCGTCGACGAACTGACGAGTCATAGTGAGGTGTGGTACGCAGCGGGTATCTCGAATCAAGACGAGGTCTCGCCCGACGAGCAAAATCCGAATCGCTACCTCGGCGTCGTGGAAGCGACGTTCGAGTGTAACAACCAACAGCATCCCAATACACAATCATGAGCACCGATACGGCAGTTACCGGGAAGGTCATCAATGTGACCATCGACAGTACAAGTTTCGCCCTCGTTGAGGAGGGTTCGGTTTCCTTCGACGCGGGTGAGTCAACAACCGATTTCAGCAAGGCGGCGACGATGGTGAGCGAGACGTTCACCGAGGTCTCGTCGCCAACGATGGAGTTCACCACCGCCGTCAAGCAGGCCTCCGCAGAGGGCCTCTCGGCGGTCGGCGTCGTCGACGCAGACGGCAACTATCAGGTCAGTGGCTCGCGGCGCGTGTCGAGCGT
>CAZOQK010000059.1:0-4417 GCA_964581735.1 uncultured Halobacteriales archaeon | reverse complement strand
GTCGAGTTCGACGACGTGAAGTCGCGGCTCGAAGAGAAGCGCGAGCGACAGCGCCGTGTCGTCGATGTCATGGACGAGCCCGTGGAGTTCGAGCCCGTGGGCGGCGGTGTCGCAAGTGACGCCCTCGACCTGCGCCAGCGGGTCATGAACGACGACCCCGGCGCGGAGCAGGACCTCATCGAACTCGTGTACGACACGCTCGCCGAGCACTCGGTCGACCCCGGGATGACTGAGGACTGGTGGCGCGAGTTTCCGATGCCGGTCGTCCAGCGGGCGTTCGAGGAGCTCGTCATGAGTGACCTGAGCGAGCAGGAGCGAGCCCAGGTCGAGGAGTTTCGCGGCGAGTGACTACGGGCAGGCGTATCATACCCTGCTCGCACGATTCGGAAAGACAGCGAACGAGTGGGGGGAGTTACCTCCTGAGGTTCGACGCTTCCACGAATCGGCGTTCGCCGAGCACCAACGCCGAGCCGCCGACGCCCAAGACGACATACCTGAGTTCAACACATGAGCGGCAACAACTTCGATGTTGAGGGGTTTCTCCGCCTCAACAGTCAGGACTATCGAAGTGGTATCAACAAGGCCGAGAATGAGACTGAGGAGTTTGCCGACGCGACTGAATCAGCGAGTGACCGAGCCGAGTCGTCACTGAGCAGTTCGCTGTCGTCGATGGGGCAGACGGCCAAGGACACGGGACTCTCACTCACCGCGGCCGTCACCGCCCCGCTCGGGCTCGTCGGCGCGTCCGCTGTCAAGGCCGCCTCAGATGCCGAGGAGGCCCGGGCTCGGTTCAGTTCAATCTTCGACGAGACCGGCAATCGCGTGTCCAACTTCTCTGAGAACTTCGCGGAGAAGATCGGGCGGTCCTCCCGTACGATTCGAAACATGGCGGCTGACTTCGGGTCACTGCTCAATCCGATGGTCGAGTCGGAAGAACGAGCCGCCGAACTGAGCACCGAGTTCACAACACTGACACAAGACCTCGCGTCATTCGAGAACAAAAATCCGGCCAAAGTGCAACGTGACCTCCAGTCGGCACTCGCGGGGCAGTCCGAGACGGTTCGAAAGTACGGTGTGGACCTGTCGGCAGCCCGTGTCGAGCAAGAATTACTCGCGATGGGCATCAAAGGCGGGCGCGAGGAAGCGACACGCGCCCAGAAGGCCCAGGCTCGACTGAACGCGATTATGAAAGATACGCAGTCGGCGCAGGGGAACGCGGCGGCCACGTCGAACTCATTCCAGAACCGAACGCGAGCACTCAGGGGATCGCTCCGTGACCTGAAAGTTGAGGTGGGCAAGGAACTCATGCCCACTGCGAAAGCGCTTGTCGACCAGTTGAAAGTCGTCTCAGACACGTTCACTGGGTTGCCGGACTCGGCACAGCGAACTATCGCTATCCTCGGTGTGGTCGCCGCAGCCATGGGCCCCGTCCTGCTCATCGCTGGGCAGTTGGCCTCCTCAATCGGGGCGCTGGCTGGTGTGTTCGGGACTGTCGCGGGCGCCGTGGGGGGGCTTGGGGGCTCGTTGGCCGTCCTGCTCGGGCCGGTCGGGTTGCTGGTTGTGGCGGTAGGGGCACTCGCGTTCATCTTCCGCGACGAACTCATCGCTATCACACAGAAGGCCATTGAAATCTTGGAGCGCCTCGCTAAAGATGCCGTACCCGTCGTCAGGAATGGATTTGAAACGTTGGGCGAACTGTTCCAGGATACGGTCGAGGCGCTCGAACCTGTGTTCCAGTTCCTCGGCGACGTGACAGAGCGAGCCGTCGACTTGGGTGAGGAGATACTGCGTCTGCTGGAGCCAGCCATCGCCGATGTGGTCGAGATGTTGGAGGTCTGGGCCGACTCGCTCATGAACGACCTCCTGCCTGTCGTTCAGTCAGGCATCGGCATCGTGGTGAATCTCGCGAAGACACTCGGCAAAACGCTGGAGCCGGCAGTCGGCCCGGTCGTCACCGCGCTCGAACGATTCACGACCGTCCTCGAGAACTACGTCGTCTACGCGGTCAAGCAGGTCGTGAACATCATCGGTGTCGTCACCGACGTGTTGTCCGGGGACTTCTCGGGCGCGATTCAATCGGCTCGGGCCATCTTCGACACCGCGGTGAGCGCGATTCTCTCGACAGCAAAGAACCTCCTGCCCGACGTGAGCGCCGCGTTCATCGACATGGTCGGAGCCGCGGTCGACGCGATTGCCGGGTTCGTGAGTGACGCCGTAGGCGCATACAAGAACTTCTACGGCTCGGTCCTGGACATCATCGGTGACCTGACCATGCGTGTCGTCGGGCTGTTCACCTCGCTCGGCTCGGACATCGTGACCGCGGTGGCCGACGCGACCCGCAAGGTCGTGAAAGCGTACGCCCGGATGCTCACCGACATCGTGAGCAAACTGAAAAACGGGATGAGTCGTGTCACGACCGCGGCCGGCAAACTCGCCTCGTCTGTCCTCGACGCGCTTGTGAAGCCTGTCGCGAAAGCGGGGTCTCGGCTCGCGACCGCGCTCTCAAACCTCATCTCCTCGGCCGTCGGCTTGGTGACGGGCATCCCGGATATGGTCGGCGACATCGGGGCTGGAATCGTTGATGGCGTCTCCGACGCGATTAGTGGGTCGAAGCGGGTGATAGCAGATGCAGTGGTTGTCCTCATCTCGCGAGCCATCGACCTGGTGACGACCGGAGCAACGACGATAGCCGATACCGCGGCGGAGATGGGAACGAGTATCGTCGACGGCATCGTGAGCGGAATCAAGAACACGCCCGGCGCCATTATGAGCGCGATAAACGGAGTCCTGCCCGACGCCATCCCGCTCCCCGACTTCGGCAAAGGCGGGCTCGCGTCGTTCCAAATTAAAGCGTTCGGGCGGTCAGTCGGTGTCGACATCCCACCGCAGGACATCAACATCCCTGACATCCCGATTCCCGCGCTCGACACAGGCGGGCTCATCGACGAGGCGGGCCTTACGCAACTGCACGCGGGGGAGCGCGTGGTGCCTGCGGAGCAGGTGAGTGACTCGGGAGCACTCGAACCTGCCACCGTCGACGACCGCGGGCCCGCGCCTCTGTCTCGCCCTCGTTCCTCGCCTGACGCGGGCACGACAGTCACCATCGAACACGTCGAGGTGAACACTGACACGGAGCGAGCCGGCCGAGACGTTGTGAGTCAAATCGAGGATGAACTGCGCCGCGAAGGCCTGACCTCTCGATGACCATGTTCGTCGATGTGACTGATGTCCGTGCGGTGTTCCAGACGCCGGACGGCTCGACCATCCTGGCGACGCTCACCGGGTCAGATACGATTGGGTCGGTCGACATCGAGCGAGGAGTTGGCCAGTCGATTGGGTCAGCAGATCTCTCGCTCGTCGACAGTTCGCTCCCGCTCGATTCCATGACGATGGGTAACCGAGTTCGTATAGATGTGCAGTCCCCCCACTACCCCGAGACCTGGCACACGCTGGGCCTCACTCGTGTCGCCAGTCGAGATGTCACCGTCGAAGGGACCTTTGTGGTCGCCGACGTAGCGCTGAGTAACTACGTGTTCTCAATTCTGCGTGACCGGTTGTTCACGGGTCGAGTTGACGGTGAGCCCGTCGACCAAGCGGTGGAGCAGGTCGTGACGCAATCTGCCGACGAGTTGAGCGTGAGTTTCCAGCAGCCTGACTCCGCGTCCATCCCGACACGAACAGCGACGTTCTCGGGACAACGGGCCCTCGATGTCGTCGGTGAATTAACCGGCTCGGACACAGCCATCTACGCCGACGAGGAAACGCTTGTGCTTCGGCCGATGCCCTCGACGACAACCACGACACTCACGCCAAGCGATATCTCGAACCCCACGTATCAAACGACAGGTGAGCCGACAACCCGATTCCGTGTCCAGGGCGGTGAGATTAATATCCCGGTCGATGGCGTTGGGCAACCGAACGGGCCGGAGTATCGGTCGTTGCTCGGAGACGACGGAGAGCCCCGCGCTCTCTACGTCCAGCTCGACGGGATGCCCACAACAGAGGTGTCTCGCCTCTCGCTTCACACGCGGCACACAGGCGTCGACGCGAATCTCGTTGTGAGGGTGCACCCGGACGACGATGGCGAGCCACGGGACCCGACAGACCCGAACGCCGCGCTCGCAAAGCGGACACTCGATGGGACCTTCGTCGCGGAAGATGGCCCCACAGACGTCCTGTTTCCCGACCACACGTTCACGGGCGACCCCTGGGTCATCGTCACGCAGTCGACCGAGAACAGCGGGGGCGCGTTCGAACTCCGAGCGGAGCCAACGTTCGGCTTCAACCGACCGCCCGCGCCGATGGTGACGGATGTACGCTCGCCACAGCCCATCGTTACACTTGTCGAAGATGAGGCGGCTGTTCAGGAGTACGGCGTCCGCGAGGGTGTGATTAGCCGGGATAGCATCGGCTCGTT
>CAZOQK010000058.1:0-11428 GCA_964581735.1 uncultured Halobacteriales archaeon | reverse complement strand
AACTCCACCAGCTCGTCGGCGGGATGCAGTCCGGCATGGGCTACGTCGGCGCCGAATCGATTCCAGCGTTCAAAGAGCGCGCGGAGTTCGTCCGCGTCTCCTCGGCCGGCCAGCAGGAGAGTCACCCACACGACGTGGTTATCACTGACGAAGCACCGAACTACAGTCCCGAGAACTGACTACTGAGGGACCGTCAGGCGGCGTTCTGACAGGCCGGGCTGCAGAACCCACTCTCCGCTGCTTCCGAGTCCGGGAGTGCTTTGAACTCCGTACCACACTGCTCACAGCTGACGGTATCGAAGTCCGACATGCAATTTGGCCTTCGGCGGCCGGTTTCAAAATAGTTGTTCCATCGGTCGACTGCCCGTCCGCCACAACGTTCAGATACGTACACCGGCTACGGACTGACGATGGTCGACTACGAGGTCCGCCGCGTCGGCAACGGGGCAACGCTCTTTCACGCCCACGCTGTCCGGCGGGCGGTGTTCATCGACGAGCAGGGTGTCCCCGAGGCTATCGAGATGGACGGCGCCGACGACGACGCAACCCACTTTGTCGCCTACGACCCTGACCGCGGTCACGCGGTCGGGACGGCCCGCTTCCGCACGGTTGATGGCCAGGCGAAAGCCGAGCGCGTTGCGGTCCACGCCAACCACCGGGGCGACGGACTCGGGGCGCGACTGATGGAACTGGTCGAAACTGCGGCCCGGGAGGCTGGACACGAGGAGGTGCATCTCCACGCACAGACCCGCGTCGAATCGTTCTACCAGTCACTCGGTTACGAGACGGTCAGCGGGGAGTTCGAAGAGGCGGGCATTCCACATGTCGCCATGGTCAAACAGCTCTAATCGTCATGTGTGAGCCACTGGTCCAACAGGGTCCGGATGACAGCCCCGCGGTTCTCTCTGTGGTCGGCAAACGCCTTGGCGTCTACCGCGTCGAGGGTCTCCTCGTTGAACTCGAGTGTGACTTCCTCCATGTCGCGCAGAACCTCTTCCATACCAGTAGCCAATCGCCGTAGGGGTTCAAAAACCTCCGTCAGACGCGCGGCTGTCGGGTGATTGGGATTTGAGACGGGATTTCAGACCGGTGTCGGGACCGAGCAAACGCGTCGCGTTTGCGAGGGTCGTCGCGGCGGAGCCGCGACGGAATTTGAACCACGGTCGGAGCAAAGCCCCTCCCTGGTTCAAATCCTTCGGGCGTTTTCACTGCTCACTGTCGTTCGCAGGAAAACGGGCCGGAAGGGATTTGAACCCCTGACCGACGGCTTAAGAGGCCGTCGCTCTGCCGGACTGAGCTACCGGCCCAGCGACTCACGCTTACTGCGGCCCGGTAAAATACGTTTCCTTTCGTAGCTTCGGTGCCGTCACCGAAGTCGGGCTCTCCGACGGAGTCAGTATTGCTGGCCACCCTGCTGTGGCGGCGCGCCCGAGGGTCCGAGGAGGTTCTCTTCTGCCCAGATTCTCCCAGCGGCGATGACGGCAGACCCGATAGCACCCAGGATAATCGGGAGAATGAGGTTGTTGAAACTAATATTCCCAGTTCCGAGGCCGAGCATGATGATGGCGATGAAGTACGCGACGATGGTCCCCGCTGCCGTCGTGACACCCGCCGTTGCGAACACGAGGTTGTCCATCACATCGTCCAGTTCATCGCCGATGGAACGACCGATGAGCAACGCGAGCACGGCCGAGACGGCCAGTGGCGCGCCGATGGTACCGAGGACCGCGAACCCGGCCCCGAGACTCGCCGCGACACTGCCGCCGCTCCCGCTGGTGAAGGCACTCCCGAGGCCGAACATCGGCAACCCCAGCCCGAACCCGACGATGGCGTACATCACCACGCCCAGTTTTATTTGATCAAGCGTGTCCTTGCGCGAGAAGATGTCACCGATGCTTGGTCCGGTGTTGACCGGCGCTCGCTGTGCCTGGCCTTGCGGGGCTTGCCCCTGCGGGGCCTGGCCCTGGGGCCGTTGCCCCTGGGGTTGCCCCTGTGGCGCACCGGCCTGTGGCTGGCCCTGTGCCGGCTGCCCGCCAGCCTGCCCCTGTGGCTGTCCACCGCGACCACCAGCGGACTGCCCGCCCTGACTGCCGTCTGGCTGTTCACCCTGATTGCTGTCACCCGACTCGTCGTTTGGCGTATCTGACATCAATGGATAAATCGGACACACCCTACTAAAATCTGTCCCGTAAATGTTGCCGGTAGTAGGCGGTAATTATCGGCTGGCGTGACCACTCAAGGCTGTGTCTGGAAACCTGTGTATTATAAGCGTCTGGGTGCCGAGTTGTAACACATCATGAGCGTGGGTACAGGCATCACGATGGCCTCGATGTCTACATACGCAATTCTTGGCTGTGGCAGCGTGGGACACGCTGTCGCGGAGGGACTCGTTGGCGAGGACAAGGACGTTCTCATCATCGATGTCGACGAGGGCCGTGTCGAGGCACTCAGGGACCAAGACCTCAATGCGCGCCAGGCAGACATCGAAGAGGAATCCACTGCCGAGGCCGTCGCCGACCGCGATGTCATCCTCATTCTCTCCTCCGATGTTGACGCGAACGCGACTGCCGTCGAACACATCCGCGGCCGCGGCGGCGACCAGTTCATCATCGCACGCGCCTCGGACCCCGTCTCCGCCGACAACCTCTCGACTCTGGGGGCGGATGTTGTTATCAACCCCTCGGCGGTCATCGCCGATTCGGCGCTCCGCGCGCTGGAAACGGGGGAGCTCGAATACAAGGCCCGTCAGCTCGCGGAGGTCATCGACGGTACCGAGCAGAAACTCGCCATCAGGGTCCACCGCAGCCCGGACCCTGACTCCATCGCGAGCGCTGCTGCGCTCCGAGCCATCGCCGAGAGCCGGGACGTAGACGCCGACATCGTCTACGAGGGAGAAATCGGCCATCAAGAAAACCGCGCGTTCGTCAATCTACTCGGCATCGAGCTGGTCTCGGCCGAGGAAATCGACATCGACGAGTACGACACTATCGCGCTGGTCGACCACGCGAAAGCGGGCAAACCGGAGGAGGAAGCCGACGCCGACATCATCATCGACCATTACGAGCACGAACACGACCACGACGCCGAGTTCTCCGACATCAGACCCAACGTCTCTTCTACCTCAACCATCCTCACGAAATATATACAGGAACTCAATCTCTCACTGAAAAAGGAGGTTGCGACGGCCCTGCTCTACGGGATTCGTGCCGAGACGCTTGATTTCAAGCGGGATACAACGCCAGCAGACCTCACCGCGGCGGCGTATCTCTACCCCTTCGCCGAACACGACACGCTCGAACAGGTCGAGTCCCCGTCGATGTCACCGGAGACGCTCGATGTACTCGCCGAGGCCATCCGGAACCGTGAGGTGCAGGGCTCACACCTCGTCTCCAACGCGGGGTTCATCCGTGACAGGGACGCCCTGACACAGGCCGCACAGCATCTCCTCAATCTAGAGGGGATCACGACGACGGCTGTCTTCGCCATCGCCGAGGACGCCATCTACCTCGCGGCCCGGTCGAAGGACATCCGGATGGATATCGGGCGGGTCCTCGAAGAGGCGTTCGACGACAGCGGCGAGACGGCAGGTCACTCGACGGACGCAAGCGTCGAGATTCCGCTCGGCATCTTCACCGGCATCGAAGTCAGTGAAGGCAACCGGGAGACGCTGCTCGGTCTTACCGAAGAAGCGGTCAAAACGAAACTGTTCGAGGCGATGGGCGTCGAGAGCGGGGACAGCAGCAACGGGAGTTAGGCCGCGACCTCGTCCTCGGCGTCGTCGTCCTCTTTCTGGCGCTGAATCCGTTCGACGATGTTGTTGACGATGATGACATCACCCACCGACTGGACCCACCGGTAGGGAACGATGACGCCACGCGCGGAGGTGGCTTCGGCACCGAAGAGTTCGCGGCTGAGCTCGTGTAACGCGAGCCCGGTGACGTTCTCGGCGTCAAGCTCGAGTCTGAGGTCCTCGACTTCACCGATGAACACACCGTTGTTCGTGTACACCTCACGGCCGACGAGCGTCGTGATCTCCTGTGGCGCGGAGTCTCTGTCCATACCAAACGGTTGCGGGGCGACCTCTTAATTTTGGCGGGGCGTCAGACGGAGTGTGTCACGCCGGCGGCCTCATCGCCGGCAGTCGATTTCCACGTCGACCGCCTTGCGGAAATTCCGAAACGACGCCTCGCTGAGTGCGGTCTCGACGACGCCGTAGATACCAGTTACCGAGCGTTGCCGAGCTTTGCCCGCCAGATGTGAGAGCACCCGACAGACGGTTTCCTCCCGGACGTACATCGCCATCACATTCAGGTTTCCGACGAGCAGGTGACCCACGCCGGGGATAAGGTGTGTGGCGGCGTCGCTGTAAGCGATGCTGAGTCCCGTCGGGTCGTTGGGTTTGACCGGATCCGTCGTCCACAACGGCCCGTCGTAGTCGTACTCCGAGCCAGCCAGCGGCACGAGCCCCACGTTCGATAGCGGGACGCCCAGTTCGCCCAGCCGTCGCTCGACGGTCTCGGGCGACTTCGTCGAGACGACCAGGAGGTTCTGGTAGGCGCCCGGTGGCAACTCCGTCAGCGGGGACTGCATCGACGAAAACGACGCCAGCACCTGCGTTCCGGCATCGACGCGGAGTCGGTCGCTTCGCTCGGACAGTACGTCTCGGTCGCTCGACATCAGGCAGACACTCCTCCGTGATGCACGTCGAGCGAACCCACTCTCTCCGGTACCCCACCTGGGTATCGCATATGTTGGGTAGGGATTGGACGGTTTCCGTTGTAAATCCACGGGGTCCTGTGGCAGCCGATGGCGGCGCGTGTCAGACAGGTGGCTGACACACGGCAAACGCCGCTCGCCGCAACACTCATTCGGCCGCTCACGAACAGTGTCCTATGACCGGGACAGTCGTTCACATGGCGTTTGCGGGGCTGATTGCGGCCGCCTTTTTAGGGGAAGCGTTCAACCGCCGCGCGCTCGCTGTCGTCCTCGCCGTCACAGCCTTTCCGGACCTGGATTCGTTCGTCCCGCTCATCGCCGGCGTGGGCCACCGCACGGTCTTTCACAACTTCGTGATTCCACTACTCGCGGCCGTGTTGCTGTGGGCCGACCTCCGCCGGGAGGAGTCGTGGGTCCGCGGGCGCTGGGGACCGCGCGGCGTGCGCATCGCCTGGGTGAGTCTCGCCTGCTACGCGATTGCGGCGGTCACGCTCGATATGGTCAGCGGCGTCGTCAATCCGCTCTGGCCGCTCTACGACCAGTTCTACAGCATCGAAGGGAAATTGGTCATCTCCGACCAGCGCGGTATCGTCCAGACGTTTATCGAGACCGGCGGCGGTGGGTCCGGTTCCAGTTCCATCCCCGCACCGGAACCGAAGGGGTCTTCGAAAGAAGTGGCTGTCTCCACCGGCGTCGACCCCGACCCGTCGGGGACACGGATCGACCCCGAGCGGGTCTTCCCCATTGCTCGTGCCGGCTGGCAGCTGGTCATCCTGGTTGTCGGGACTGCCGTCACGGTCGCCCGCTTCCGGGTGTCTCACTCGCTGTCCGAGGAGTAGCGGGCGACGATTTGCTCGGGGTCGGCCCCCGCGTCTACGGTCGTCGAGGAGTCGACGATGGACCGCGCCGTCGCCGTGTCCTTCAGCCCCGTGCCGGTCATCACCGCGACTACTTCCTCACCGCTGTCGATGGTCCCGTCTTCGCGGGCCCGTTCGACACCCGCGAGCGCAGCGGCACATGCCGGCTCGACGAACACCCCCTCTTCGCTCCCGAGCCGAGTTGTTGCTGCCCGGATAGCTTCCTCAGACGCCGCGACGGCGGTCCCGCCACTCGATTCGATTGCCTTGCTGGCGTCCGTCAGTCGGTGTGGCGTCCCCACGTCAATACTGTCGGCACACGTCTCCCCGGCCCTGCTATCGGTGCCGTGGACGGCGTCGAAAATCGGGGTCGTCCCCTCCGCCTGCACGCCGAGCATCCGTGGCGTCCCCTCGACGATGCCGAGGTCCGCGAACGTCTCCAGCCCGCGCCACGCGCTGGCGATGGTGCCGCCGTTGCCCATCGGGACGACCACCCAGTCGGGCACCCGGTTTGGCTGTTCGGCGAGTTCATACCCCAGCGTTCGCGCTCCGGCGTCGGTGCATGGCGTCGCGCCCGCCGAGCGGTCGAGCCAGCCACTCGCTGCCGTGACCCGCTCACATAGCGCGAACGCGTCATCGTAGGTCCCCTTGACGGCAAACACGTCAGCCCCGTAGACCAGCGGCTGGACGGCCTTTGCGTCGGGAGCGCGCTCGGGGACGAACAGACAACATGCCAGTCCGCCCCGGGCAGCGTAGGCCGCGACGGACGCCGCGGCGTTGCCCGTTGAGGCACACGCCACCACGTCGTCACCCCGGGCGAGGGCGTGCGCGACGACGGCGGCGCTCCCGCGGTCCTTGGTCGATCCAGTCGGGTTCGCGCCCTCCAACTTGAGCGAGAGTTCCACACCGAGGTCCGAACTCAGCGACGGTGCGGTAATAAGCTCCGTGCCACCTTCGCCGAGCGACACGTCGCCCACGTCTACCGGGAGCAGCGGGTCGTAGCGGCGGATGTCGGTCGGTTCGTCGCTGTCTACGAACCGCTCGCGGACGGCCTTGCCGTGGCGTAGTTCTACCGGACCGGCACAGCCGTGGCGCGGTGGCGCCGAGACTGCCTCCCCACACTGAGAACAGACGAAAGCAGTTGCCCGGTCCATGGCTACAGCGTTCTCAGCCGAGACAATCGCTGGCGCGGCTATATGTCTTCCGGGAGCGACGCCGATTCCCCGCCATTCTTGTGGGCGCTGCTCATCCGTCCGGGTATGTCGCTTCAGGTGCGCCGTCGACTGGGTGTGGCCGACGTGATGACGCTTCTAAACGCCACGCTCGGCGTGGTTGCGATGGTCGTCGCCGTGACCGTCGGGCCGACAGCAGCCGCCCGTCTCGTCCTGCTTGCGGCTATTACCGACGCGCTCGACGGGATTATCGCCCGCTCGCAGGGCAGTACTGACGTAGGCCCGCTGCTGGATTCGATTGCCGACGTGGTCTCCTTTGGGACTGCACCTGCACTTTTTCTGTGGGCCGCCACCAGCGAGAGCGTTCGCACGGCGATTCCGGCGGGCCTGCCCCTGGTCGGTACCGTCGAACTCGTCGCTGTCTCGGCCGTTCCCGCTACTTTCGTCGTCTTCTCGCTGATTCGAACGGCGCTGTACACCGTATACGTCGGTGAGAACGAGAACCGTCCGGGCATCCAGAACACGCTGGGTGCGTCGATTCTCGCCGCGGGCTACCTCGCCGGGGTGACAATGCCGGCCGTCCTGCTGGTCGCCAGCGTCGTCCTTTCGGTGCTGATGGTTGCGCCGATTCCGTATCCGAAACTCCGCGCCCGGGATGCCGGGGCGATGGGGCTGGTGCAGGCGGGGGCGATTCTCGCACCGACACTGTTTGGCCGGGTGTTCCCCCGCGCACTCCTGGTCGCAGCGGTGGCGTACATGACACTCGCACCGCGGTACTACTGGGGCAGGTAGAGACCGCACGGCACCGCTCCCGGGCGTTCTGTTCGCAAACAGGCATAAATGGATGCAGACCCTACACGGGAGTGATGGCAGCCTCGGCAGTGCCAGGTGATGTTCCCGACCCGGACTCGCTCGCCGACACCTTCAGCGTCTACGACGTGGAGGTGACCGAAGAGAACGTCCGGTACTACGGCGAGCCGATGGACCAGCGCGAGGAGGTAGTGCGCCGCCTCGCACCACTCTTTCGCCAGCGTGGCTATCGCGTCACGCTGCAGCGCGAGACGGGTGAGTTCGTCCTGGTCGCAACCGAACGCTCACTCTCCGTCGAGGGTATCCCGTGGACGAACGTCCTCCTCCTCGGTGGGACCATCCTCACGACGCTCTTTGCCGGCGCGCGCTGGTACGGCTTCGACGCCCTGTCCGACCCGACCCAGTTGCTGGCCGCCTGGCCCTTTGCCGTCTCCGTGTTGGGTGTGCTCGCGGTCCACGAGTTCGGCCACTACGCCCTGAGTCGCTACCACAGCGTCGAAGCCTCACTGCCGTACTTCATCCCGATTCCGAACGTTCTGGGGACGCTCGGTGCCGTGATTCGAATGCGCGATAACATCCCCAGCCGGAAGGCGCTGTTCGACATCGGCGTCGCCGGACCGCTCGCGGGCATCGGTGCAACGGTCGTCGTCACCGCAATCGGCGTTACGCTCCCGCCCGTCGCGGTCAGCCCCGGTACGCTCATCGCCGATGTCGAACTGGGATTCCCACTGCTCGTCCAGGGCATCGCCGCACTCCTGGGTGAACCACTGCGCTACGGTAACGGCCTCATCGTCAACCCGGTGGTCATCGGCGGGTGGGTCGGCGCCTTCGTCACGTTCCTGAATCTGCTTCCAGTGGGGCAACTCGACGGCGCCCACGTTACCCGCGCGGTGGTCGGCGAGTATATCAGTCTCGTCCAGACGCTCGTCCCGGTCGCCCTGTTCGGCCTCGCCGGATATCTGTTCGTCTTCGCCGACGGCCGCGGCGCAACACTGTGGGTGCTCTGGGGTATCCTGACACTACTCTTTAGCAGGGCGGGCAACGCCACTCCCGTTGACGAATCCTCGGTCGGGCGCAAGCGCCAAGTTGTCGCTGTGCTAACACTGCTCGTCGGGGTGCTCTGTTTCACGCCGGTTCCCATCGTGCTGAGCGTCTGAGCCCGGCGAAACTGCCTTTCCGATGGCGACCCTGGCTGTGATATGGACCGCAGACAGGTCAAAGATGCCTGGGAGAGCGCAGCCAGTGACTACGCACGTGTCCGCCCGACTGACGGCGAGGACGCGGCACTGGTCGCGGACCTCATCGACTCACTCGGCCCGAACCCCACAGTTCTTGACGTTGGCTGTGGCGACGGGATGCGAACCCTGGCCAACATGGCCGGTGCGACGGCCGTTGGCCTTGATTTCGCCCACAAGCAGGTCCGGATGGCCGCCGAGAACGTCCCCGCCGCAGCCCTCCTGCAGGGGGATATGGTCTCGCTCCCGCTTGCCGATGACAGCGTTGACGTCGTCACCGCCTACCACGCGGTCTTCCACGTCGAGCGGGACCGTCATCCCGTCGTCTACGACGAATTCGCTCGCGTGCTCCGGCCGGGCGGGAAAGCACTCATGACCGTCGGCTCCGCAGCGTACGAGCAGGTCCGCTCGGACTGGCTCAACACCGGCCGCGAGATGTTCTTCTCGACGCCCGGCCAGCGCGTGACCGTCCAGCAACTCGAAACTGCAGGCTTCGACATCGTCTGGCAACGCCGCGTCGAGGACCCGCTTGGGAGCACCGTCCCGTTCGTACTGGCCCGACTCCCCGAGTGATTCGACGGACATCGAACTGTCTACCCACAATCTTTATCAGCCCGTCAACCGAGTTGAGAAGTGTGGTTTACGAGACGGGCAACCCAACGGTCGACGGGGCGGTCGAGCGCGTGCTCGCCGGCGAGCGACTGGACAGGCGCGACGGGCTGGCGCTCATCGCTCAGCCGGTCGAGGACCTCGCACCGGCGGCCGATTACGTGCGCTCACAGTTTGGCGACGACACCGTCGACGCCTGCTCCATCGTGAACGCGAAGGCGGGCGACTGTGCCGAAGACTGTGGCTTCTGTGCCCAGTCCGTGCACTTTGACAGCGGCATCGAAACCTACGGCTTTCTCGACCCCAAGGAGATACTGAAAGCAGCCAAGCGGGCCGAGCGCGACGGTGCCCAGCGATTCGGCATCGTCGTCGCCGAGAAGGGCGTCTCGAAGGACCGGCGGCCCGAGGAGTGGGCCGAAGTCCTGCGGGCCATCCGACTGGTCCGGGACGAAACCGACGTGGAAGTCGACGCCAGCCTCGGTATCCTCACCGAAGAAGAAGCCGAGATTCTAGCCGACGAGGGCATCAATCACTACAATCACAACATCGAGACCTCACCGGCCTTTTTTCCGGAAATCGTCGAGACACACTCTTTCGAGGACCGGGTGGAGACGCTGGAAGTCGCGAAAAGCGTCGGTATGGACCTCTGTGCGGGCGTCATCCTCGGCATGGGCGAATCGCCCACCGACCGGGTCGACGCCGCGATTGCGCTCCAGGACATCGGCGTCTCCTCGCTCCCGGTGAACATCCTCAATCCGGTGGCTGGAACGCCGCTGGGCGAGAGGTTCGGCGACTCACCGCCGATTACGACCGAGGAAATCATCCAGACCATCGCGGTCTACCGACTCTTACACCCCGAGGCCCGCGTCCGCCTGACCGGCGGCCGCGAGGTCAACCTCGAACCCGACGAACAGCACCTGCCCTTTGAGGCCGGTGCCGACGGCATCCTCACCGGCGATTATCTCACGACGGAGGGCCAGTCGCCCGGTGACGACATCGAGGCGATAGAGCGCGCGGGCATGAAGCCGAACATGGACGCCAACGAGTTCGACACCGAGTCGGTCAAGACACGCGCAGACGATGATGATGGGGTATCGGACGTGGAAACAGCGGCCGGGTCGGCGACCAGCAACGCCGAACTCGGCGGCGATTAGCGGACTTTCGACTACTATGGACGACGTGAACTTCGCGGTACTCGGAACGGGCGGTATCGGGCGGCGAGCACTTGACATCGCACAGCACAAGGACGGCGTCACCGCTGTCGCGGCGTGTGACCGCAACGGCGTGTCCATCGACCACGACGGGCTGGACGTGCCGGAGCTGCTCGACGCTACGGAAGGGAACGTAGCCTCGGGTCCCGAAGACGACGTTGCCACCGACGGTGGCGCAAACGCAACGGGCGGCGCGTCCTCTGATGGCGTCAAACAGGCCGGTGACGACGCTGGTATCGTCGCATCCGCACGGGGCAGTCCGACCGAGACGCCCATCGACGATATCATCGAAGCCAGCGACAACATCGATGCCGTGTTGATGGCGCTGCCGAACCTCAAACACGACTTCATCCCGCGGGTGGCCGAGCGCTTCGCCGAGGCCGACTACGAGGGCGTGCTTGTTGACGTGCTCAAACGCTCCCGCGTCATCGGCATGCTCGACGAGCGCAAAGCGGTTCTCGAAGACGCGGGCATCACCGTCGTCTGTGGCGCCGGCGCGACGCCCGGCTTTCTCACCGGCGCGGCCACACTCGCCGCACAGTCATTCGTCGACATCGAGGAAGTCGAGATATGGTGGGGCGTCGGCCTCAAGTCCGGCTACGAGGACAACCGCGGGACGGTCCGCGAGGACATCGCCCATCTCGACGGCTACGACATCGAGACGGCTCGCGAGATGAGCGAGGACGAAATCGAGGCGCTCATCCAAGACCACGACGGCGAACTCGAGTTCCACGGCATGGAACACGCCGACGACGTGCTCTTGGAGCGGGCGGGCGTCTGTGACGCCGAGGACGTAAGCGTCGGCGGCGTACTCGATG
>CAZOQK010000057.1:0-11604 GCA_964581735.1 uncultured Halobacteriales archaeon | reverse complement strand
TCTTCTGCTCGCCCGCGAGGACGACCTGCGCGATCTCCGCGTAGACGGTGTCGAGGTCGGCCGGGTCGGGCGCGACGAAGGCGTCGTCGGGTGAGGAGGCGATGCTCTCGAGGAACGCCTCGTCGGCGCCGGACCCAAGCGCGATGGTGAAGATACGGATGCCCGCGTCTTTCGCGGCGGTGGCCGCGGCGGTCGCGGAACTGGAGCTGTTCGGGACACCGTCCGAGAGGACGATCATCACCTTCGAGGCACCGGTCGTCGCGATGGTACCGTTGAGGAGTTCGTTCTCCGCGGTTCCGATACCGGCGGTCATGTTCGTCGTGCCGCTCGCACTGTAGTCGTCGATGGCGTCTTTGACGGCCTGGTAGTTCGTCGTCAGCTCCTGGTCGAGCGACGCCGAGGAGGCAAACGAAATCGCGGCCGCCTCGTCCGGCGAGGAGAGGTTGTCGACGAAGTTCTTCGCGGCGAACTGCAGGTCGCCGATTTCCCCGCCCATCGAGCCGGAGGTGTCGCTGACGAGCGCGACTTCCAGTTCGTTTTGCTGGCCGGTGCCGGTCGGTTCATAGACGTTGTCACAGTCTTCGTCATACCAGACGCAGACCTGAATCTCGTCGGCGAGTTCGCCGATTCCGTCCTGGTCGACGCCCTCGGCGGCGATTTCGGGGTCGGTCTGCCCGTTTTCGGCGTTCTCGCCGAGGGTGCCCGACAGTTGCAGGTAGCCGGGGTTGTCACAGATGTGGAAGCTGATGGTCACTTCGCCGGTGTCACCGGGTTTCACGTCGTCGAGTGTGAACACCGGCATCTCGTCGCCGTTGATGAGGTGCTGGTCGGCTTCCGGCGAGCAGAAGTCGAACTCCTCGCCTTGGACGAGGTCTTCCCAGGCCTGCATGTCCGCAGGCGACGGGGCCTGTCCGAGTAGGTAGACGCCGTCGCCGAGGTCCTCGGCGTCGGGGTAGTTCTGCTGAATCTGTGTGAGTCGACCTGCACCGCCCGAGTACGTCGCTTTGTAGTCGAGCTTGAGGTCGAGCGTCCCGGCCTGGAGGAGGTTGTTCCCGAACAGTTCAGTGTCACTGAAGTACGCCGAGGTGCCGAGCCCAGCGCCAACCGACGTGGCGCCGACGGCGCCGAGCCCGGCCAGCACTTTCCGCCGGCTGAGGTCATGTAGTTGTGGTTTGTCGGATGCCATGTGTCTCGATTACTCCGTTGGGGTCGGGGTTGGGGTTGGGCTCTCTGGCTCCTCGTTCGCGAAGGGCGTCTCGTTGTTCCGGACCTGTTCGGTCTTGAACACGAGGTCAAAGGAGACGCTGTCACCCTGCACGACGTTGCCGACTTCGGAGGGCAACTCGAGGAGGAGGCAGAACTCATAGCTGTCGCCGTCCACGCCGCCGATGGGGACGCTGTCGCCGTTTTCGTCTTTGACGATGTAGCCGCCGTTTGCTCCATCGAGGATGTCGTTCGCTTCCCGTGCAGTGGTGTGGTGCTGGTCAGCACCGACGACGCCGTCGAGGTCGGGCTCGCCGTAGTCCACCGAGAGGCTGTTCCCGTTGTTGTTGAACACGGGGTCGAGGACGTTGAGGTCGGATTTCATGCCACCAGGGCTGCCATCGGTGGGGCCAGCGTAGTCCTGCCAGACGGTGGTCAGGAGGAACTCGCCCAGGTCGGCGTCGTTGTCGGCGTCGCCCTCGGCTTCCTGTTCAGGTTCGGGGTTGTCGCCGCCATCCTCGGCGAAGTTCTCCGTGCACACCTGCACGTAGCCGGGGTTGTCGAGGACATCGACATCGAAGCAGATGATGCCCCAGTCACCGGGCTTGATGTCGTCGATGGTCAGGCCCATGACGGCGTCCTCGCTGTCGGCGACAGCGGAAACGTCGAGTCCGCCCTGGTCCACCCAGTACTGGTTGGCGGCCACCACGTCCGCGGTGACGCTCATATCGAGCGTCCCGGCGGTCAGGCTGTTGTTCTCGAATGCCTCGGTATCGCTGAAGTACGCGCTGGTACCGAGTCCGGCGCCCGCGGATGCGAGGCCGATGGCTCCGAGTCCGGCGAGCATTTTGCGGCGCGAAAGGTTGTACAGTGTCGGGTCGTTGTCGGTCATTGTTGAATTTCCCCCCGTCAGGCCGCCCACTGGGTCGGGCCGTTCGGGTTGTACGTTCCGTGGCTTCGGGGGGTCTTACTTATGCAGACGTTCGGTGTTTTTAGGGCCTCTATACCGTGTTTGTACGGCTTTCGTACCGTGACTCCGGAGGTGTGTACGCTCCTCGTACCGCCACGACCGGGGGTTGTACGGCGGCGATACCGGTCGGGTCCAGTGGCCGTACCGGCCGGGCCACCGGCTGTACGCTCCCTATACGTATTGACCGCGGACGCGTCAGTGTGGTCCGACAGGGGTCTACATGTTCCAGAAACTCTCGATTCCGGAGGCCGACGTGTACTATCTTCTCAGCAACGACCGTCGCCGCGAGACACTGAGCGTGCTGTGGGATGTCGCAGACGAGATGACACTGCGTGAGCTCTCGGAGCAGATCGCGAGCACCGAAGCGAACACTACACCCGCCCCGCGGCTTCTCCGTGAGAGTGTGTACAACACACTGCACCAGACACACCTCCCGAAACTGGCGACATACGGCCTCGTCGAGTACGACGCCGACCGGAAGCTCGTCCGGTCGAGCACTGGGAGCCGGTCGCTCGCGCGGTACATGGACACACTCACACCCGCGGGCGTCACGTGGGGTGAGTACTACCGCGCGCTCGGTATCGGTGGGCTGTTCGCCGTCGTTGCCTCGCTGGCCGGGATGCCGGTGTTCGGGGCGGTCGACCCACTCCTCTTTGCCAGCGCCTCCCTTGGTCTTTTTGCACTTTCGACTGCTTACCAGCTCTCCGGCTCCGTTCGCTCGCTGCTGGGCAGCCTCCACGCCACAGTCACTCGTCGGCGCGATTAAGCGACCATTGTGCGACAGACTACATCTGCAAAACCGTTCGTGTCGCTTGCAAACCCGCTCCGGTGAGCCTACTTACTACGATGAATCGGCGTTTCAAGCCTCCGGAATGTCGGGGATAGCTATTCAAAATACCGCGAGCAGGTCTCGTATGCTGTCCGCTATATTCATACGTAGAGTAAAACTATAAGCAGCTTTATGATTTAGGGCTGTGACGGTTCATTCAGGGGAGCTAAACAATGATCGCATCTGAGGAGACACAAGCCGGTGTCTCCGTCGACGAGACAGCGGAGCCACAGCTATCGACCGACACGGTGTTCAAAACGCTCGGCAGTCGCCGCCGCCGCCACACCCTGCACTATTTGCGCCACCACGGTGGTCCGGTCCCGATCCGTGAGCTGTCCGAACAGCTCGCCGCCTGGGAGCAGGGAAAGGAGCGTGCGGCAGTGACGCCGAAAGAACGCAAGCGGCTGTATACGGCACTGCACCAGACCCATCTGCCAAAGATGGACTCGCTCGAGGTCATCGAGTACGACCGCAACCGCGGCGTCGTCTCGCTGACCGGCCACACGGAGGAGTTCGATGTCTACCTCGACGTGGTTCCGAGGCGCGACCTGCCCTGGAGTCAGTTCTATCTCGCACTCGGGGCGGTGCTGAGCGCACTCGTGACCGTCGCGATGCTCGGTGTCGCGCCGTTCGACGCGTTCGGGGGCTTCGCGTACGCACTCTGTGTGTGTGCTGTCCTGGTAGTGACGGCGGCCTATCATACCGTCCGTGACCGGCGTCTACTGCTCGGCTCGATGGAACTGCCGCCGGACGTGGCGGTGCCGTCGGCTGACAGTGTCGTGGCTGGCGAGGACTGACGGTCCATGTCACGCTGTGAGTGCCCGACACTACAACAGAAAGTCCGCGCTCTACGCCGTTTCTTCTGACTGTTCCTCGCCGTCGGCCTCACCGGCCGCAGCCTCGCGGATTTCGGTTTCGAGTTCCTGCCGTCCCTTTTTAAACTCGCCCATCGCCTGGCCCGACGAGCGGGCGAGGTCGGGGAGTTTGTTCGCGCCAAAGAGCAGGATTGCGATGGCGAGGATGATGAGTAGTTCCGGGCCGCCCGGGATACCGACGAATGCAGGTACTAACACGTGCATACCCATCGTATAGCAGCACGGAAGATGAGTATGATATCCGTACATCAAAAGACGGGTCACAAACAGTGCTTGGGGACGAGCTGACCGACAGTGAGCCACCGGTCACGGTCTCTTAATAATTGTACATAAATGTTCTGCAACATTTCAGAGCCGGAGGTGGCCCCTCCACACATAAGTCGTTACTGGCCTGACTGTCGTGTATGAGTGACTTCGAACCCACACGTGAAACCGACCAGTCAGGGACGGATGGACCGGCAGCGACGTACGACCCGGTGCCAATGGCCATTGACTGGCTGCTCGGCATCCTGGCTGGTATCGTCGGCGCGGCAATGACGGCCGTCGGAATCGGGCTCTACACCCAGGTTGACCGGGCGGTACTCGTGGAGGCAGTTGACGCAGAGACAACGGAACTGCAGGGGATAACACGTACAGAGTTCATCACCGCGGCGGAGCCGTTCGTGGACTGGCTGGGGGTTGGCCTTGTTCTCACCGGCCTCGTGGCAGTCGGCGCCGCTGCGGTGTTCGTCTCCAAACGCCGGCAGACCCGGGCCCGGGTCGCCCGCGACAGCGGTACGACCGCAACGTTCTGGGCGTGTACCGTCTACGGCGCGGCCGTGACGGCGCTGCTCTCGGTTATTCCCGGTTCGGCCGCCCTCGGTGGCGGGGTTGCGGCATACCTCCACGACGATACCGCCAACACCCGCATCGGTGCCGCGTCGGGACTGCTCGGCACAGGACTGACAACCCCGCTGCTTGCCTCTCTCGGCGCCGGCTTCATCGCAGGGGCCAGCGCAATCGGGGAACTCGGCGGCGGCCTCCTGCTGGCCATCCTCGTCCTCGGCAGCGGCATCCTCGCTACGGCGATCAACGGCGGTCTCGGCGCTCTCGGCGGCTATTTCGCCACACGGCTGCGCTGACCGCCGCGACTGTCGACACGCACGACCGACTCTCGCCAAGCCTTCACTGAATACACGTCGACTAATGTGAGAAAATACCGCCAATATCGACCTCTTCAGTGAAATACGGTGCTGATATGTAGCGATAATCCTTCGGTAAGTGTGATTCTGACCAGAATGTTTAATATCCCCCGGATGAATAGTTGTATCTGTGAAAGAGAAGACAACATACGTCGAACCGCACACCGAATACGTACGACGCACGCGCAATCGTACTCCGCTCGGAGGTGAGTGCACGGATATGGAGTAGTGCGTGGCCTGTCGCCACACGATTCCAGCCTGTGCCCGACGTCCTCAGTTCGCTTGTCCCACCCGGGACTCCTTCGTACGCCTTCTGTGTCACTCGTTGCTGTAGTACCGACCGTGGAAGCCAAACGGCTCCGCGTGCGGGAGCGTCGCCCGCGCGAGTAGCTCCAGTGTCGCCGCATCGAACACCAGCAGTACCGTTCGGTCGATTTTCGTGTCAAGCGCCGTCGCCAGCACCACCCCGTCGTCTTCCGCGTCGGCGTCAGGGCCTTTGACCGGCATCGGCTCCTCAACGTAGACGCCCCGCTCCCACCACTCCGTGGCTGTCTGTCGCTCGCAGTCCACTTTGACCAGTCCGTTCGCGCCCGCCCGGTCGGTCGCCTGCCCGTACGCGTATCGGTGGCGGCGCCCGACGACCGACCGCGCCACGCGTGGCAGTTCCATCCCGCCGTCGTACAGCCGCGTCTTCCCGACAGTCCCATCGGCGCCGACCCGGTAGCGCACGAGCGCGGCGTCGGGCACCGCCGGGAACCCCTCACCGTCCAACTCGGAGAGTCCCATCCCGGAGACGATGCTCGCGTCCGGGAACTCCACGAGGTCGAGTACCACCTCGCCGCCGTCGGTGTAGGCGTTGATGTGATGGAAGGTGAAGGCCCCGTCGAAGGTGGGGTCGGCCACTACCTCGCCGGTCTCGCGGTCGACGACGAGGACGCGGGTCCCGCGCTCGGGCTGCCAGTCCAGCAGGTCGGTCACGCCCTCGTTCCAGGGGAGCAGCGCCCGCCAGATGGCCAACACCAGCGGCGGTTCGACCAGGACGACGTGGTCGTCGGTGACGCTACAGTCGTGGATGTACGCCGGGCCGCGGGCGTCGATGCTTCCGATGCGCTCGCGGGTTCGGCTCCCATCGGGCACCCGATAGACGTGATACTCCGGTGAGAGCCCGAACTCGGTGGCGAAGCCGACCCACTCCCCGTCGTGGGGGTCACGGACGAGGTGGGCCGCCGTGATGTGTTCGGGCTGGTCGTCCTCGAAGTGAAACTCCCCGCGGGTCTCAAGCGTGTCGGGGTCAAAGGCCAGCCGCCGCGGGGCTTCGGTCAGCGCGACGTGCTCGCCGTCGATGCGCGCGACGTGGACGTTCGTGTTGTCAGTGGGCGTCGGCGGCCCGAGCGACCGGAGCCAGGCGACGGCGCGTCGCCACCCGCTGGCGTCGGTGCCGAACTGTCCGGAGAGGGCGCCCTGCTGTGCGTCCGCGTACGCCTCCGACCGGAGAAAGCGGTTCGTATAGCGCACTGTGCCGTCCGCGAAACTGTACCGGCGAAGCATCGCCAGCCCGTCGAACCAGTGATTGACACGCTCGCCGCCGCTCTCGAACAGTCCCGGCCCGTTCCGGATGAGCGTCCCCGAGAGCCACTCGGGAATCGTGCCTTCGACGGCGAGTTCACGGTCACAAACCTCCGACGCCAGCGAGTGAAACCCCGGCGCATGTCCAGCAGTCACACCGAAACCTGAGGGCGCGATGAGCATCAATCCACCGCGGCGGTGCGGGCCCGGCGGGACCGACGCCGCAGGCTTAACACACCCCGGGGTTGTACATTGCCTATGAGCGAATCCGATGCCGCCGAGCATGTCACTGTTTACTCGGATTACGTCTGTCCGTTCTGTTATCTCGGGCGTGAGTCGCTCCGGCGGTATCAGGACGACCGCGAGGACCCACTCGACATCGAGTGGCACCCCTTCGACCTGCGGGCGGGCCAGCGCACCCCCGACGGCAGCATCGACCACTCCGTCGACGACGGCAAAGACGAGGAATACTACGAACAGGCAAAGGAGAACGTCCGCCGCCTCCAGGAGCAGTACGACGTTGAGATGGACCTCGACATCGCGACGGACATCGACTCGTTGCACGCTCAGCTCGTCTCGTATCACCTCCAGGAGACACGCGACTACGAGGCGTGGCTGGCCGTCGACGGGGCGCTGTTCGACGCGCTCTGGCAGGAGGGCCGCGACATCGGCGACCCCGACGTTCTCCGGGACATCGTGACCGACTGCGGGCTCGACGCGGACGTGGTCGAGGCGGCACTCGGTGACGAGCGCCTGCGTGCGGACCTCCACGATCTCTTCGACCGGGCGCGCCGCGAAGGCGTCACCGGTGTTCCGACCTTCGCCTACGACGGCTACGCCGCCCGCGGCGCGGTCCCGCCGGAGCAACTCGAACGGCTGGTCGAGGGTGTCTGAACCGCCTCGGACGATTTAAGCCCCTCCGCGGCAAGAATGTGATATGACTGAGCGAACCGTAGAAGAATATACTGGGGTCGACACGACGGCCCAGCGCACGCTCGTCGTCGGCGGTGACCGCCCGATTCGCATCTCGACGGGCCACCGCCTGCTTCACCACGACGGAAAATGCTCACGCCCACACGGGCACAACTACGAGGTGACCGTCAAGGTGACGGGTAAGCTCGCCGACGGAGGGTGGGTCATCGACAAGGGCGACGTGACCGACGCAATAGAGGAGTGGGACCACCGCTTTCTCCTGCAGGTGGGCGACCCGCTTATCGATGCCTTCGAAGGAAGCGGCGACGGCGGGAGCGTCGTCGTCCTGGAGGACCCGCCGACGGCGGAGGTGATGGGGCTCGTTCTCGAAGCGAAACTCCGCGACCGGCTCCCTGACACCGTCAGCGACGTGGCGGTGACGGTCCGGGAGACGGGCGAACTCTGTGCAAGCGATGCCCGTCAGTAGCGACCCGCTGGACGGCGTCGACGGCAGTGACCCCCGACCCGATGGCGACGCGCTCCCGGTCAACGAACTGTTTGCGTCCCTGCAGGGCGAGGGGAAACTGGCGGGCGTGCCATCGGTGTTCGTCCGCACCAGCGGCTGTAACCTCCGGTGTTGGTTCTGTGACTCCTATCACACCTCCTGGGAACCGACTCACGCGTGGCTCACGCTCGCGGATATCCTGGCGGATATCGGGTCGCACGACCCCGACCACGTCGTCGTCACGGGGGGCGAGCCGCTGGTCCACGACGAGACGGCCGACCTGCTGGAACGCCTCGCGGAGGCGGGCTACTATACGACCGTCGAGACCAACGGCACTATCGACACCGACGCCCCGATAGACCTGGCGAGCATCAGCCCGAAACTCGCGAGTTCGACGCCCACGGCAGCGCGCGACCCGACGGGTGAGGGCGAGTGGGCCGACCGCCATGACCGGCGCCGCCTCGACGCGGACGCGCTGGCGCGGCTGACCGAACGCTACGAGTTCCAGCTCAAATTCGTCGTCACCGGACCCGAGGACATGCCCGAAATCGGGGGCCTCCTCGACCGCGTGCGAGCGGCGTCGGCGGCGACGATTCGCGATACCGATGTCCTGCTGATGCCGGAAGGACGGACCCGTGAAGACATCGAGTCGACGCGGCGCGTCGTGGCCGACCTCGCGGCGGAGTACGGCTACCGGTACACGCCACGCCTGCACGTCGACCTCTGGAACGACGCTCCCGAAACGTAACTATGACAGAAAATACCACAGCCGACGCCGACCGCGCGGTCGTGCTTGCATCGGGCGGGATGGACAGCGCCACCGCAGCGTACCACGCACAGACAGCCGGCTACGACCCGGCCTTCCTGCATACCTCCTATGGCCAGCAGACCGAGGACAAGGAGTTCGAGTCCGCCCGCGCGCAAGCCGAGGCGCTCGATGCCACCTTCGAACGGGTCCGGACGGACCACCTCGCGAGCATTGGCGGGTCGACGCTGACCGACGACCGTGAGGTGGCCGACGCCGACTTAGAGAGCGACGAGATTCCGGCGTCGTACGTTCCCTTCCGGAACGCGAACCTGCTCTCGATGGCGGTCTCGTATGCCGAAGCCGTCGGTGCAACGGCAGTGTTCATTGGCGCCCACAGCGAGGACTTCTCGGGATATCCAGACTGTCGCCCGGCCTTTTTCAAGGCGTTCCAGTCGGTGGTCGACGTGGGGACGAAACCGGAGACGACGATCAGCATCGAGGCGCCGTTCGCCGAGTTCTCGAAGACGGAGATCGTCGAACGAGGGCTCAAGCTCGGGGTGCCATTCGACGAGACGTGGAGCTGTTACCGGTCGGCGGAACCGGCGTGTGGCACCTGTGATGCGTGTGCATACCGGCTGCGGGCGTTCCGGGCGGCCGGAGCGCGGGACCCCCTTCCTTACGCCGAGCGGCCGGACTACGAGTAATCAGGCCACGTCGATGTCCCCGTCGCTGCTGACGGTCACGCCGTGGCCCTCGACATCGAAGGTCAGTTCCCCGTCGCCGCCGTCCAACACCGCGCGCAGGTCCTCCAGTTCGACGTAGGCATCCAAGTCGTCGATATCGCCGTCGTCCAAGTCCGTCGCGTCCGTGACTACCTCGACGATGGCCGTCCGTGCCGGTGTGGGGTTCACCCACTCCTCGTCCCCCGATGGACTCATGATGTATACGTCTCCGTCCTCGGAACTCATACATCGACACGTACACCGGTCCCATATATAGTGTCAGCGACCGGTTTCAGGATTTGAAACAACCTCGCGGCCGGGAGCAACACCGTTGAAAGCTCTTGTGGCCGAATCCCACGCTCGATTTGAAGCGATCTGTCAGAACTGCTGTGACCTATCAACTGGACGGTGAGAGGGTCCGGTCGACCAGCGAGTCCAGCCCGCGGCGGAGCCGCTCGGAGGCCGCCTGGCTGGAGACATCCAGTTCCGCCGCAAGGTCGGCCAGCGAGGCCCGCCGCGGCACGTCGAAGTAGCCACGCTTGGTCGCGAGCTGGAGTATCTCAAGCTGTGGGTCGCTGACGCCGTAGTCCGGCGCGCGCGACTCGGCGGCTTGCTGGACCGACTCGACGACTACGTCGGTCCGTTCGATGCGGTCCCGGAACGCCGCCGCCGCATCGTCGTCGGGAAAGCGCAGCCGGACCGACCAGTGGTCGGCGTTGCGGGTCCCCGAGACGAAGACCCCCTCCTCCTCGATAGCTGCGGTGTACAGTTTCCGCTCGGGTGAGCGCTCGCCACAGCGCACGGTGTACTGTTTGCCGCGGGCGGTCTCGATTACCCGTGTCGACTTGGCGACGGTCCGGTCCGCGGCCAGTGCCGCTTCGAACGTCTCCGTGTCGCCGCCTTCGAGCCAGCAGACCGCCCGGAGCGACCCCTGTCGCGCTCTGTCTAAGCCCTCGACGGGAATCTCTCCGATAGAAGCCTCCCGAACCGCCGACCGCAGCAGCGGGGACCGCAACTGAAATTCAGCTATCATATCACGCTCTAGTGGCTTGAGTCTGATAACAGTTCGGCGCGAGGAAGAGACCCCGAGGCGGCGGTTCGTGGCGCGTACGGGTGGTGCTTGGCGACGGAAATCACTGGATACGGGTTGTCAGAGGCACGGCCCGGAGCGCTTTCCACCCAAATCGGCAACTGTACGATCCGATTGTAGATATTTATGATCGGCGCTACCCCTCAGAGATCCAGTAGGCGTTGCCCGGGCTGGGTGGGCTCAGTCGACATGTTCGCCCTGGTAGGATCCCTCGTAGGTTCCCTCGTGGGCCGCGTCCGCGAGCACTAACTGGGCGATGCGTGCGCCCCGTTCGAGTTCGACCGGGTGGTGGACTTCGAGCAGCCCCTCGCCACGGCCCTCGTAACCCGCATCCCACACCGCGGTATCGAGCATACAGGAGTTCCGAAGCAGGGACGATCGCGGGTAGAGAAAGCCGACGTGGTCCTCGGGAATGACGACCCGTTCGCCATACCGAACGATGTACCCGCCCGGCTCAAGCTGACAGACGTTTTGATCCGATTCGATTTCCCTGCGCTCTCCGACCGTCTTGCCGCCGCGCTCGATGCGGCCCGGTTCGACCTGCTCGAACACCGCGCCGAGCGTGAGGTCGACGCCGTTTGGCTGAATCTGACTCGCCCGCAGGTCGCCGAGATGGCTGGCGACGAAGCGCCCACTCTTGAACATACTGCACCCTCCCCCGCCGCGGGCAAAACGGTGCCGGATTCGGGCCCCAGGCCGGGTCGCTCACCCGCCCACAACGCGCTGTCGTACGGGGGGTCTTCGGACAGAGGGTGACACTGACTCGCTTGGTGGGTCGGTTCTAGGGACCCCAAATTTTGCCAGCGAGGGCCGCCCGAACAACATGATTTATGTCGACGGATAGTCCACGCTAGAACGCTATGGGACAGACACTTACCGAAAAGATTCTCGATGACCACCTCGTCGAAGGCGAGCTGACGCCCGGCGAAGAGATCGGCATCGAGATCGACCAAGTGCTTACCCAGGACACCACTGGGACACTCGTCTGGCTACAGTTCGAGGC
>CAZOQK010000056.1:0-11719 GCA_964581735.1 uncultured Halobacteriales archaeon | reverse complement strand
TATGATACCTCCTTCACACGGAGGAAGTCGGCGGTTCAAATCCGCCCCGACCCATGAGCATTTTCGCGGAGCGAAGCACCGCTGAGCGGAGCGAAAACGCGCAGTGGGAAGGGGCGGATTTGAGCCAGGGAACGGAGCGAAGCGGAGTGACCGTGGTTCAAATCCGCCCTGCGAGTGTGCTGAGGACATCGACAGTCCCGGCGGCGTCGTCGAGTCCCGGGTCGCCGCCGCTGCGTTGGCTCACGGGCTCGACTGCCACCGCGCCAGCGCCACAACCCGTAACTCCCCGGCACCCCCTGACGGAATACGGGCGAGGAGTCACTCCACGAGGAGATGCACCACTACGACGCGCTGGCCGAGGAGGTGCGGGAGACGGCACGCGAGCGCGACGCCGTCGCACGAACAGTCGAAACACGGCTGGCGGATGTCGTGGCCGAGGCAATCACCGAGACGGGTGCCAACGTCGAAGCGGTCGAACAGTCAAAGGCCGGCCACCAGTACCGGTTCGAGGCACGTCTCGACCGGGCGGCACCGTGGCGGCAGTCACCGAGGGCCTGCCCGACGGGTTCGTCGTCGAACACGTCAGCGATGACGGCTCGCTGAGCATCGGGTGGACCGGCGAGCGCGAGACGCCGGCCGAGCGCGACCACGGCGCGGTCCTGAAAACCATCGTGGCCGAGGAGATGGAGACCGACACCAACGGCCTCGGAGAGTCGGTCCCGACACGGGAGCGAGTCCTCGACCGGGCGGTCGAACTGGGCGCAAACAGGGACGGCACCGCCGGGCGGCTCCGGCGACTCGAAACGGTTCGCGTCGTCGAAGTCAGTGACGACGAGGGCTTCCCGGCCAAGAACTTCTCGCGGCACTGAATCACCCGGCCACCTCACCCACCGGCAGGATACCATCATCCGGGAGAAGCGCCACGGCGTGCCCGCCGGGACTGGAACCGTCTACTTAAATACCACCGGGTGTGACCACTGAGTAATGGACCGACGGAACTTCCTGATCGCGGCGGGCGGAGCGGCAACCACAGCAGTCGCGGGGTGTCTCGCACCGGGTGGGACCGCGAGTGCCGACAGCGATACGCTGGTCGTCGCCACCTACAGCGCCTTCATCGACTCGCCGTCCTCGTCACCGGGGGCGTGGCTCAAATCCGAGTTCGAGTCCGAGTTCGACAGGGACCTTGTGTGGCAGACGCCGAGCAACGAACTGAACCACTACGTCCAGCGCAAACAGGCCGGCGTCGATGTCGAAGCCGACGTGTATCTCGGCCTCAACACCGACGACCTCGTGCGGGTCGACAGGGAACTCGACGGGTCGCTGTTCGCCGAGGCCGGCGATGTCGACGGCCGCTCCGACGTGAAATCCAGCCTGCAGTTCGACCCGAAAGACCGCGCGGTCCCCTACGACACCGGCTACATCAGCCTCGTCTACGACGGCACCGAGATGACCGCCCCCGAGACGTTCGACGGGTTGACCGACGGGAAGGTGGCAGGTGACCTCATCGCGCAAAATCCCGGCAGTTCGGCGACGGGGAAGGCCTTTCTCCTGCACACCATCAAGCAGTACGGCGCGGATGGCTACCTGGATTACTGGGCGGACCTGCAGGCCAACGGCGTCCAGGTGCTGGGGTCGTGGTCGGACGCCTACGGCGCCTGGAGCAACGGCGAGGCACCGATGGTCGTCTCCTACTCAACCGACCAGGTCTTTGCCGACGAGTCCGGCGCCAACCTCGAGAAACACCAGGTCCGGTTCCTGAACGACCAGGGCTATGCCAATCCCGAGGGGATGGCCATCTTCGCGGGGAGTTCCAACACCGAGGCCGCCCGCGAGTTCATGTCGTTCGTCCTCCGGCCCGAGGTGCAGGGTGAAATCGCGGTGCAGAACGTCCAGTTCCCGGCCACGGAAACCGCCAAAGTGCCCGACGACTACGCCGACCTGGCAAAGGAGCCACCTGAACCGGTAACGTTCACGTACGAGGAACTGCAGGGCACAGTCAGTGGCTGGATCGAAGACTGGGAACGACAGTTCGCCAGCAACTGACACCGTGAGCGACGGCGACAGCGCGAGCGGGCGAGCCCGACGACAGTTCCGGGAGACCGTCGAACGGCGGTCGCTCCCGGCGCTTGCGGTGGCTTCTGTTGCCGTCCTGGTCGTGCTGTTCTACTATCCGGTGGCGACGGTGTTCGTCGACGCTGTCCTTGTTGAGGGTCGGGCCACCCTGCGGGTCTTCCAGGGGATTCTGACCGACCCCTTCTACTTCGGGGAACTGGCGCGGCTGTTCGCCGGTGAGTCGCCGCTGGCGGTAGCCGACGCCATGCTCTCGGGGGACCGCCGACTCGGCGTCGTCGGCTTCACCGCATATCAGGCTGCGCTGTCGACGCTCCTCAGCGTCGTCCTCGGGGTGCCGCTGGCGTATCTGCTCGCCCGCTACGAGTTTCCCGGCCGGCAGACGGTGCGGTCGCTGACGATTCTGCCTTTCGTCCTCCCCTCGATTATGGTCGCGGTCGGCTTCTACGCCACCTTCGGCGCGAACGGAACGGTAAACGCCGCACTCGGCCTCGTCGGGCTTGGACCGCTCGATTTGTTGCCCTCGCTGGGTGCCATCGTCGTCGCCCATGCCTTCTACAACGCGCCGCTGGTCGCCCGGCTTACGACCGCAGCCTGGGAGTCCGTCGACGCCAGCGCCGTCGAGACTGCCCGGAGTCTCGGTGCGAATCCGCTGCGGGCGTCCCGTGACATCGTCTGGCCGCAGGTCGCTCCGTCGGTGGTTATGGGCGCAGCGCTGACCTTCGTCTTCACCTTCGGCACGTTCCCTATCGTCCTCGCGCTGGGCGGGTTCGAACTGGCAACGGTGGAGGTGTTCGTCTACCGGCTCATCCGGGATTTGAACTACGCCGAGGGCGCGGCGCTGGCGCTCGTCGAGTTGGGAATCTCGCTGGTGCTCCTCTACGGCTATCTCCGCTATGAGACGGCCACCGCCGTCGAATCCGGCGGCGCGCGCCCGCAGGAGCGCAGACCGCTCCAGCCGCCCTCGCGTTCGCTCCGGGAACTCCTGCCGCGAATCGGGCTGGCGCTCTACGCTGTTGTTGCCGTCGTCCTCTTTGTCGCTCCCATCGTGAGCATGGTGTATGCCAGCCTCTCGGGGCCAGCGGGTCTCACGCTGGCCCACTACCAGTTCCTGATTGAACGCCAGACGACGGGCGCGGCGTTTCAGGTCCGACCCGGCACCGCGGTCAGGAACTCGCTGGTCTTCGGCGCGGCGGCGCTTGCGGTGGCGCTCCCGATGGGTGTCGTCGTCGCGGTGCTGACCACCCGCGAGTATCGGGGGCGAAAACTGGTGGATACGGCCGCGATGGCACCGCTTGCCGTCTCCGGTATCGTCGTCGGCCTGGGACTGCTCCGGGGGCTGGTCTTCGGTATCGAACTCGGCGGGTGGCGCATCGCTATCGGCGGGGCGCTGGCCATCGTCGCCGCCCACGCCATCGCTGGCTACCCCTTCGTCGTGCGGGTGGTCGCGCCCGAACTGGAGGCGCTGGACCGCCAGTTGGTCGAGTCCGCGCGGGCACTGGGCGCGCCCCGGGCGCGCGCACTGCTTGACGTGGAACTGCCGCTGGTGTGGCCCGCCGTCCTCGCGGGCGCGGCGTTTACTTTCGCGCTCTCGGTCGGTGAGTTTACCGCGACAGCCGTCCTCGCGTCGGGTACCGGCCAGTACACCATGCCAATCGCAATCGAACGGTTCATCGGCCGACGGCTCGGCCCCGCGACGGCGATGGGCGTCGTCCTGCTCGTCGTCACGAGCGTCAGTTTCCTGCTCATCGACAGACTCGGGGGTGACCGCGTTGGCCTCTGAACCCGCACTCGAACTCGACGGCGTGACCCGACGCTACGGCGAGACGGCAGCCGTCGACGACCTCTCGCTGGCCATTGAGGCGGGTGAGTTTTTCACGCTCGTCGGCCCCTCAGGGTGTGGCAAGACCACGACACTGCGGCTGATTGCTGGGTTCGAAGCACCCACCGGCGGCACCGTCCGCTTTGCCGGCGAGGACGTTGCTGGCGTCCCCCCGGAGGACCGGGACGTGGGCGTTGTCTTCCAGAACTACGCGCTCTTTTCACACATGACTGTCGGCGAGAACGTCGCCTACGGCCTCAACTTCGCGGACCCACCCGGCGGCGTGAGCGACGAGGAACGCGTCGCAGACCTGCTCTCGCTGGTAGGTTTGCCCGGCACGCAGGACCGCGACCCGAACAGTCTCTCCGGTGGCCAGCGCCAGCGCGTTGCGATGGCACGGGCACTCGCACCCGGCCCCGACGCTCTCCTGCTTGACGAACCCATGAGCGCGCTGGACGCGAAACTCCGGGAGCAACTCCGCGTCCAGGTCCGCGAGATTCAACAGGAACTCGACATTACGACCGTCTACGTCACCCACGACCAGGAAGAGGCGCTGGCGGTTTCGGACCGCGTGGCAGTGATGAACGACGGCCACGCGGAGCAGGTCGCCACGCCGCGGGACGTGTACCACCGACCCGAGACGCGCTTCGTCGCGGAGTTCGTCGGGGCAAACAACGTCTTCGATGGTGAGGTACAGGCAGTCGCAGAGGGGACCGCCACGGTCGCTGTCGGCGACGGGTCGCTGACGGTCGGCGTCGCGGCCTGGGAGTCGGTTGCGGTCGGCGACCGGCTGACCGTCTGTGTTCGCCCGGAGGCACTGGCAGTCGATACGGGAACCAGTCGGCTCACCGGGACCGTCGAGAGCGCGGAGTTTCTCGGCGAGACGACGCGCGTCGCGCTGTCCTGGGCAGGTCGTGAACTCACGCTCCGGACGCGGACGCCACTGGCGGGCACCGTCACAGTGGGCTTTGACCCCGACGATGCCCACGTCATCACACACCGCGGGTGACCGTCAGGCCGCGTGCGCCTCGACCCATGCGACCAAGTCGTCGTTGGGCACGAACCCCTCGGCACGTTCGGCCACCACCTCGCCGTCGACAAAGAGGACGAACTTTGGAACGCTCCGAACCGCAAACCGCTCGACGAGCGGTGGGTCATTCCGGGGGTTGACCGTCGCGACGACGGCCTCGGTCGCCCGGGCGACGTTCGTCAGAACCGGTCCCATACTTGCACAGATGGAACAGCCCTCGGTGTACAGTTCCAGCAGGACGTACTCGTTGCTCGCGAGAAGGTCCTCAAGGCCGTCCTCGTCGGCGAGCGCGACCGGTCGGTCGGTGTCGGCGTCGTCGGTCACATCCACCCGTTCGTGACATACCCCCCTAAGCCCTGTGCGGGTGTGTGCGGGACGCGCCTGCCGTGTCCCGTACCCACGTGGGGAAAACTACCGGCGGGCGGCGCTGTGATATCACACGTCCATCTATATTTAATACCTCATGCGGTGTATCACAGCGTTCGGATACGACCCGTTCGAGGGGATGAGCCACATGTTCGACCAGACACGCGGGTCGATGTGGGGCGGTGCCGACACCGACGTGACCGTCGACTCGCCCGAGCACGCCACGGACCTCACACGGCAGGCACTCGCCGATGCGGGCTACGACGCCGAGAGTACCGAGGCGGAGCGCCAGCTCAGCGTCTGGGTAATCGACGCCGCGGCCAACGAGGAGTCACTGACCGTGTATCTCGACCCCGTGACCCAGCGCACCAGCATCGTCTCGCACGCGTGAGCACACCCCACAAAGGATTAGGGGTTGGTGACAAGTGCGTCCCGGCCCAATCGTAGTTTGATGGCCCCGCTGTCCGAGTACTTTCCGTGGTATGCCTGGCTCGCAGCGCTGCTGCTTGCTGTGGTGGCGACTGTCCCGTTTTTCATCCCGTCGACACTCCGCACAGCGGCGGGGCTCTCGTTTATCGAGTACATCGCCGTCATGGCGGCAATCGAGTTCGTCGCCGCGGCGGGTATCGGCGCACTCGTCGTCCACTACCGCGATGGCGAGTCCCGCACGGAAGCGACGGCCGATGACGAGTGGCGGTTCGACCCCTGAGCGGGCCCGCATCACCCCAACGAATCAGGCACTGCACTTCTTAGGGGTGGGCGCGTAAAACCTACTATGACGGATACGTGGACAGCCGGACAGATGCCGGATTGCTCGGAGAAGACGGTGGTAGTGACGGGTGCAAACAGCGGCCTCGGGTTCGAGGCGACCAAGGCCTTTGCTCGGAAAGGCGCGACGGTCGTGATGGCCTGCCGGAGCATCGAACGCGGCGAGGAAGCCGCCCACGACATCCGCGACGACATCACCGAGCGAACCGGGGCACGGCTCAACGTCCGGCAGTGTGACCTTGCCTCCCTGGACTCGGTGGCTGCCTTCGCCGATGGCGTCCGCGAGGACTACGACAACCTGCACATCCTCTGTAACAACGCCGGCGTGATGGCGATTCCGCGCCAGGAGACCGAGGACGGCTTCGAGATGCAACTCGGGGTCAATCATCTCGGCCACTTCGCGCTGACCGGCCATCTGCTGGATGTGCTCGTCGGGACCGACGGCGAAACCCGCATCGTCAGCCACTCCAGCGGCGCCCACACCGCCGGTGACGTGAATTTCGAGGACCTCCACCGCGAGCAATCGTACGGGAAGTGGGAGGCCTACGGCCAGAGCAAACTCGCGAATCTCCTCTTTGCCTACGAGCTCCAGCGCCGCCTGGACGAGGCTGAGATTACGGACACCAAGAGCGTGGCCTGTCACCCCGGCTACGCCGACACCAACCTCCAGTTTCGCGGGCCCGAGGAGATGGGGTCGACGCTTCGCTACGGCATGATGAAAGTCGCCAACACCATCTTTGGCCAGTCCGCCGAACAGGGCGCGCTCCCCCTGCTGTACGCCGCGACGGCCCCCGACGTGGCGAGTGGGGCGTACTACGGCCCCGGTGGACTGATGGATATGCGCGGCCCGCCCGAACGCCAGGAGTCCAACGACGCCTCACACGACGAGGCCGACGCCGAGCAACTCTGGACAGTCAGCGAGGAGCTGACCGGCGTAGAGTACGACTTCGGGAAACTGGCCGCGGTGTCGGCCTGACCGTCCGCCCGACGCCACCATGATGTGGCTGGCTCCCTAATCGCTGCCATGGACGCTATTCGTGTCGACGGCCTGCGCCGGGAGTTCGGCGAGACCGTCGCCGTCGACGACATTTCGCTTGCCGTTCCCGAGGGGGAACTGTTCGGCCTGCTCGGGCCCAACGGCGCTGGCAAGTCGACGCTCATCAACATGTGCTGTACGCTGTTGCGCCCCACCGCCGGCGATGCCAGTGTCAACGGCCACGACATCCGCACGGAGATGGGCGCAGTCCGGGACAGCATCGGCATCGTCTTCCAGGAGACCGCGCTGGACGACGACCTCACCGGCGAGGAGAATCTGACTTTCCACGCCCGCCTCTATGGCCTCGGTGCCACAGAGCGCCGCGAGCGCATCGACGAAGTGCTCGACCTCGTGGACTTAGACGCCGACCGCAACCGCCGGGTCGATGGCTACTCCGGCGGAATGAAACGCCGCCTCGAAATCGCCCGCGGCCTGCTCCACGAGCCCGCGGTGCTCTTCCTGGATGAGCCGACGCTCGGCCTCGACGCAGGCACCCGCCGGGACACCTGGGAGTACATCCGCGCGATGAACGACACCGGCGTGACCGTCGTCCTGACGACCCACTACATGGAGGAAGCCGACGCCCTCTGTGACCGCGTGGCCATCGTCGACGACGGCCGTATCGTCGCCCGTGACACCCCGGCGAACCTGAAGGCACGCCTCGGCGGCGAGGTCATCAGCATCGAGACGACCGACGACCCGACGCCGCTGGTCGACACACTGGGCGACAGCGACTGGGTCGAGGCCGTCGAGCGAACCACGGCCGGCGTGACGGTGACCCCCACTGAGGGGGCGAGTCGCCTGCCCGACATCGTCCGGGTGGCCGACCGTGCCGGTGTCACGGTTACGACCATCGACCGGCAGACCCCTACCCTTGAGACCGTCTTCCTCTCGCTGACCGGCCGCGAAATCGCTGCGGGCGGGGAGGCAGCCGCCGGAACCGCACAGGCGGTCAGCGCCGACGGGGGCCAGGAATGAGCCGCATCGACCCGCAGGGCATCTACGCGCTCTGGTGGCGCGACGTGTTGCGGTTCGTGCGTGCGCCCTCCCAGGTCGTCGGCGCCCTGCTGACGCCGCTGCTGTTTATGATTTTCCTCGGCACCGGCTTCCGCGGCGCGACGATTCCCGGCATCCCGGAGGGCGTCGATTACCTGCAGTATATTGTCCCCGGCATCGTCGGTTTCACGATGCTCTTTGGCGCCTCCTTCGCCGGCCTCGCAATCCTTGCGGACCGCGACGTTGGCTTTCTCAAGGAGATTCTCGTCTCCCCGGTGAGTCGAACCTCGCTCGTCCTCGGGCGGGTCGCGGGCGGGTCGACGACGGCGCTCATCCAGAGTTCGCTCGTCCTCGTGCTCTCGCTTGGTTTTGGCTTCCGTGTCACCGGCCCGCTCTCGATTCCGCTCGCGGCCGGCGTTCTCCTCTTGCTCGCCGTCACCTTCGTCGGCTTTGGCATCGCGCTGGCCTCGCAGTTCAAGGACACACAGGGCTTCGGGATTTTGATCCAGTTTTTTATTCTGCCGCTCTTTTTCCTCTCGGGGGCGCTCTATCCGCTGGACAGTCTCCCGACGGTCGTGCAGTACCTGGCCTTCCTGAATCCGCTCACCTACGGCGTCGACGCGCTCCGGGCGGTGCTTATCGGGACCTCCTCGTACCCGCTCGCGCTCGACATCGGGGCGCTGATTGTGGCTGCTGTGGCGATGGTGAGTATCGGTGCTGTGCTGTTCGAGCGTGTGGAAGCTGTCTAGGAATTCGAGTTGGATCTGTGGCTTCGTCAGTGAAACCGATGAGAACAGTAAAAAAGCCCCCGCAGTCATGACTCGGGGGCCTTGCTGCGCTCCTCAGTCACTTCGTTCCCTGTGGTGCTTGCTGCGTCCGCCTTCGTCCTGACTGCGGCCCCTTTCAGCCCCACCCGCGTAGACTGACCGGTCAAGCTACGGGGTGGGGCTTTCTTACTGTTCTAAATCACTCTGTCACCATCACGGAAGCCACAAAATGGTTCTCAAACGTGTGGCTTCGGTTTGAGCGTCTCCCAGTCGCGCGCTGCGAGCCAGTCACACAGCTGTACGAGCTGGTCGCTTGCGGCCTCAAACAGTTGCTCGCCCTTCTCGGCGGTGGCGTCGGTCTGGTCGCCCAGCACGCCGTTGTCGGTGTTGTCGATAGCATCGTAGAACGTCGTCGCGCCGTGAACGCGCATCTCGTCGAGCTCGAAGGTGGTCAGTCCGCCGTCACGGGCGTCTTCCAGCCGGTCGTCGTGGACCAGGTCCCCGGCGATGTGCTGAATCATGGCCGTCTCCTTCGGGCCGCCGTGGGGGCCGTTGTGCTCGAAGAGGTCGTCCACGAGTTCCGGAATGGACTCGTTCCACATCCACTCGAGGGCATAAGCGGTTTCGGCCTCGTGGAGGCGGCGGCCCACCTCGCGGAGGTGTTCGACGTTACCGCCGTGGGCGTTGACGTAGACGATGCGGTCGATGCCGTGGTACGCGAGGTTCTCGGAGAAGTTCTCGACGTAGTCACGGAAGACCGGCGCGTCGACCCACATCGTCCCCGGGAACTGACGGTGATGGGGGCTGACGCCGACGGTGATGGTAGGGGTACAGAGATAGCCAGAGCGGTCGGCGGCCTCTCGGGCCAGCGCCTGCGCGATAAGGTGGTCGGTGGCTTCAGGCAGGTGCGGGCCGTGCTGTTCGGTCGACCCCAGCGGGACGATAGCGAGTGACTCGGATTCGAAGTACGACTCCAGGTCCGGCCACGCTTCGTCGGCGAGATACATCGACCGAACGCACGGTCCCAAGAGCAAAAAGCGGTTCCCCCGACCCCAGCGAAACGGGCCAGGAGGCCCGCCGAGACACGTTTATCAGGCTTGAACCGCTATTTGTGTTGATGAGACGAAACGCCCTCCACGCCGTCGGTGCGCTGGTCGCACTCGCGGTCACGAGCGGGCCCGCAGCGGCCCACGTCGACTACGTCACCGAGCCGGGTGATCCGGGGTCGGTGGCCGAGTTGTTCGCGGCGATAGCCGCCTCGCCGACGAGTCTCGCCTTGCTTGCCCTCGGTGCCCTGAGCACGATAGTGGTCACGCTGGGCTATCTGCGGTTCGCACAGTCACTCCCGGACGTGCAGGTCGCCCGCCGGACGCTGCAGTCATACCGGCCGTACCTGCCGTGGATGCTCCGGCTCGCCGTCGGGCTCCCGCTCGTGGGCGCTGGCTTCGCCGGGTATCTGTTCTCGCCGAGCGTGCCCGCTGACGCACGGGTCCTTCAGGTCGGCATCGGCTTTCTCCTTCTGTTTGGGCTGGGGACGCGACTGGTCGCCATCACCGGGTTAGGTGCGTATTTACTCGCACTCGTCACCACGGGAACCCCGATGTTACTCGCCAGTGAGTACGTCGCGGGCTTTCTGGCGATTGCAGTCGTCGGCCCTGGCCAGCCGAGCGCGGATATGCTGTTGCGGCGCCTGGTCCGGACCGATGGCACGATAGCCAGTCGCTTCCGTGGTGCCCCGACGCCGGAGGAACTACTGGCACGTATCGGTATCAGCCAGGGCGCGGCGCCGGTCGCGCTCCGCGTGTTCCTGGGGCTGAATTTCCTCTATCTGGGGGTCGTCCAGAAGTGGCTCCAGCCCGGCGAGGCGCTGGCGGTCGTCACGAAGTACGACCTGACGAGCGTCGTCCCCGTCACCCCCGAACTGTGGGTGTTCGGCGCCGGCTTGGTGGAGGCGGCGGTCGGCCTCGCCTTCATCATCGGGCTGTTCACCCGCGGGACCGCCGCCGTCGCCTTCGTCATGTTGACGACGACGCTCTTTGGGCTGCCCGACGATCCGGTGCTTGCCCACATCACCCTCTTCGGGCTAACCTCGGCGCTGATGGTCACGGGCGCGGGTCGGTATTCGCTCGACGCGTCGGTGATTCCGGCGGTGCACCGGCGGTTCGACCCGCGGAGCGAATCGCCAGCCCCCGCCCGGGCGGATTGAGCGTGGTTCACCCCGGTGGCAGCAGTGAGGCGGAAACCGTATTTTGCACCGCTTTGTTGCCAGTAAATATATTCATTAGCAGCTCTCACGGCCGCTGAGCCGGCGCACAACCGCGAGGGGTTCAAGCCCGTCTATCCCCAAACATTGGTATGGAACAGACCGACCCCGGAGCCAAGGCTCCCGACGGGACGACGTTCGAATACGAGACGGTTAGCGTGGGCGCGCTGGTCATCGGTGCGGGCGCGGCAGGGGCACGAGCGGCCATCGAGATGGCCCAGCAGGGTGTTGACCCCGAGGACGTGCTGGTCATCGGCAAGCGCAGCCACGGCGACGCTCACACGACGTGGGCCCGGGGTGGCATCAACGGCGCACTCGGCACGCACGACCCCGAGGACGACTGGACGATTCACGCCGCAGATACGCTCAAAGAGGGTCACTTCATCAACGACCCCGAAAAAGTCGAGACGGTCACGAAGCAGATGCCGGACCGACTGCGGGAACTCGACGACTGGGGGATGGCCTACTCCCGGACCGACGAGGGTGACATCGACCAGCGCTACTTTGGCGCCCAGTCGTTCCGCCGGACGGCGTTCGCCGGCGACCACACCGGCGAGTCGATGCTCGAAGCGCTCATCGAGCGCGCCCAGGACCTCTCGCT
>CAZOQK010000055.1:3493-11934 GCA_964581735.1 uncultured Halobacteriales archaeon | reverse complement strand
CCCACCTGCTTCGGTACGTCCTCGATGGGCGCGAAGGAGATCTGGCTGACTTCGGCTTCGGTCCCAATACCGGACATCATTTCCACGTTCTCGGCAGCCTTTTCCGTGCCCTTCCGGGTCATCCGGTTGAACGCCTTGAGTTTCTCGATGGGGATAGCGTCCTCGTCGGTGTCGGCGTGTTCGGACATCATCTCCGCAATCGGCCCGTACTCGGGCAGCATATAAATATAGAAGTTGACCGATTCGTCGAGCCACTCGATTTCGCTCCGGAAGACGAAAATCTGGTCGTTCTCGCTGGCTTCTGGGGCCTCCGGGAGCACGCTCGCGCCGGACCGTTCGATGTACTCCGGGGGCGTGTGTTCGATACCCGCGCCCAGATAATCCGCCCAGCCGTCGATGAAGCCGCTCATCATGATGTTGCCGATTTCCTCGACACTGGACTGGGCCATCGCCGGGTCGTCGGCCGCACCGGGCATGAGAGCGTTGACGATTTCGTCGGTGCTGTCCCGGTCGAAGACCAGCACGGTCTCGCCGCTGAGCGCTCCCTCAAAGCCAAACTGCACGCCGACGAACTCACCGGAGCCGAGTTCCTCACCGATGTCGGCACGGTCAACCAGCGAAATCTTGGTCACGTCAACCTCCGCGTCGATGCCCGTCATCTGGGTCATCGCCCGCGTCGCTTGCTCGGCGCCCTCGTGAGCCAACTGATTGAACGTACCGAGCGACTGGACATCTACTTTCATTTTACGTCGGCACGACGTCCCGGATTGCTTCTATCACACTCGGCTTCTGGAACGGCTTGGTGATGTAGCCGTCTGCACCCGCTTTGACGGCCTCTTTCATTTTCTCTTCCTGCCCCACACTCGTACACATGATGACGTTGGCGCTCGGTGCCGCGTTCTTGATTTCGTCCGTCGCCTCAATTCCGTCCCGAATCGGCATGACGATGTCCATCATCACCAGATCCGGCTGTTTTTCTTTGAACACTTCCACGGCTTCAACGCCGTTTTCCACCTCCCCCACGATCGTATGGTCTTCTTCGAGAATTTCCCGGAGGAGATTCCGCATGAACTCGGAGTCGTCGGCTATCAGTACTTCTGCCATACCTGCTCACTACGGCCTACCGAGAAAAGCTAAATAAATGTGTCCCGTAAATTATCGGCGCTGATACTCGATGTGGCCGCCGCTGACATGGGGTCAGGCAGGGAATATCGGGACCAGTTTAGCAAGCACACGGACGATGTCGAGGGCGAACGGCTCCCGCCCCGGGGCCATCCCCGGCAGCCGGTAGTGGAAGTATTCGACTCCGGCCAGCAACAGGAAGACTGTCGTCACTCCGGCGGGTACAGCGAGACCAACGGCCGCGACACGGCTCCGGTCGTGCAACGGCCACGACCCCAGACAGACAACGGCGACCACCGCCGCTGCCAACCCCAGAAGTGCGTGGAACTGCATTGCCTCACCGATGGCCGGGTCAAGGACGGTGAGTGCGGCGACGACGGCTAGCCCGCCACCCGCGACCGTCAGGAGATACCCCCCATAGAGCCACTCCGGAACGTCCTCAATGGCACGATGAACCGGTGGAAGACGGGCAACGCAGTAGAACAGGATCGGGAACACCGGGAGGATATACCGGAGCGTGATCTGGCTCACGAGCGGGAGTTCAGGGAAATAAACAATCGTGAACACGACAGCAAACGCCACTGCGAGGAGGTCGGTCTGTCGTCGCGGGGACGATAGGACCGAGCGGTCGATGCGGGCGCGACTGCGGCGAAGCGCGACGGCCGGGAGCGCAATGAACGCCGCGACCAGCGGAAACGACTCTAAGAGCGTGAGTTCGATCATCTCGTAGTCGTTGATGCGGGTCGAGACTGTCGGGATGTCCCCGCCCCGAACCAGGATGTGGTACATCCGGTCGGCGTTTTTGAGCACGTCGTACCCGTCAGTGACCCATCCCCACGCAAAGCCCACAACGCTCCCGGCAAAACCGAGCATGGTACTGACCAACCCAACGACAAAGCCGACCACTGGGACGCCGCCCTCGTTGTCCGGCGCGGTCGGCGCTTGCTCGCCGCCCGGTTCGGTGCCAGTGCCGGACGGTGTCTGGTCGGGAGTTCGCTCGGGTGTTCCGTCGTCGGGGGTTTCGGTGGGCGTCTCACTTCCGCCTCCGATGTTCGTCGGAACGTCGAGACCGGAGCCGGAACCCGACAGCAGCCGCGGGGATTGGAGCGGATTGCCGGAGATAGCGTTGTTGATGAGAAAAAACGGGACGAGCGAGAGCGCGAAGACGACACCGAGGACGCCGAACGTTCGGACGCTGTACGTCGGGGCGGTGAGGACATCGAGCGCGGCAAAGACGGCAAAGAGAAAGAACGCCTCGAAGGGGTGAATCGTCGTCAGAAAGCCCACTGTTGCGTACGCCAGCACTCGGGCGGCCAGTCCGTGCCGCCCGGTATCGGAGCGACTGGCTGCGAAACAGTACAGGACCACGGTAGCCGCTACCGCCGTCAACACGTGCCGTTTGGGAATCGAGACCCAGAACCCGAGCGGTGTCGCCAGCACGACCGCGAGCCCCGCCGTCACGCCGACCCGCCGCCCGTGGAACCGTGCCAGCAACCGGTAAAGCGTTGTTGCGAGCAGCGCAGCCGCAAGCATTGTCGTTATTTGCAGTGCCATCAGTTCGCGCCGTTCCATCGGCAACGGTTCGACGGCGAGTACGTTCCCGAGGAACGCGAGGAGTGCGAACGCGCTCGCTACGGTTCCCACCCAGTCCCGGCCGGTCACCGATCCGAGTTGCCATCCTAAACCCGTTACGAGAAGGCTCCAGCCGGCGGCGACAGCCAGGCGCAGGTCGGCGACCAGCGCGATGCCGTCGAGCGCCCACAGGACTGGCAGCGAGAGGACGACGTGACCGTAATTGCGACCGTAGGGCGTCCCGTCGACGGTAATCAAGCCGGGCTGGGAGCCGAGTGTCAGCGCATACGGCGATTCGGCGATAGCGAGCCGCCCCTCCGCGACGTTTGCCAGCGCGTTGGCGACGGTCACCGAGTCCTGGATGAAAAATCCGATTCGCCAGGTCGCCACGGCCCAGACCAACACACCGAGGAAGACGACCAGTCCCGTCCTGTCACCGACGACAACTCGGCCCACATGGCGCGCGAACCGGCGACCACGAACCTGCCAGTCCCGATGTGAACCTCCCGAGGTCACTCGACAGTCACCTCAATGGACCTGTTGAGTATCACGTCATCGTAGCCAAAGCTCTGGACTCGAATCAGAACGCGCCCACGATAGGTCCCCGCAGCTGGCCGCTCCGGTAGCGCTCGGTCCTGCATCGGGATGGTGAGGCGCCCAGGTGACTCGATGTAGCGTCTGGACCGTTTGTCGACGCTCAGGTTGGGCACGCTGAGGAGATACACGACGCGGGGCCGCCCTCGGACGCGGTCGACATCCACGACTGCATCGGGAATCCGGACGTACGTGACGTTTGTCCCGAATCGCCCCTCGGAAACGGTCAGGCTGTCGACCGAACCAGCAACGACGGTAACGGAGGCGTTCCCGTCGTCGAGTGTTGCAGGCTCGCCGACTATATCGACACCGCCGACCGGACCGGCGAGGACGAGCACGAACAGAACCCCGCAGACGACAAACAACGCTGCCACAGACTGTCGCGAGACATCCCCCTCGAACTCCACCCAGTTCATCGCCCACCCCCACAGTTGCTCACAACTGGACGCCGTCGTCGTCTTCGACGGCAGCCAGCAGGTCCGCAATCGTATCGTCGGGCCCCAGCCCCGTCTTTTTCACCAGTTTCTGGAGACTCTGTGGTGGGTACCGAATCGGGACGTTCGCTTCCATTAGGAGAATGCCCAGAATCTCCTCGACGGGGGTGTTGTTGTCGACTTGCTGTGCGTACCAGAGCACGAGACTCTCGAAAATAGTCACGACGTCGTTCGAGGCCATCCGCCGCTGGCTCACAGACCCGTCAAACGTCGCCGTCACGTCGAAGCCGTACCGCGACCCCGGACCCTCGAAGCTCTCCCGGAGCCACTGGTGGACGTGTTCCTGGTCGAGTTCGGCTACGGTCGATTCGGACTGTTCGGGCTGTGGGTCCGGGGACGGCTGCGGTTGTTGTGGTTGCTGTTGTTGCTGGCTGTCGTTCGTCTCGCGTGTCTCGGGTGAAACAACGAACCGACCTTCGTCGAGCTGGGTGACGTGTTCGTCGTCGGCGATATCGAGTTCCTCGGGCGAGAGAATGGGTCCCTCCTCTGGACCGCCACCCTTCTCGTCCATATCGTCCGGGACCTCGGGCATACTCGCACTTGCTTGTAGAGGGGTATAATTCCGTCGGCGCGTCAGACGCGACGCTGACAGTGCTGTCACTGGCCGAGCGAAGAAAGCAGAAAGGCGTCAGACCGGGTTAGAGGTTGACCGCGGAGGTACCCGACAGCGTCTGCGGGACGTTCAGAATCACGTTGCTCGTCCCACCGGACTGGGTGTTAATTTGGAGTTCGGCCGTCGATCCTTCCGACAGACCTGCGCTGTTGGCGCGGTATTCGGAGAGGTCCATCTGGAGCTGGAAGCGATCAGACGGATCGTTCAATACCGGGATTGAGCTGTCACCGTCCTGGACATTCGTCACGTTGAATCCACTGTCAGCGGCGTCACTTCCAGTTCCCTGGAACGTAAGATCATAAGCACCCGAGTCGTCAGTCCACTGCACGATGGTCTGGCTCAGGTCGATGTTCGCTGCACCCGGTGCCTGTTTGACCGTCACCTTCACTTTGCCAATGGAGTTTCCGTCGACTTGTTCACCGACCGCACTGACGACATCGACGCGGTTGGTCACTTGTTCACTGCTCGATTCACCGGTTTCCTGCGATTGGGACTGCAGGAACCCGGCCGTGTTGATCAACACGCCCGCTGCAATCGCCGCAACCAGGACCATCGCGATGAACACGATCAGCGTCCCGATCCCGACCTGTCCGCGGTCGCGCTTGTGTGGCATTTCTATTTCCATGGGTATCTCGCCTGGGCAAAGCCTCAGACTTACTTCGAAGATGCGGGTAGCTACTAATAAACATAATCCCCCCATTATCGTGGCTGAAAACGGCTCGAAAAGGCTTCTAGCGGTGGTAAACGCCAGCTTCGACCGAGTGCTGAAGCTCGAAGATCAAATAAATCGAAAAGACATCAGACCGGGTTAGAGGTTGACCGCGGAGGTACCCGACAGCGTCTGCGGGACGTTCAGAATCACGTTGCTCGTCCCACCGGACTGGGTGTTAATTTGGAGTTCGGCCGTCGATCCTTCCGACAGACCTGCGCTGTTGGCGCGGTATTCGGAGAGGTCCATCTGGAGCTGGAAGCGATCAGACGGATCGTTCAATACCGGGATTGAGCTGTCACCGTCCTGGACATTCGTCACGTTGAATCCACTGTCAGCGGCGTCACTTCCAGTTCCCTGGAACGTAAGATCATAAGCACCCGAGTCGTCAGTCCACTGCACGATGGTCTGGCTCAGGTCGATGTTCGCTGCACCCGGTGCCTGTTTGACCGTCACCTTCACTTTGCCAATGGAGTTTCCGTCGACTTGTTCACCGACCGCACTGACGACATCGACGCGGTTGGTCACTTGTTCACTGCTCGATTCACCGGTTTCCTGCGATTGGGACTGCAGGAACCCGGCCGTGTTGATCAACACGCCCGCTGCAATCGCCGCAACCAGGACCATCGCGATGAACACGATCAGCGTCCCGATCCCGACCTGTCCGCGGTCGCGCTTGTGTGGCATCTCCAATTCCATAGGTATCTCGCCTGGGCAAAGCCAGACTTACTTTGAACGAAATCGCTGCCACTATTAAACTTGATCCCCCCATTATCGCCGTTGAAAACGAGCGTCAGAGCTGAAAACTGCAGATTAAACGAGTGAGAATAGAGTTTTATCGAGCCATTTCGAACGATTTAGACGCTCAGACTGCATAAACCGATTCCAGGGAGTGCGACGGGAAGTTGATGAAGGGATTCACTTCCAGGATGTGATCATTTTGTCGTGGTAACACTTTATCGGGGCCGGTCACTCGTAGGTGACGAGACTGTACATCACGAACAGGAATCCAAGCGTGGTGAATCCGCTGTTGACCAGAAGGAGTGACTCGATGTACGTTCCGTCGAATTCCAGCAGGAACGCACTGATCATCGTCGCGGCCGCACCGGCAACAGCGAACGCAAAGCCAAGCGAGAGGTGGAGCATCGCTCGGCGCGCCGTCTGCACGTACGCCCTGATAGCCATTCCGACCATCGTCAGGCCAGCAACGACGAAGACCAGCGTCGTGAGCGCGTAGAGGAGTTCAATTATGTTGGTCACTATCTACCCGTAGCATGTAGCCGCTCTTAAATCCACTCACAGAAATATCGCACCTGATAATCTGCATCCAATCGTGATATCCACCGCGCGCGCGAGCGAACACGGAAGGGAAACGGCGGGACTACCCTTCGGAGAGTGTTCGCCAAGCTTCGTCGAGTTTGTTCGTGACTTCGGAGCGCTCTTCGACATCGACCGAGAGTTGCTCCTCGTCGAATTCGACGCGGATCGCATCGACGTTGCGGCGGTAGACCTTGATTCGGCGGCGGTCGTCTGAAAGGATGTCATCGTGAAGTTCGAGCAGGCCGTGCTCGGTGAGCTCGTCGATGCGACGATAGCAGGTGGCAATGGGAATCTCCAGTTCGTCGCTCAGCTCCTGGGCCGACCGGGGCTCTTCGGTCGCGCCGAGGATTTCTGCGCTGTATTTGTTCCCCAGCGTCTGGAGCAATTCCGCTGATACCATCGTTATCAAATCGTGAAGCACGACACAAATAAAAGTATCGCGTCTTGAAATAGGTCTGCACACTTTTGTTACCGTGGTGTGGGCATCGTGCTTCAGACGGTGAGAACGGTGAGAAGGTCCGCCCAAACAGCCGTTTTCTCCGCCGATAACGGGGACGAACCGCTAAATCGGTGACTCTTCTTCGCTCATCATCGAGAACGCGCTGGCGTTCTGGTGGACTTTGATGCCACCGTCGGAGATTTCCATCGGGAAGATGTCCGTGTCGATGTTCTGTTTGCGCATCTTTGCTACCCAGACATAGCGGTTGACCCCGGAGCCGGTCGGTGTCTGGAGCAGAAAGATGTTGCCGTCCGTCAGGAAGTTCTCCAGACCGACTTCGGTCTCCGGGAGCACCGCCCCCTGCTCGTTGGTCATCAACGTCGTCAGGCCGCTCTCCTGGAGGATGTCGGTGAATTTCAGCAGATACGTGCGTTTCTCGCGTTCGTTCTCGAAAAACAGCTGGAACATCGTCAACGAATCCAGCACGAGCCGCTCATACCGGTCGTCGTCCAAGTCATCAAGCAGTATCTCCAATGCCGCGCTGAAATCGTTCTCCCGCAGGAGAACCCGTTTGTCGAAGACTTTGATACTGCCCTCCTCGACGTGGTGGTCCCAGTTTTCGAACCCGATCGACTCGGCAGCCTCCGCGAGGTCGGCCTTGTTTTCCTCGAACGAGAGGTAAATGCCCTTCTCGTCGAACACCTCGACACCGTTGTAGATGTACTGGAGACCCAGTAGACTCTTACCGGCGCCGGGGTTGCCACTGATAAGTGTCGTCGAGTTTCGCACGATGCCACCGTTTAAGATATCGTCGAGACCGTCGATGCCCGTTTTTGTCAGTTCTATCATGATTCTTGCTCAGGAAAGCAATTCACATAGGACGTGGGGTCGGAATAAAAAAGTCTTGTTGACATTACGACGTTCCGTGGACGGATTTTGGGTCGACCCAGATGACGAAATCACCGTCTCCACGCTTGACAACCCCGCGAATCGCATCGTCGCCTTCGGCGGGTGAGGTGTCGACATCGGCCCCGTCGACCTGGACGACCTGGTCGACTTCGTCGACGACCCATCCCGCGGCGCCTTGGTCTTCGACGATTTCGGGGTCGTAGACAATGATACGCTGCTGGGCACCCTCGTCGGCGATGTTGAACACGACTTTGGGGTTGATGATGGATGTGGTCCGGCCACGGAGGTCCATCACACCCTCGACGTGTGGCGGGGAGTTCGGTACCTTCGTCAGGTCGCCCACGTCCACGATTTCGGTCACGTAATCGATGCTCACACAGCACGTCTCGTCGCCGAGTTCGAACTCAAGGACCTGCCCACTGGTTGATGTTTGCGTTGACATAGTTAGGTGTGAAACCCCGGGATGGCACGGCATGCCGTTGCCAGATGAGAGCCCGCAAAGGGATTTAAATCTGCCTTCCGAACTATCACATTTGATTACAGAGGCGGTGTATTTATGCAGGGCGTAATCCGATTACGGGACGAGAAATGGAGAGGATTTCAGGGCGCGGACGAGTGCGCCCGTTCGGGCAGGTGAGCGTGTGATGTCCGCGCAACCCCGTGCAGTCG
>CAZOQK010000055.1:0-3483 GCA_964581735.1 uncultured Halobacteriales archaeon | reverse complement strand
TGGCCAGGCGAAAAACGGCCGCGACGCCGTCGAGACGGTCGCAGAGGTCAACCCGGACGTGGTGACGATGGATGTCGAGATGCCGGAGATGAACGGTATCGAGGCCGTCGACCGCATCATGGCCGAGCATCCGACGCCCGTGTTGATGCTCTCGGCCCACACCGACGAGAACGCCGACGTGACCTTCGAGGCGTTGGACAACGGTGCTGTGGACTTTTTCACCAAACCCGGCGGGGAGGTGTCGATGGAGATGTCCCGACTCGAGGACCAGCTCGTCGATATGGCCACTTCCGTTGCGGAAGTCGACGCCACGGCAGCGACCGACACCCAGGACCGGACCGAGGCCCTAGCGACCTCGACCAGAACCTACGTGGAGAACCCGACGCTGCTCATCGGCTCCTCGACTGGTGGCCCGAAGATGGTCGAACGGGTGCTCTCGGAACTCCCACTGGACGCGGACTTTCGGGTGCTCATCGTCCAGCACATGCCCGACGGGTTCACCGGGCGCTTCGCCACGCGCATTGACGCCCGCAGCGACTACGACGTACGGGAGGCCGGCCACGGTGACCGCATCGGCGGCGGCGAGGCGCTGGTCGCACCCGGTGGCAAGCACATGATCGTCTCGAACTACCATGACGGCCGCCTGCGCGTGAAATTGACCGAGGACCCGCCGGTCAACAGCGTCCGGCCGGCGGTAGATATGACAATGAACAGCGCGGCCGAGGTCATCACCGACCCGCTTTTTGGCGTTATCCTGACCGGAATGGGCGAGGACGGCGCGGCCGGTATCAAGGCCATCAAGGCCGTTGGCGGGCGGACCATCGCACAGGATAAGGAGACCTCAGCGGTGTTCGGGATGCCAAAGCGAGCGATCGAGACGGGGCACGTCGACGAGGTGCTCGCCATCGACGACATTCCGAGCGGGATTTTGAACACGGCGAGAGCCGAGGTGAACTAACATGGACGATCAATATCTCGACGCATTCATCCGCGAAAGTGAGGAGGAGATCACGAAACTGAACAACTCGCTGCTGGACTTAGAGTCCGATCCGAACGACCAGGAGGCGATGGACCAGATTTTCCGCACGGCCCACACGCTCAAAGGGAACTTCGGGGCGATGGGCTTCGAGGAGGCGGCGAATCTCGCCCACGCGATGGAGGACCTCTTAGACGAGATGCGCCAAGGCGAGATGGGAGTCACCCCCGAGGTGATGGACCTCATCTTCGCCGGCGTCGACCAGATAGAGGTCATCGTGGGGGAAATCGAGGAAGACGGCGAGCCAAGCACAGAGACCGGTCAGGTGGTGACGCAACTGCGCGCCGTGCTGGACGACGGTGTCGACCCCGCCGGGGACGGTAACAGGTCCACCGACGCGACCGGCGGCGGTGACACCACTGACGGCTCGGTCGACATCGACCCAGACAATGTGGATATCGACCCCGACGATGTCGAGGACAACGTCGTCCACGTCGAAGTCGATATCGGCGAGACGGACATGCCGGGCGTCGACGCGATGTTCGCCATGGAGGGCGTCGAGGAGATGTTCGATATCCTCGACAGCGACCCGAGCCGCGCGGATATCGAGGACGGCGACTACGACGGCACCTTCAGCCTCTTCATCGACGCCGACGACCTCGGACGGGTCGACGCCGAGATGGGGTCGGTCGGGAAAATCGAGACGACCGATGTCAACGACGTGACCGACGACCTCCGGGGTGACGACAGCCCCACGACGCCCGACACCAGCAGCGGCGGGAGCGGTGACGACGACGCCGACCACTCTGTCGACGAGATCAAATCCGTCCGGGTGGATGTCGACCAGCTCGACGACCTACACGGCCTTGTCGAACAGCTCGTGACCAGCCGCATCAAGCTCCGCCGGGCGGTCGAGCAGGACGACCTGGACTCGGCGGGTGAGACGCTGAACGAACTGGACAAGATTACGGCCAACCTCCAGAACACCGTGATGGACATGCGGCTCATCCCGCTGAAAAAGGTCGTGGGAAAGTTCCCCCGGATGGTCCGGGACCTCTCGCGGGAACTGGGCAAGCAAGTCAACTTCGACATTGAGGGCGAGGACATCGAACTCGACCGGACCATCCTCACGGAGATTTCGGACCCGCTGATGCACATCATCCGGAACTCACTCGACCACGGCGTCGAGGCACCGGACGTGCGCGAACAGAAGGGCAAACCCCGCGAGGGCCAGGTGACCCTGCGGGCCTCGCGTGAACGCGACCACGTCATCATCCAGGTGGTCGATGACGGGGCCGGACTCGACGTGGACGGCATCAAACAGAAGGCCATCGAGAAGGACGTGCGCTCGCCCGAGGAACTGGAGACGATGGACGACTCGGCTATCTACGACCTCGTCTTCCACCCGGGCTTTTCGACGGCCGACGAGGTGACCGATACCTCCGGCCGTGGTGTCGGGATGGACGTGGTTCATGACACCGTCACCCAACTCGACGGCTCGGTCGACGTGGATTCGACGCCGGGCGAAGGGACGACCGTGTCGCTTCGCCTCCCGGTCACGATGGCCATCGTCAAAGTCCTCTTCGTCGAGGTCGGCAACGAGGAGTACGGCATCCCCATCAAGAACGTCGACGAAATCACCCGGACCGAGGACATGAAGAAAATCAACGACCGGGAAGTCATCAAACACAACGACGAAATCTACCCGGTCATCGACCTGGGGAAGACGTTCAACGTGCCCGGGCGGTCGACCGCGACCGACGGCGGCGACGGGCCACAACTGGAGGAAATCGACGAGGCCAGCGACGGGATGTTAGTGCGTATCCGCGAGTCCGAGCGCCAGGTCGCGCTGAAGTGTGACTCGGTCAATGCACAGGAAGAGGTCGTCGTCAAGCCACTGGAGGGGATTCTCAGCGGGACACCCGGTCTCTCCGGGACGGCGGTGCTTGGCGACGGGAACATCGTCCACATCCTCGACGTGGTGACCCTATGAGTCACCAAGACGAGCGCGCGTTCAACCAACTGCTCGAGTTCATCGAGGACAACATGGACTTCGAGACGGGATTTTACAACGACGCCTACCTCGACCGCCGCATCACCGCCCGGATGCGCCGGACCGACATCGACGACTACCGGGCGTACAGGCGCCTGCTCCAGCGCGACGACGCGGAGCGTGACGCCCTGCTCGATTCACTGTCGATCAACGTCACCGGCTTCTTTCGCAACCCCGAGGCGTGGGAGAAGTTGCGGCTCGTCCTGCGTGAGTTGACCGAGGACAACCGCCGGGTTCGCATCTGGTCTGCCCCCTCTGCGGACGGCCGGGAACCCTACTCGGCTGCGATGCTCGCGATGGACGACGACGAGATTACAGACCGGAAAATCGAGATTACGGGGACGGACATCAACGCCGACATCCTCCGGGAGGCACGGGCCGGCGTCTACGAGACCTCACAGACGACCGACATCGCCGACGAACTCGAACCCCTCGACGACTACTCGCGGTATAT
>CAZOQK010000054.1:0-12143 GCA_964581735.1 uncultured Halobacteriales archaeon | reverse complement strand
GTCCGGCGACGATCATGACGCCCTCGACCTCGGAGGTGATGCGCTGGTCGAGTCCGTCCATGACCTCGGTCGATTCGGCCTGCATGATCTCCGCGCCGAGTTCGTTGTCGCCGCCGACGCCGTGGCCCTTCACGCGGTCCCGGCCGATGAGCATCGTGTCCAACTCGACCTCCCGCAGGTCCGGCTTCGCCGTGTTGACGGCAAAGGCCCCCGTCACCGCGCCGAACCCCATCTCGTAGTCGAACTCGGCCAGGGCCTGGGTCACTTTCCCACCGGCCTGACCGACACCAATCAGGACGACCTTCATGTCCCGTACGTCGTGTCACCACGTAATGAACATTGGGGCACGAGCCCCCGGACACCGGGCGGAGATTGAAATACGAAGCCGTGACCAAGCCCGGCCATGGACGACACCATCGAACAGCGACTCGCCGCCGTCGAGCGCGCACTGACTGACGACGACCACGACCTCTCGGCACTCGTCGCGGAGGGTGAGACCGCCGACCGCCTGCGGACAGTCGAGGACGACGTAGCGGAGTTGCAGGACCGCGTCGCGGACCTCGAAGCCGCCACGCAGGCACTCCGGGGATACGTCGGGAGCGTCAAATCGGTCAACGACGAGGTCCGCGAGCGGGCCGACCTCGCGCTCGAAACTGCGGAGCGTGCCGAGGAGGCAGCCACTGCGGACGCGTCGGGTGCCAGCGCCGAACCCGATTCCCCGACCGGGCCAGACGTGACGGGGCAGCGGCCCGCTGCGGCGAGCACCGATGAGGAGCCGACGCTCGAACTCGCCGCGGACGACGGGACACGCGAACCGACGGGGCCCGCTGCGGGGAGTGACGACACTGCAGACCTCACCACGGACCACGCCACCCACGACCCCAGTGACCGCTGTCCGCTCTGTGCGGACGATGGCGGACGCGAGCGCACGCCCGATCATAGACAGCCGACCGACCGTGACGGGAGCCATTTGACCGGCGACAGCCAACAGGGTGTCACCGACGGCGGGCTGGTCCCCGAACCGGAGAGCGATAGCGGCCGGACCGAGGGGACTGTTCTCGCCCGCATCCGCGCGCTGCTCTGATGCTCCGGACGGCACTTGCCGTTGCGGTGGCAGCCGCCCTTCTTGGGCTCGCGCTCCCGGTCGTTGATGACGCCCGCGTGGGCCACGCGGACTCACAGGTCCGAACGGAACTCGGCCAGATTGAGTCCGCGGCCGCTGACCTCCGGACCACGAGTGACCCGGTCGGGCCGGGAGCGCCCGGTGGGCGAGTCACTCACTCGCTCCGACTGCCGGGGGCGACGTGGGGGACCGCGGGCGTCGAGCGCGTCCGCGTTCCAGCCCACCCAAACGGCAGCGTCCGCTGGCAGGTCGCAGGTGGGCGGACGAAGACAATAACCCCCACGCCGCCGCTCGTCGCGCCACCCGACGGCCTGGTGCTCCGTGACCCGGGTCGGCACCGACTCACACTCCGGCTGAGACGGTACGACGGAACCGTCGTGGTCGTCGTCTCGCGTGCTGACGTTTAAATCCGAAGCCGGGGCCACCCAGCGGTATGCAGGAACTCCGCCGGATAGTCCGGGATGGCTTGTTCGGCCGGGACGGAGCGGCCGACTGTCTCTGTCGCCCGTCCTTCGAGGACGAGCGACTCGTCGTGGACGCGGCCAAGTGTCCCGACGACGGGCGACTCGCCGACGCGACGGGCTGTCGGGAGACGGTCATCGATGCGCTCGCCGACCGTCCCGTCGAGCGCGTCCACGTCCACGACGCAGGGCTAGAACGGGTGTACGACGGGCGGGCAGCCACGTTGCTGAGCGCCGCCGGACACTTCGGGTCCGTCGTCGAACACCGGGACGAGCGCCTGGCCGCCCGGGCGGCCACCGACCCACTCGCTGCAGCACACGAAGCTGCCGGCCGGACCGGTCCCGTTGCCGACATCGCGGCCGAAACCGGACTCACCGCCGTCGCCGAGGCGACTGCCGAATACGAGACCGCACTGGCCCCGCGGGCTGGCCTCACCGTCAGCGACTGGCGCGTCGAAACTGCCCCGCCCGAGGGCGCGACCCTCGTCGAGCGCCGGGACCTCGACACCGGGGCGAGCGTTCGTATCTATGCCGTCCCCGAGGAGCGTGACCGCTACGTCCTCTCGCCGGCCGGTAACGCGCTCGACGGCGCGGAACGGGCGACGCTCGCACGCGCCTACGACCGCCTCGCCGACGGGAGTGTCGCCGGCGGGGACCGGGCCGCAGGACGGGCGGTTCGGGCCGTCGCAGACGGGGACCTGCCCGTCGAACGCCTCACTCGCGTGCTCCGGAAGCACACCCGCGGTCACGGGCTGCTCGCGGACCTGTTTGCCGACCCCGCCGTCTCTGACGTGTTCGTGACCGCGCCGGCCGCCGAGAATCCGGTTACGGTGTGTGTCGGTGACCGCCGCCTCCCGACGAACGTCCGCCTCACCGACCGGGGCGTCCGGTCGCTCGCCTCTCGGTATCGCCGCGAGAGCGGCCGCGGCTTCTCGCGTGCGGCCCCCACCCTCGACGCCGCGACTGAAATCCGCGGTCGACGGGTCCGCGTCGCCGGCGTCACCGACCCAGCCAGCGACGGCGTCGGCTTCGCTTTCCGCGCCCACGATACCGACGCCTGGACCCTTCCCGCCCTGGTCGCGAACGGGACCGTCACCGCCGAGGCGGCCGCACTGCTCTCGGTGGCAGTCGAGCGTGGCCGTGCGATGCTGGTTGCCGGCCCGCGTGGCGCCGGCAAGACGACGCTGCTGGGCGCGCTTCTGTGGGAACTCCCGCCCACGGTCCGAACCCTGACGATAGAGGACGCCCCCGAACTCCCGGTTGCGCCACTGCAAAACGAGGGTCGGGAGGTACAGGCGCTCCGGGCGGCCACGGAAGACGGTTTCTCGCCGACGGACGCCATCCGGACGGCACTCAGGCTCGGAGACGGTGCCATCGCCGTCGGGGAGGTCCGCGGCGATGAGGCACAGGTCCTCTACGAGGCGATGCGCGTCGGGGCCAACGACGCGGCGGTACTTGGCACGATTCACGGCGACGGTGCCAAAGGGGTTCGCGAGCGTGTCGTCGCCGACCTTGGGGTGCCGGCCTCCTCGTTTGCCGTGACCGACCTAATCGTCTCGCTCGAACAGACCGCAGACGGAACGCGGCGGGTCCGGCGCATCGAGGAGTTGCGCGGCGGGTCGGGTGAGAATCCCGTTGCGCTTTATGCCCGGCCGGACGGACCGCTGACGGCGACGGGGACACTCGACCGCGGGAACAGCCACCTCGTCGATGCACTCTGTCGGCCCGGTGAATCGTATGCGCAGATGCGGGCACATCTCACAGCCCGGACCGACCAGCTCCGCGACCTGGCCGATGAGGGGCGAACCGGGCCTGAGGCGGTGGGGACGGCCGTGCTGGAGCGCCAGCGATGAGCCTCGCCGCCGCGTTCGCCCGGCTGTACCCGTGGTCGGTCGACCCCGACGAGGACTTCCGGCGTGCAGTCCGGTTTCTCGGCGCCTCGGTCGAGCCGTCTGTACTGCTGCGGGCCGGGTACGGCGTGGGCCTGTTCGGGGCGCTGGTGACGCTGGCGGCGGCGGCGCTCGTACCGCCGGCGACACGGCCACTGGTGGCGCTGGTCTTCGGGACGCTCACGGCGCTTTCGATCGTCGGAGTACAGTCGCTGCCGGAGTTGCTCGCGACCGCACGGCGGGTCCGTGCGTTGGGTGACGCCCCGGACCTCGTCGCCCGGGCGGTGTTGCGGATGCGACTCTCGCCGTCGCCTGAGCGCGCTGCAGCGTTCGCGGCATCGGCGGGTGACGGCCCCCTCGCTGACAGCCTTGCCCGACACGTTCGCCGGGCACGGGCCGGCTCCGGGGCGGCGTTTACCGCCTTCGGAACGGAGTGGAGTCCGTGGTTTCCGTCACTGACGCGCTCGCTGGCGCTCGTCTTGGCGGCCAGCGAGATGTCGACTGTCGACCGCGAGCGGACGCTGGACCGCGCCCTGACCGTTGTTCTCGACGGGACACGGACGCAGATGCAGTCCTTTGCCAGTTCTCTGAGCCGACCGGTGACCGGACTGTACGCCTTCGGCGTCCTCCTGCCGACGGCGCTCGTCGCACTGTTGCCCGCGGCCCACGCCGTCGGCGTCGGCATCACGACGCTGACCGTCGCGCTCGTCTACAATCTACTCCTACCAGTGCTGTTGCTCGCGGCGGGGTGCTGGCTGTTGGCCAATCGCCCCGTTGCCTTCCCGCCGCCAAACGTGTCTCGGTGCCATCCTGACGTTCCTGACCGGCGCGCACTCGCCGCCGTCTCGGCAGTCGTTGCCGCGTTGGTCGGCACCGTCGTCTGCTGGCTGTGGTTCCCGGCGTGGGCGCTGCCCATTGGCGCGCTGGGTCCCGGTATCGGCGCCGGGCTCACTGTCTATTGCCGCCCGGTCCTCTCGGTGTACGAAAGGGTCAGAGATGTCGAGGCAGGGCTGCCGGACGCGCTCTCGGTCGTCGGCCGCCGCGTTGCCAACGGCGAAGCCGTCGAATCGGCCATCGCTGCCGCCGGAACTGAACTCTCGGGTGAGATGGGTGAGTTGCTCGCTCGGACCGCCCGACAGCAGCGCCAGCTCCAGGTAAGCGTCCACGAGGCGTTTCTGGGCGAGTCGGGGACGCTTGCGACGGTCCCTAGCAGACGCGTCCGGGGGGCCGTTGCCTTTCTCGGACTCGCGGCCGAGGAAGGACGACCGACGGGACCTGCGATTCTCTCGCTTGCCGACCACATCGACGAACTGCGCCGGGTCGAGACGGACGCACGCCACGACCTGCAGTCGGTCTGTGGGACGCTCGGAAGTACGGGGACGTTTTTCGGCCCCCTGGTCGCGGGGTCGACAGTCGCGCTATCCCACGCTATCGCCGGGGGGACCGGAGCCCTGCCCGGCAACGCCGCCTCCCTGCCGTGGCTCGGCTTCTCGATCGGCATCTACGCCCTGGTGCTGGCGACGGTTCTACCTGCACTCGCGACGGCGCTCGTCCGTGGGTTCGACCGCGCGCTCGTCGGCGCACGCATCGGCACGTCACTCCTCGTCGCGACGGTCGTCTACCTCGGCGCCTACCAGCTCGTCGTCGCTCTCGCCTGACCTTTATCAACGAGGACGGGGCCAGCCCTGGCCATGCTCGACCCACCACTCGACACCTGGTATGTGTGGCTCGGCCTCGGTCTTGTCAGCGTCGCCGTCGCCGGGCTGGCACTCGGCTTGCCCACCACCGCTCCGCCGGCGGCGACGCCGACTGCAGACACCATCGACCGCGTCGCAGCGAGCCCACACGAGGCCAGGACGACGGTCGACGTACACGCCGAGAAGGTACGCATCCGTCCCGACAGCGTCGCGCTCCGCTCGGCCTCCGGGACGGCACACGCAGCCCTCGCGTACGGCCCGGTCACGCCAGTCAGTGACGGGCAACTCCGCCGCGTTCTCGCGGGTGCCCAACCCCGTGCAGTCTTCACATCGGTATCGGCGTTCGAGCACGCGGTGCAGGCGGCCCGAAACCGGACAGCGAGGTGGCGTGAAACGCCCGAGGAACTGACCGTTGCACGCGTCGAATGGGGGGCTGTCGATGCGACGCTGGTCGGATAGGGGACAGGCAGAACCGCTGGCCGCGCTCGCGGCTGTCCTCGCTGTCTCGGCGGGACTCACGATGTACGCTGGCGTCCTCGACGACGCGACTCCGGACCGCCCGGAGTCCGAAACCCCCGATGCAGTCCTTGACGGTGTCCATCGCTCGCTGGCGTTGGCAGGTGTCACGGCCCCCGACCGACTCGACACGGTGCATGGCGCAGTCCCCGATGGCTGGCACGCGAACGTGACGCTCACTGCCGCCGACAACCAGTACCAGCGCGGGCCGACGCCGCCTGCCTCCGCACAGCGGGAGACGCGTCGCGTGAGCGTCCGGATTGCCCCACAGCGGGTCGAAGCCGGTCAACTCCGGGTGGCGGTGTGGCGATGAGGGCCATCAGTACTGTTCTCGACGTGTCGGTCTGTCTCCTGCTTGTTTCCGCGGCCGTCGGAACGTTGGTGCTTACGACTCCACTACAGGACAGCGAGACCGGCGCGGGCGAGACTGCTGAGTTGCTGGCCAGCACCACACTCTCCGTCGAGTACGACCTCCGTGGGGAGCGCAGGCAGGCCCACGGCACTGCGGGTACGTTGCTGGCGCGGGCGGCGGTCGCAAACGCCTCGACGGACGGACTGGCCCTGTCGCCGGCGAGTGACTCGTTCCGGGACACCGTCCGGAGGGCGGTCCGTCAGCGCCTCGCGGCCCCGAACCGGACGCAAGTCCTGGCCCGCTGGCGACCGTACCGTGGGGCAGCGCTGAACGGGACGGTCACCGTCGGCCAGTCACCGCCGCCCGAAACCGATGTCCACAGCGCGACGGTGACAGTGCCGGTGTCGATACCCGCCAGCCACACGCCGGCGATGGAGGCCACCACGGGACAGCGTGGCTACGACGCGGTCGCAGCCGCCGTCGCAGCGGCCGTCGCGGACGGTTTGCTGCCGGACGACCGCGTCGATGCGTCGGCGTTCCGGGAATCTCCGACGGCAGTGTCGAGCGCACACCGGTATCGGGCGTTCGCCGCGACGACGGGTGCCGACGTCGGTGGCCCACTGGCCACAGGCGCCATCGGGACCGCCCACGACCGGGTGGTCGACAGCCTCACGGCCACGTTCGCCCGGGATATGCGCGAACGCTTCCAGACGCCGGCGGCGACAGCCGACACGGTCCGGACTGGAACGGTCCGCCTCACTGTCAGGCGGTGGGGCGCGTGACCGCTCGCATCCCTTTCGCACTGGTTGGCGTGTTACTCCTGGTCGGGAGCGCCACGTTTGCAGGGTCGCTCGGAACCCCGTCGGTCGCCGAACCGAGCGTCGACCGTGCGATGGACAGAACAGAGTCGGCGACACAGAGTGCGGTCCGGACAGCGGTAACCGATGCCGCGACTGCGGCCGCAAGAGACCCTGTCACGACGCCGGCTTCGACCGAACTCGGACGGACACTCGGGCGGACGGACACCTTCCGAAACTCGCTGCGTGTTCGGGCGTACGTCGCCGTTAGAGACAGACTCGACCGCATCGACCACCGCCGTTCGGATGTGACCGTCACGGCATCACTGCCGGCTACCGACTCCGGAAGCGAACTCGGCGCCCAACTCGACCGAGTGTCGGTCTCGCGCGCCGGGGAGCAGGGCGGGGCCCTCCGTGTGACTGTTGCGAATATCACGCTGACTGCGACCCGTGGGGGCGAGGTTGTGGGGACACGCGCCGTCTCGCCGACGGTCACCGTCCCCGTCCCGACACTCGCCGTCCACGACCGCGTCACGAAGTTTGAGGAGCGGTTGAACGCAGGGCCGGGCGACCCGGGTCTCGGGAGCCGTCTGACTGCGAAACTCTACGGGCTGACGTGGGCACGTGGGTTCGCCCAGTACGGCGGCGCACCCATCGAGAACGTCGTCGCGAACCGCCACATCGGCCTGTTGACCAACGGTATCGCGCTGTCGATGCAGCGTGAGCACTTCGGGGCGAGCGACCCACGGGGCCGTTCGTTGCTCAAATGGGCAACCGCCCACACCGCATTTACCGATGTCATCACGGGCGCCGACAACCGGATGACGAACACGCTCGCCACACACCAGAGCTACGCCGGGCTCTCGACGTTGCCGGACGAACTGCTGGCAGCGAGCGGTGCCACCGACCCGGATGTCGCGCCGACCGACGACGTGACGATTGCGGTCAACGGGACGGCCGACGTTGGCTTTCTCGACGCGCTGAAACGGCTCAACGCGACCGTCGACCGGACCTACGAGGCCCGCGTTCAGTTACGCCAGGACGTCGTCGGGACCACGGATACCGTCGTTCGAGAGCCGACGAAACCGGGGTCGGGGTGGGAACTCGTCGACGTCTCACGGCGGACGACCAGGAGCGTCTCGGCCCGACCGTCCGACGACCCGGTCCTCATCGGCCCGTGGCATCTCTTCGAATACTTCCCGCGAGAGGTGACGACCCGGACGACGGTTAGCCGCATCTGGAACACCTCGGACGGCCTGGAGCGAACCGTCGAAGTCCGGGCGGAGACGGCGAAGGTCGATGTGATACTGGCGGGCAGACACGATGGTGGCCCGGTCCCGGACAAACCCTTCGCGCACGTCCACGAGACCGGTGGCCCACTCGATGGGCCGAATCTGAACGGGGTCGAACCGGCAGCCGAGAACCGATTCTTGCGGGGAACGAACGTCGATTCACTCGCGGTGGCGGCCGCGCGGAGCGGCGGGCGGACGACGAACGCGACGGTCACTGGCGAGCAGCCGGAGGGCCTCTATGAGTACGTTTACGAGGACTTGGTGTGGACCCGCGAACGCGTCCGGGACCTTGCAGTCACGACGAGCCGTGGGGACCTGGCAACCATGTCCACGAATCCCGGCCGACGGCTCGCGAACGAACTCCGGTCGGAGTGGGACGACCTGCTCGCGTTGCCCGACCGGTACCAGTCGGTGGCCGACAGAGCCCGATACAACGCCAGGAAACTGTACCTGCGTGCAGTGTTGGGACGGTTACAGATGCGGGCGAAGACACACGACCGGGGCCGTGAGAAGATAGACGAGACGCTGGCCGAGCGGGACATGTCGAGCCTCGGTGACGTGGGGGTCGAATACGACACGCGGGGACGGGAATCGACCGCGCCGGACCTCGGCATCGAAATGCGCGTCGAGACAGCGCCGTCGTATCTGACACTCGGCGAACTCGATGGCGAGGCGGTCCCGACACTCCCACCCAACGAGACCACACACCCGCTGGTCGCTGAGAACGTGAACTACTTTACCGTGCCCTACGGCGATGTTGCGGACGGAATCGTCCGGACGTTGCTCGGGCCAAAGCGCGTGCGTCTCACGACGGCGGTCCAGACGCTCAGGGCAGCACGGAAGGTGCCGACGCCGTCCGACGAAGGACTCGACGGGTCCAGGTGGACCCTCGCACGAAAAATAAACGATGTCAGCAGCACGCTGGCGAACGACGCTGCCGTCGTCGTCGGGTCACAGACACCCGCGTCGAGGGTCGCGACCGGTGTCGTCGATGCGGCACTCGGCCGGTTCGGCGGCCCCGTCGGCCTCGGGACAGCGTGGACTAATGGGTCAGCGGTCGCGGCGATACACGACGAGGTACGCTCGCGGTACGACCTCCCGGACCCGAAACTGGACAAACTCGAGTTGACACTGCGTTCGGTTACCGCCGCCGCCCTCGATTCCCCGGGCGGACAGCCACCGCTGGGGCCAGTCAACGGCACCGCGAGCCGCCTCAAAGACATGGCGACGCAGCGACTCAAGAGCCAGCTCGGTGACTCGCTCAGTACGGTCGCGAAGGCCGAACTCGAACGCGCGACCGGGAGAACGCTGAGCAGACTGCCGGCCGGGCTCCCGCTCGCGCCGCCGGTCCTGCCGTGGGTCACGACGGTCAACTACTGGTCGGTCGACGTCCGGGGCGAGTACTCACGATTCGTCGTCAGCGTGCCTCGTGGAACGCCCGACACACCCGGGGCTCGGTTCCGGTACGTACGCGAGTCCGGGGTAGCCAGGCTCGATATCGACGAGGACGGCCGGGGTGAGCGGCTGGGCAGCACGTCACACGTCTCCTTTCGCACCAACACGAGCGTCGCCATCGCGGTGCCACCGGGGAGCCGTGGCGTCGGCGATGTCGACGGCGTAATGACCGAACAGTCCGCTGGCTGGCCCCGCGCCGGCTGATGACGGTCAGTGTTGTGCTGAGGTGACACTGATTTGTACCCCGGTGTCGTAGCAGTGGGTATGATTCGCGGCGCGTTCGACACGAGCGAGGAACTGGACCCGGACGAACTCCGGGTGGCCTACGACGAGTTACTGGCGGATGGCATAGCGGCAGTCGGCGTCTCGACGGCTGCCGAGGAGACAGATTTCGACGCCGAAACGCTCCAGGCCGTCGCCGACGAGGACACCCCGGAACTATCACTGGAGGACGCCACGCTGATACTCGCGCTGGACCCGGACCAACCCGACGCCGAGACACTCGCCGCCGAGGCGCGGGACATCCTGCTGATGGGGATGTCATCGGCGGTACTCGACGTGGAAGCACTCGCCTCGGGCGTCGACGACGCGCTCGACCCGAAGGAGATACAGCAGAAAATCGAGGGCAGGTACCCGATAACGCTGGACGAATACGCCCTCCTGCACGCCTACATCGAGAACAGAAAGCGGTGACTATGCGGGTGGCAATCCTCGGCTGTGGCTACGTCGGCATCGAACTGGGCCGTCAGTTCACCCCCGACCACGATGTCGTCGGCGTGCGCCGCTCGGACGACGGCGTGGCTGCTATCGAAGCCGCCGGCTTCGAGGCCGTGCAGGCAGATATCACGGACCCCGCCGCACTCGCTGCGGTCCCCGATGCCGACTGGGTCGTCTTCACCGCGAGTTCGGGCGGTCGCCGCGCCGAGGCCGCACGGAAAATCTACGTCGACGGCCAGCGGACCGCAATCGACCACTTCGGCGAGCGTGCCGACAGCCCGGCCCGCTACGTCTACACCTCCAGTACGGGGGTCTACGGTGACCACGACGGTGCCTGGGTCGACGAGGGGACGCCCCTGAACCCACAGACCGACAAAACCGAGATGCTCGCCGAGGCCGAACGCGTGGCACTCGACCGCCCCCAGGAGCACGGTATGGACGGCACTGTCGCGCGATACGCCGGCCTCTATGGCCCGGATCGCTACCGATTGTCACGATACATCGACGGGCCGGTTACGGAAGGGTATCTGAACATGGTCCACCGGGACGACGCCGCGGGGTCGGTTGCGCATCTGCTCGCGGGCGACCATGCTCGCGACGAGGTGGTGCTCGTGGTCGACAATGAACCGGTCGAGAAGTGGTCGTTTGCCGACTGGCTGGCAGCACAGTGCGGCGTCGACGCCCCGCCGAAACGAACGACGGCCGAACGGCTCGACGACGACAGTCTCTCGGAGACGGCCCGGCGGCGTATCCAGACCAGCAAACGGTGTTCGAACGGGAATCTCCGGGAGCTGGGATACGACTTCTCGTATCCGACCTTCCGGGAGGGGTACGCGCCAGCGATCGAGTCGTATCTCGCACAGACCAGTGAGTAAGCGGCTGCAAGCGGCGATTGTCGGTGTGTGACAGAGAGGGGAACGTATTTTTGTCTTGGCTCCGACCGATTGGGTATATGTTACCTGCCGAGGCTGGCAGTGTGGCCCTCCAGGTCGACAACGTGTCGACGTTCGTCGAGACCAACCCACTGCTGGCTGTCGGTGGGCTCGTCGCGCTGTTTCTCCTCGTTGGCCTGCTGGCACTGGCGCTCGGTCGACTCCGCCGTTCCGGCGGGCAGAAACTCGCCGGGCTGCTCGCCAAGCACGACCACGTTGCGGTGTTGATGCACCCCAATCCCGACCCGGACGCGATGTCAGCGGCGATGGGTGTACAGGCACTCGCCGACAACGTCGACACCGAGACGACCGTCCACTACCCCGGACAGATTCGGCACCAGGAAAACCGCGCCTTCGAGACGGTGCTTGACCTCGATTTCGAACACATCGAATCGGACGCCGACATCGCCGACGCGCCGGTCGTTCTCGTCGACCACAACGAGCCGCGTGGCTTCTCGGGGGCCGAAACGGTCGACCCGGTCGCCGTCATCGACCACCACCCCGGCGGTGGCGAGGGCCGGGAGTTCACCGACGTTCGCACCGACAACGGCGCCTGTGCCAGCATCTTCGCGGAGTATTTCGACGAGATGGCCTGGGACCCGGTCGACCCCGACGACGCGGAGACGCTCGACAGCGAGGAGAGCGCGCTTATGCCTCGCACGGCGACCGGGCTGTTGTACGGCATCCAGTCCGACACCAAATCCCTCACGAAGGGCTGTTCGGCCGCGGAGTTCGAGGCATCTGCGTATCTCTATCCCGGGGTCGACGAGGACCGCCTGGACCGCATCGCCAATCCCGAGGTTGACGCCGAGGTGCTCGATATTAAGGCTACGGCCATCACCAACCGCGAGGTCCGCAACGCCTTTGCCGTCAGCGATGTCGGGACTGTCTCGAACGTGGACGCGGTGCCAC
>CAZOQK010000053.1:11724-12196 GCA_964581735.1 uncultured Halobacteriales archaeon | reverse complement strand
GTCGAGAGGCGCTCTACGTCGTGGCCGAGATTCTCGAGAGTTGTTTCGAGCTGGTCGGCCTGGAGTTTGTGATCCTCGCCCAGCACGGTGACGGCCTCGTCGTAGTTGTCGAGTTTCCACTCGTGGTGGGCCAAATCCCGCGTCGTGTACAGGGAGGTGCCGTCGGCCCGGAGGAAGACGAGGTTCTTGTCGATGTCCTCGAAGGTGAGTTGCCAGGCGTCGTCCTCGTAGACGGCCCCATCCAGTTCTTTCAGGCGCTCGACCACGTCGTCGGTCGAGCCATCCCTTATGAACCGGGTCTCCTTGACGAACTCATCGAACTCGGCAGGGAGCCGCTCGAGGGTGTCACGCATTCCGCCCAGTACGGTGTCGACGACTTCACTGACGCGCTCGTAGGTCTCCTCGTCGCCCGCTTCCAGTCCCTGGAGGATAGCCTGCACCTCGTTTTCGGCGTCCTTGACCGCGTCGGGGT
>CAZOQK010000053.1:0-11714 GCA_964581735.1 uncultured Halobacteriales archaeon | reverse complement strand
GGACCATCTCGTACTCGGGGGAAGCCCGCTCTGGCCCGGGCAACTCGGATGCCTCGAAGGTCTCGTAGGCCCACGTGAAAACGGCAATCTGTCGGCCAGCGTCGTTGACGTAGTAGTGCCGTTCCACGTCGTAGCCGGCGTACTCCAGCACGCGAGCCACCGCGTCGCCGATGATGGGGTTGCGCGCCCGCCCGACGTGGACCGGGCCGGTCGGGTTGGCGCTCGTGTGTTCGACGACGACGCTCGTCTCACGGTCTTCGAGGTGGCCGTAGTCGTCTTCCTGTGCCGCTTTGAGGGTCCCGGCGAGATAGGCATCGCTCGGGAGGAAATTGACGTAGGGCCCCTGTGTCCGGACGGCGTCGATGTAGGTCAGGTCGGCGGCGTCGATGGTATCGGCCACCTGCCCGGCGACTTCCGGCGGGGGTGCGCTGGCCTCGCCGGCGAGCCGGTAGGCCACGCTCGACGCCAGCACGGCATCGACATCGCCTGGGGGCTCTTCGATACCGAGGTCGTCGGTCGGGAAATCGAGGGCAGAGAGTGCCCCGTCAAGGGCGTCCTCGACTTCCGCCCGCATCGTGAGGAACATATCCCCCATTTCCCAGCGCCCGATATAGGGGTAACGGGTTCGACCGAGCACCCAAACACTGTAGAATGTGCCCACAACGCACGATACTGCTAGTCCACGGCATGGGTCGGTACCGGGCAAGACACTTTTTGAAGCCGCGCCAACGCTCATATCAGCATGTCCGAGGACAAGGCCGGATTCGGCAATCAGCGCGTGCGCGAAATCTACCGCCGGGGGATGTACGACGGCGAGGCACCCGACTTCCCCACTTCCTTCCAAGACATCCGCGAGGCGGCCTGGGAGAACATGGACGAGAACGCCCGGGCGTACGTCCACGGTGGCTCCGGCGGCGAAGAAACCTTCGAGCGAAATAAAGACTTCTCGCGGCACCGGGTGGTCCCGCGGATGCTCCGTGGCGTCGCAGAGCGTGACCTCTCGGTCGAACTGCTCGGCCGGGACCACGAGTTCCCGCTGATGATTACGCCGCTTGGCGTCCAGTCGCTCCTGGACGACGACGCTGAATGCGGGACTGCCCGGGCGTGCCGAAACCTCAATGTCCCCTTTGCCCTCAGTTCCCTCTCCTCGACATCGATGGAGGATGTCGCCGAGGAACTGGGTGACACGCCCAAGTGGTTCCAGTTCTACTGGAGTTCCGACCGCGACGTGGCACGGAGTTTCCTCAACCGCGCCGAAGAATCCGGCTACGACGCCATCGTGGTCACCGTGGACGCGCCGACGCTTGGCTGGCGCGAACGCCTCATCGAACGCGGCTACTACCCCTTCCTCGAAGGCGAGGGGATGGCCAACTACTTTTCCGACCCGGCCTTCCGCGAGCGCCTGGACGACCCGCCCGAAGAGAACATGCAGGCCGCGGTGGACCTCTTTTTGGAAATCTTCGGCGACGAATCGCTCACCTGGGAGGACCTCGCCTTCGTCCGGGGACACACCGACCTCCCGATTCAGATCAAGGGTGTACTCCACCCCGACGACGCACGGCTGGCCATCGACCACGGCGCCGACGCAATCGGCGTCTCGACCCACGGCGGGCGGCAGGTCGACGGCTCCATCAGTGCTATCGAGGCCCTGCCCGCGGTCGCCGAGGAAGTCGACGGCGAGGTGCCGATTACGCTCGACAGCGGCGTCCGCCGCGGGTCGGACGCGTTCAAGGCGCTTGCACTCGGCGCCGACACCGTCCTGCTGGGCCGGCCCTTCGCCTACGGGCTGGCGATGGGCGGTCAGGCGGGCGTCGAGTGGGTCCTGCAGAATATGCTCGCCGACATCGACCTGACGATGGGGCTCGCGGGTATCGACGATGTCGAAGACATCGACGACTCCGCGCTCCGACATGAACGGGAGCTCTAAGCCAGCGGGCCCTCCTCGGCCGCCTCGTCCTCGTCGTCACGCAAGCACCTTCGATGGGACACCAAGCGGGTACGAAACCACCGCTGGCAAACGCTACGCGTCCGAACTCGTCTCCCCCGGGGACTCCGTGCCGGAAACCTGATGCCGGCGGGGCACTCGCCAGATGGGGGCAACACGTGGACGGTCAGGCCGGCGGACTTCGGTGTGACAGGCCAGGACGTGCAATGGGAGACCGCGACGGCCGAGGTAACCGGGAGGGGGGACCCACGACGGCGTCCGGTGTGCGAACGTCGAAGTCACCGTCGACAGTGCGTCGGAGCCGACCACATACTGTCTCAACCCCGACTACCCGTTCGCCATCGCACTCTCCGTGGGCGGTGAAGAGACACTCAGACTGGTTAAGCACACTACAGAGTAGCCGACTCCCGGGGGTCCCGCCGTGTAACACGGCGGAGCGCCAGTCCGGCCGCTCTGTCGGTGACCGCAACAACCGTGACGACTTTGCGCGTGGAGGCTGTGGAGCGTGATATGAGCGATTCCGAGTCTTCGGGCGAGCCCATGCAAGTGGACGACCCGAATTATCACAGCGAGAACCACACGGCGACACAGACCTGCGGGTGGACGAAAAACGCGCTGCGCGGGGAGGGAAAGTGTTACAAATATATTTTTTATGGGATTGAATCGCACCGCTGTATGCAGATGACGCCCGTCGTGAAATGCAACGAGCGGTGTGTCTTCTGCTGGCGTGATCACCAAGGTCACGCTTACGAACTCGGGGATGTCGAGTGGGACGACCCCGCCGCTGTCGCCGACGCGTCGGTGGAACTCCAGACGAAACTGCTCTCGGGCTTTGGCGGCAACGACCAGGTGCCACGCGAGCGCTTCGAGGAGGCGATGGAACCGCGTCACGTCGCGATTTCGCTGGACGGCGAACCGACGCTCTACCCGTATCTGCCGGAACTCATTGAGGAGTTCCACGACCGCGACATCACGACCTTCCTCGTCTCGAACGGCACCAAGCCCGGGGTGCTGGCCGACTGTGACCCGACCCAGCTGTACGTCTCCGTCGACGCACCCGACCGCAAGACGTTCGATTCGACAGTCAAGGCCGTCAAGGACGACGCCTGGGACTCGCTTATCGAGACACTCGATGTCCTGGCGGGGAAAGAAGACACCCGGACCGTCATCAGGACGACGCTGGTCAACGGCCACAACATGCACCACCCGGAGTGGTACGCGGCGATGTGTGACCGCGCCGAGGCCGATTTCGTCGAACTGAAAGCGTACATGCACGTCGGCCACTCCCGGGGCCGACTGGACCGCGATTCGATGCCCGACCACGACGACGTGGTGGCTTTCGCCGAAGGGATACAGGTGTACCTCCCCGACCACGACAAAGTCAAGCAAGTCGAACCCTCCCGCGTCGCGATGTTGGCCCGCGACCAGGAGACCTGGGTACCGAAACTGGAGAAATCAAGTGAGTTCTGGGAGCGTGACCCAGTCGTGGAGTACTAAGTAGGGATGGAAGCCACGTTTTCGCCCACGTTTTGCCGGGAGCGACGCAAGGAGTGAGCGGCAAAAGGTGGTCTCGGGAGCGTGACCCAGTCGTGGAGTCCTGACCCGCGCGGTCTGTTCCGGCCGTATCCGTCACCGGCCGTGACAACGAGCCCCACTGATGTTGGGAAAAGAACAACTCTTATGCGTTTTCTCGCCGAACGTCGGTAAAAGAAACAGGCAGTCGTCTATGATCGATATGTCCGGGTCGGTGCTGTCGGGGCTTCGTGACAGCACCCAACAGAGCGACCAGAAGATGGTCGAAGCGCTTGATTCGCGCCTCAAAGACAGTGAGCGGGTCGTCTCCCGGCTCTCCGCTTCGGGCGCTCTCGTCCACGAGACGGACGACAGCACGTCCGAACGCGGCGGCGGCGACGGCGGCGTCCTCTTTGTCGCCACCGACCGGAAACTGGTCTTCGTCATCGACACGCCGACGGGCCGCCAGACGGCGGACATCCCATACACCGATGTGAAAAACGCGAGCGTCGACAGCGGCTTTCTCTCGACGACGGTTTCCGTGACCGTCTGGGGCCGTGGCGAATTCACGCTCTCGCCGTCAAGCGCCAGCGATGTCGAGGAAATCGTCTCCTACATCACGACAGCAAGCCAGCTCTGGCAGCGCATCGTCGCTGCCCTGCAGGACGCCCGCCAGCACGTCTCCGTGCTCGGGTCGGCAATCGAGGACGGGCGGACCGACGATGCCAAGGCGGCCCACGAGTCAGCGCTGGACTGCCTGGCGACCGCCCGGACACGGGCAGGCGGCGGCCCGGTGGTGGTCCGGGACATCCTCGCGGAGCGCATCGAGGCCGTTGACACCGAACGCCAGCGGACCCGGATGCAGAGCCGTCTCGGACGCGGGCGGACGCTGGCCGAGCAGACGGCACCCGTCACGAAGACGGGCGACTACGACGGAACGGCCGCGGATGTCTATCACGCCCGCGGACAGTTCGAAATCGCGCTCGACATCGCCATCGAGGAGGGGTTCGACGCGGCCCCGACGATCCAGTCCGAAATCGAGACGATGGACAGCAGGCTGGCGACGCTTGCGAGACAACCGCTGGCCCGGGCCGGGCAGGCACTGGCGGACGCACAGGCGGCGACTGGTCCCGAGACAGCAATCGAGCGGTGGGAGCACGCGCTGGCGCAGTACCGCGAGGCGCTGGAGGCCGGTCGGGGGACCGGCGTCGAGTTCGAAGGGGAAACGGACCCGCTCCGGTATCAAATCGCCTGGCTCGTCGCCCGCATCCTCACGCTCCGGACCGAGCGCGCCGAGGAACTCGCCACGGAGGCCGACGAACTCGCGTGGACCGACCCGGAGGCCGCGGGCGCTCGCCTCGAGACGGCGTGTACACACCTCACCGAAGCCCGGCGTCTCGCGGCCCAGTACCGCCCGGGTGACGCCGCGGCACTCGCCGAGCGCGCCGACTCGCTGCGGTCGATGCGCCACACCCTCAAATGACATCCGAACCGCCGTGAGCGGTCACGATGCCTCCGATTATCACTCTTTGAATTTGAAAACTCGAAGACGCTTATGCTCGGTAGCGGTAATATCCTCTGTGGGAGGGGGAAACACCGATGACACATGATGCAGGCACACTCCGGTCACGGCTGCTGGGTGAGGACCGGCCGACGAAACGGCAGATGGTAGCGACACTGGAGTCACGGCTCGAAGACAGCGAGGATGTCGAGTACCAGCTCACCAGTCCGGGCCGACTTACTCACGAGGAACCGGACGGTGACACCTGCGAGAAAGGCGGGGGCGACGGTGGGACGTTGCTCGCAGTCACCGACCGGAAACTGGTCTTCCTGGTCGACACGCGCTCGGGGCTGGAGACGGCCGATGTGCCCTACACCGACCTGAAGGACACCACGGCGAGCAGCAGCATTCTGTCGACATCGCTGTCGGTGCGCGTCTGGGGGCGTGACACCTATTCCTTCGAGGCGAAACAGGGGGACAGGGCCGAGCGCGCCGCGGAGTTTGCGACCAGCGGCGGCCGGACCTGCCAGCGCGTGGTCGCCACACTCCAGGACGCCCGCCAGCACATCTCGACCGTCGAAACGCACGTCACCGACGGCCGGATAGACACAGCGCGGGAGGCCCGCGAGTCCGCGCGGTCGAACCTCGAAACGGCCCGGGGGCGGATCACGGAAGCACAGCGGTGGTTCCGTGCGCCACCCGAGGAGGGCTTTGCGCTTGCCAGCGACATCCAGTCGACGCTGTCGGAACTCCGGGACCGGCTGTCGACGCTCGAAGCACGACCGCTGACGTTCGCCGAGCGCTCACGCGCCCAGGCGCAGATGGCCGACTCGCCGGAACTGGCCGTCGTTGCGTGGGACGAGGCGCTCGGTCACTACCGCGACGCCCTCGAAACAGGGTGGGGGACCGGCGTCGAGTTCGAGGGTGACGCACGCACTCCGGTACCGGATCGAGTGGGTGGTCGCGAACCTCGTCCGCGAGCACACCCGACTGGCGGCCACCCTCGAAGCCGAGGGCGACGACCGCACCGACCGCGACCAGGCAGCCGATCACTGACTCCCTGACCACCAACGTTTTGCCTGCGCCAGTCGTTTCGAGAGACATGAGTGACCTGACTGCGACGATTCACACATCAGAAGGCGACATCGAAGTCGAACTGTTCAACAAGCGCGCCCCGACGACCGTCGAGAACTTCGTCGGGCTGGCGGAGGGCGCCGACGACTACGAGAACACCGAGGTCGGCCTCGGCACGGGTGCCTGGAAAGACCCCGAAAGCGGCGAGAAACGCATCGACCCGCTGTACGACGGCGTCGAGTTCCACCGCGTCATCGAGGACTTCATGATCCAGACCGGTGACCCGACCGGCACGGGGCGCGGCGGCCCCGGCTACGAGTTCGACGACGAGTTCCACGACGACCTGACCCACGATGGGCCGGGCATCCTCAGTATGGCAAACTCGGGGCCCGACACCAACGGCTCGCAGTTTTTCATCACGCTCGACGCACAGCCTCACCTCGACGGCAAACACGCCGTCTTCGGTGAAGTGACCGACGGCATGGACATCGTCGAGGAGATCGGCAACGCCAGTACGGACATGCACGACGCTCCGACGACGCCGGCCACCATCGACGCCATCGATATCAACGACTGATATGCCAGAGGAGCCAGTCGACCCGGCGGCAATCGGCGAGCAGGACGCGCCGCCCGTCTCTGAAAAGCCCTACAAAATCATCTTCGAGGCCAACAAGTGCATTGGGGCCGGGAAGTGCGCCGAAGTCTCGGACAACTGGTCGCTGTCGCTGTCAACGGGCCTGGCACAGCCCGAAGCGTATTTTATCGGCGAAAAGACCCTCGACGAGAACGTCCGTGCCGCCGAGGTCTGTCCCGCAAAAAAAGACCGCGGCGTCATCCACGTCATCGACCGGGAGACCGGCGAGGAGATAGCCCCGGACCCGGCGGGCGACGGCACCGTCTCCGTCGACTGGTAACACAAGCAGTAAGACTGCCCGCCGTGTAGTGCCAGCGCAGCGAGGGGGTAGCCAAGTGGTCAACGGCGCGGGTCTTAAGAACCCGTCTCGTAGGAGTTCCGGGGTTCGAACCCCCGTCCCCTCATCCTGACACGACGACTTTTTGCCGTCTACACCACTATATCGAGCAATGCCTGATGTTCCCGACTCCGTCGAACGCGCCTTCGACTATCACGACGCCTTCGAGTCCGACGACGGGGGCTATCTCGTGACGACGACTGCCTTCGAGGGCCATGTCACTGCCGTCGACGGCCCCGACTACTTCTCGGCGTACACCGTGACCGTCCGCGTGCCGACGCTCGACGGTGCGACAGCCGACGATGTCGGCGATGCTGTCGAAGACGGCTGGCTCGAGACGCTCGAGCGCCGGCTGGAAGACGCACCGAAGGCCACCCGCGCGGATGTCGAACTGGACACCTTCGACGTGGAGCGGGACGGCGAGGACGTGTACGTCACTTTCGGGTTCGAGTGGGGCAACGCTGACAAGGCTGCCGACATCGCCAAGACGTTCGTCGAGTACGTCGAAGGGACGTACGTCGAGGGTATCGTTCCCGGCTACGACTACGTGGGGGCCGTGTCGAATCTGGTCGAGAGCGCGAGCCAGGAGGGCGGCGGTGGTGGCGGGACGCCTCTCTAGCACGGTACTGTCGCGCGGTGCGGTCGCTGTGGGCGACCACGATAGCAACTGCTCGCGGACTACCGTCCGCGAGCAGCATTTTTCCCCACGTTTTTGCGAGGAGGGTGCGCAGCGAGCCAGAGGCTCGCCTGCGACACCCGACGAGACAAAAAGTGGCGGCTAGTCCATCGCGATGTACGTCTGTGTGTCTTCGATGCCGTCGATAGTCTGGATTTCGGTAGCAGCGATGTCCTTGACCGCCCCGGGGGTCCCGACATCGACGACGGCGATGAGGTCGATATCGCCGGCGACGATGTGAGCGCGTTCGACGCCCTCGATGGCTTCGATAGCGTCGCGCAGGCGGTCGGCCTCGCCGGTGTGGGCTTTCACCATAATATAGGCGTGGACCATCTCAGACACCCCCGGCGGCAGCCCGGCTCGTGTCGCCGACGATGAGGTTGCGCACGTCGTCGAGTTTCTCGAAGTCAGTCAGGACGACCAGCCGGTCACCCAGTTCGAGCGTGTCGTCGGGGGTGGGCAAGGAGAGCGAGGCGGCGTCTTCACCGACGGCGAGCAGTCGCGTCTCGCTGGGGAGCTCGAGTTCGCTGAGGGTGTAGCCACGCATCGGCGAGACATCGGTAATCGCCAGCTCGACGAGTTGGAGGTTCTGTGCCACGTCGGCGATGGCGTGGATGTTGCCCCCGAGGAGGGCGTTTTTCATGACGATGGCGCCGAGCCGTTCGGGATAGATGACCTCGTCGACATCGTCGGCGTACTTCCGGTAGATTTCCTCGCGGTAGTCCTCATCGATGCGCATGACGGTGCGACAGCCGTGCTGTTTCGCGAGCATACAGATCACGAAGTTGTCGTTGAGGTCGCCCGTGAGCGCGCCGACGGCGTCGGCCGAATCGAGGTCGGCCAACTCCAGGGTGGCTTCGAGCGAGCCGTCGCCTTCGATGACCGGAAACCCCTCCGCCTGCGCGCGCTCGATGGCGTCCCCGTCCCTCTCGATGAGCACGACATCGTGCCCGCTGTCTGCGAGTGCACGGGCCGTCCGTAGACCGACACCTCCGGCGCCGATGATAGCGAATCGCATACATCTTGGTAGGGCAACACACATCATGAAAGTTGCCCACGCGCCCGGGGGAATCTTTTTTCTATGGCAACACGTACCACGGACACGATGGTCCACGCGTTCATTATGGTGAAAACCACGGCCGGCAAGTCGGCGGCGTTGCGGGGGGATATCGCCGCCGTCGAGGGGGTCCTGGAGGCCCACGTCGTCGCGGGACAGTACGACCTCATCGTCGAAGCGGAGGGGCCGGAAGTCTACGATGTCATCCACAGCGTCGCGACCGACGTTCGTGACCTGGACGGGGTGGTCGACACACGAACCTACATTTGTCTGGAATGAGGCTCCGACACGCAAAAGATGGTTCAGGCCAAAGAGCCAGCTATGGTGGCCCCGCTCGAACTGGTCGGACTGCTGTTTATCGTGCTGGTCAACACAGCTATCACTGCGCTGTTGACTCGCTTTTTTAGGGTCCGACTCCACACGCGCTGGGGAAGCGCCATCTACACGTTCCTGCTGATTCCGGTCGTGTTGATCATCACGACACTCGTCCTCGGGTCGGTGCTTGGCCCCGACCTCGGGAGTGCCGGGACGGTCCTGACGTTGACCGTCATCGCGCCGGGCTCTATCGGCGTCGCCTTCGATTACTTCTGGATGCCCGCCCCCGAAGAGGTGGACATGCCGGACACGCGTGACCGACGGCAAGTTCGGCGCTAAAGCAGCGCCTCAACGGCGTCCCGCACGGTCTCCTTGACGACGGCTTCCGGTTGAGTCGCGTCGATTTCGACGAACCGTTCGCGCTCGGCGTCCAGCAGCCTTCGGTAGTTTTCACGCACGTCGGCCAGGTAATCGGCCGTTTCGAACTTGTTCGTCGCGCCGCTTCGCTCGGCCGCCGCTTTGGGGTCGACATCAAGGTAGATGGTCACGTCGGGCGGCCGGGTCCAGGGCTGGTGGACCTGCCGCACGAACTCCATGGACTCGGGGACGACGCCGTCGAGTGTCGCGCCCTGGTATGCGTACCGGGAGTCGGAGTAGCGGTCAGAGACGACGACACCGTCGGCGTCAAGTGCAGGTCGGACGGTGTCGGCAAGGTGAGCTGCGTGGTCGGCGGTGTAAAGGAACAGTTCCGCAAGTGGGTTGGCGTCGTCGTCGGCAATCGAGCGGTTGACCACCTCGCCGTACCACGAGTTCGTCGGTTCGCGCGTGAAGATTGTCCCCTCTGGCACCACGTCCCCGTTCCGGAGCATCTCCCAGCACGATGTTTTGCCGCTGCCGTCCAGTCCTTCCAGCGTGACGAGCATACGCCTTCGTGTGGGGCCGCCGAGTAAAACCCTCCCGTCTGGGTCATGCTGGCACGGTTCGCTCCTAACCATTTGCGCGATGCTTTTACATTACAATCGGGAGAAGCAGAGGACATGGACGTACTTGTCGCCGGTGGCAGCGGCTTCCTCGGTCAATACCTGTGTGCGGAGCTCGACGAGCGTGGACACGACGTAACTGCCCTCTCACGGGACCCCGATCCGGTAGACCTACCCGACGGCGTCGCGACGGCGATGGGCGACGTGACTGCCTACGACTCCATCGTCGAGGCCTTCGAGGGCAGGGATACCGTGGTGAACCTGGTCGCGCTCTCACCCCTGTTCGAACCCAAAGGCGGCAACGAAATGCACGACCGGGTCCACCGCGGCGGCACCGAAAACTGCGTGCGGGCCGCGGAGGAACACGGCGTCGAGCGGTTCGTTCAATTGAGCGCGCTGGGTGCAGACTCCGACGGTCCGACCCACTACATCCGCGCGAAAGGCCGCGCGGAGAAACTCGTCGCGGAGTCAGATCTTGACTGGGTCACCTTCCGCCCGAGCGTCGTCTTCGGCGAGGGCGGGGAGTTTGTCTCCTTTACGAAGCGCCTGAAAGGGCTGTTCGCACCCGGGTTGCCGCTGTATCCCCTGCCCGGCGGCGGGACGAAGACCCGGTTTCAGCCGGTCTGGGTCGGCGACCTCGTGCCGATGATCGCGGATGCCGTCGAAGCGGCCGAACACGTCGGCGAGACCTACGAAATCGGCGGCCCGGCGGTGTTGACGCTGCGTGAGATTACAGAGATGGTCTACGATGCGGAGGGTAAGTCCGTCAAAATCGTCGGGCTGCCGATGGGGCTTGCCGGCGTCGGTCTGAAGACACTCAACGTCGTCCCCGGGTTCCCGATGGGTGGCGACCAGTACCGCTCGCTGAACTTCGACAACACCACCGACGACAACGACATCACCGCGTTCGATCTCGAACCAGCCGACCTGATGACGCTGGGGGCATATCTCGGCGTCGCGTAGGCCCCGCCACGGAGTGTCCGTCCGTTGATTGTTCTCGGGGGTCCGTCGTCCGGGCGGTGTTTGTATACCCCGATTTCGACTCCGTCGAGCGGGAATCGTCGGAATACGAGTGTCTCGTGGCCGCTGCCCCGGAAATGTCGTATCGATTATTGATACCCGGGCAAAACACTTATGCCCACGATGCTATAGTTTTCGTCTAAGCTACAGTCATGAAACTCGCGATGATTGGTTTCGGGCAGGCTGGCGGGAAAATCGTCGACAAGTTCCTGGAGTACGACGAACGGACGGGCAGTGGTGTCGTCCGTTCGGCCGTCGCAGTGAACACAGCAAAAGCCGACCTGCTTGGACTCGACCGGATTCCGGAGGAGAACCGCGTCCTCATCGGCCAGGCGCGTGTAAAGGGCCACGGCGTCGGTGCCGACAACGAACTCGGCGCGGAGATCGCCGAGGAGGACATCGACGAGGTACAGGGAGCTATCGACAACATTCCCGTCCACGAAATCGACGCGTTTCTCATCGTCGCCGGCCTCGGCGGGGGGACCGGGTCCGGCGGGTCGCCAGTCCTCGCGAAGCATCTCAAACGCATCTACACCGAACCCGTCTACGGCCTCGGTGTCCTGCCCGGTGGGGACGAGGGGGGCATCTACACGCTCAACGCCGCCCGCTCGTTCCAGACGTTCGTCCGCGAGGTCGACAACCTGCTGGTCTTCGACAACGACG
>CAZOQK010000052.1:0-12241 GCA_964581735.1 uncultured Halobacteriales archaeon | reverse complement strand
CGCCGAAGGCGGCGAATACATTGAACTGCCTTACGTGGTCAAGGGGATGGACTTCTCGTTTTCGGGCGTCATGAGCGCCGCCAAGGACGCCTACGACTCGGGCGACGCAATCGAGGACATCTGCTTTTCACTGCAGGAGAACATCTTCGCGATGTTGACCGAAGTCACCGAGCGCGCCCTCTCGCTGACCGGCAGCGACGAACTCGTCCTCGGGGGTGGCGTCGGGCAGAACGAGCGTCTCCGGGAGACGCTGGCGGCGATGTGCGACCAGCGCGGCGCACAGTTTTACGCCCCGGAGAGCCGTTTCCTGCGGGACAACGCCGGGATGATTGCGGTGCTGGGCGCGACGATGTGTGCCGCGGGCGACACCATCGATGTCGAGAACTCGGGCATCGACGCGGAGTTCCGGCCCGACCAGGTGCCGGTCACGTGGCGCGAGCGGGAGACACCAGTCGCTCGACAGGACGGCCCTGGTGACGAAGTCCAGGGCGCTGAAGCGACCGTTTCCTTCGAGGGAGGCAGCGTGGTGAAGCGTCGGAACCCCAGGGCATATCGCCATCCGACGCTGGACGAGCGGTTGCGCCGCGAGCGCACCCGCGAGGAGGTACGCCTGACCAGCGAGGCCCGGCGTGTGGGCGTGGCGACGCCGCTCGTTCGGGACATCGACCCGGCCGAGACGACCATCCGCTTCCAGCAGATCGGGGACTGCGATTTGCGCGCGGCCCTGTCCGCGGAGACCGTCCGGGCCACTGCACAGTCACTGGCGGCCATCCACGACGCCGGGTTCGTCCACGGCGACCCGACGACGCGGAACGTCCGAGTGAACCGTGACGGCAACCCCGAAGTGTTTCTCATCGACTTCGGCCTGGGGTACTACACCAACCACGCCGAGGACCACGCGATGGACCTGCACGTGTTCGAACAGAGCCTCGATGGGACAGCCGACGACGCCGACCGGCTGCGGGCCGCGGCTGAAGACGCCTACGCGTCGGTCGGCGATACCGCCGTCCTGGAGCGACTCCGGGACATCGAAGATCGTGGACGGTACCAGTAGACGGGTGTAGCCAGTGCTTATTCTGGGCGAGGCTCGGCAGTGACAGACGGCATATCAGTCATCAAAAATGATAACTAAACGATAGAATGGCCGCTGCTCGCCAGGTGGCTCGTGGCGGTCGTCTTCCTGGCCGGGCAGGTCACGTTCGGGTTTTATACCTCCTCCCGGACCGAGTGGGCCGGCAGCTGGGCGGCCCGGACCCCGCCGTCGATAGGGTCCACAGCGTCGTCGCCGAGTGCTGTCGGGTCGTCCCCGGCGCGCTGGAACACGTCGCTGAAAGTCGCCGTCTATGGCTGGACGCTCGCCGGTGTCCGGGCCCGGACGGCGTCGCGAGCGTCGGCGGTGACCGACGGTGGAAACGAAGGGAGACACAAAGCGGTGTCGGCGGTGCTTGCAGGCGTTCTCGTCATCGCGACCGTGTTGTCGAGTGCCCCGTTCCCGGTGTTTGCGGGATACACCGAGATGGGTCACGTTCTCGCCAACGACACCGAGTTCCGGCTGGACGGGCTGGGTACCCACGACCGCGACCGCTCGAAAGAGGTGGCGGCCATCGAGTGGCTCGGCGACAGAGGGGGGCGGCCAGTGGTGCTGGAAGCGCCGGGCCGGCGCTACCAGTGGTCAAGCAGCGTCTCGACGATGACCGGCTTGCCGACGCTGGTGGGGTGGGTCCACCACTAGCGCAACTACCGGCCCGACAAGTGGGTTCAATACCGGGTCCTCGCAGCGAACGTCAATCCACACCGACAGTTACCGGTGGAGCGATGGTGCGTCGGCGCTGTACCGCCACGACATCGCGTACGTCTACGTCGGGCCAGTCGAGCGTGAGGACTGCGGCAACCGCCTGCGGTCGTTCGGCGACCGGCCCGGCCTCACGGCGGCCTTCGAGAACAGCGCCGTCACCGTCTACCGCGTGAACCACACGGCGCTGCCCGAGGGGGCGTGAGTCGGCCCGAACCCGTAGTTGCGCCGTCCCGAAATGTTTCGATGCTGGGGCCCCGAACGCCCAGCTATGCCGCACGTGTCAACGGACGGTTTCAGTGTCCACGACGACGACTGCCCTGACTGGGAGTCCGACTGGATGCCCATCTCGGATTTGCCCGACGAGGTCACGTCCGCCGACGACTTAGAGTGTGCGTGCTGGGACGAGTACAACTCCCTGACCGAAATTTGAGGCGGTGGGGAAACCATCATTAAGCCGGGGGGCCTACGATTGGGCATGGCAGATAGACCGTCCTCCGGTGAGATTTTCGGCGTGCCGTACAACTTTGACAGGCCCAGTTTCCGCAGTCTCCTCTCCTCGTACTGGCAGCCTGGCGAAGGAATGCTCGTCGAGAAGCCCTTCGGCATCGGCTACACCCTCAACCTCGCCAACTGGCGCTCCTGGATCGTCCTCGCGGTGGCAGGCGCGCTCGTCTGGCAGGAACAAAAAAGCGAGTCGGCAGCCACCGAGGACGCCGACGAGGACGAACCGGTGGAAGTCATCGTCGACTGAACCGACGGCTCTTTTTCCGGTCCCCACCAGCGACCGGTATGGTTACGTTCGTCACGACGAACCCCGGGAAGATTCACGAAGCCCAGGAGTACTTAGAGGAGGATGTCGAGCAACTGACTTTCGACTACCCCGAAGTGCAGGCCAACGACCTCGCGACAGTCGCCGCCCACGGCGCCCGTGCCGCCTACGAACACGTCGGCGAGCCGATCATCGTCGACGACTCCGGGCTGACAGTCAACGCGCTCGATGGGTTTCCCGGCCCCTACTCCTCGTACGTCGAGGACACGCTGGGCATCGAGCGGGTCTGGAAGCTCGCCGAGCAGGAGGACGACCGCAGCGCGGCGTTCCGCGGGGTCGTTGCCTACTGTGACGGCGAGGACTTCGCGGCGACGCCGGAACCCGTCGACCGCGGCCACTCCGAGAGCGCCGAGCGACGAGGTCAGGACCTGGAGGCCGACGGGCGAGCGAGCGCGACCACCGACGGCCAGGTCGCCGATAGCGAGGATAGAGTGCCGGTCAAACTGTTCAATGGCGTCGTGCCGGGGACGATTGTGGCCCCGCGGGGCGACGGTGGCTTCGGATTCGACCCCATCTTCGAGTACAACGGGACGACGTTCGCGGAGATGAACACCGACGAAAAAAACGCCATCTCACACCGTGGGCGGGCGCTCGCAAAATTCGGGGAGTGGTTTCAGTCACGAACGGAGTGAGTGACTGAAACGTCAGAAGAGGAGCGACGCCCCTTTTTTCGAAGTTTGCCGAGTGAGTCGAGGCAGGGAGTCGGTGGCGACACAGACCAGACCAGTCCCGATTCGCACAGCAGGCGGTCAGTCGACAGTGGCCGGGGATTCGGGACAGAGTCGGTCGGGGTAGCTTCCGAGCGGTGGGTGTGCATGAACTCGTCCTCGTAATTTCAGGCCGTAACCGACGAGACGGTCGGCACCGATGTGAGCGGCCCACACCGTGGCGACAGGGAGTGCAAGCGTCGTTCCTGTCCATACCCCCAGCCCGGCGGCCGCAAGTGGAACGGTGTAGGTATAAAAGAGGGTGTAGACGCGACTCCCGACAGCAGGGCCGGCGAGGTAGCCGGCCATCGAGAGGTCCGGTGCGAGCGCGAGGACGGCCAACAGCCAGAGGGGGCCGCCGAGCGAGACGTAGACTGCGAGCGCAGCGAGAAACACGGCGAGCCCTTCGATGTGGAGGAACGTCCTGGGACTCATACTGCGGGTAGGTGCCCCGATGAGGAAGTGTTACTGTGGCGACGTGTGTCCGGCGTCAGTCGGCCAGCAGACTCGACATCTGCGTGAACGCGACGACAGAGGCCCTGTCGGGGCCCGACCCGACAATACGGCTCCGACCAGTCAATACAGTTAAATTTTATTGGGGAGCGATCAGATAGGGAACTGTGAGTCGGCCGACGGAATCCGATAGCGACGGTTCGCCGGCGGTACTGGGAATCGAACGACACCGCGTAAAGAGGTTGCTCAAGCATGCCATGACAGCGTCCGTCGCGGGGCTGTTCCTGTCGCTCGTCGGGCTCGTGGGACTCTTGCTCACAGCAGCGGACGAGCCGTTCGTCGACGAGCCAGCGTTACAGGCAGACCCGTTCGAGCCGTCGTTTCTCGCGATCGCCCTGCTGGTGCTGTCGCTGGTCTCGCTCTGTCTCGCGTGTTTCGCGTACAGCGCCTGGTCGTACCGGGAGGCACAGCGCCTGCGGGGTGAGACCGGACGGCGGCGGACGGTCATGAGAATAACTGCTACAGTCGAAATTCTGCAGGCGGATCACGACTCGCTCGACGAGTCCGAGCGGCGGCTGAAATTCGCGGTGCTGGCCCTTCTTACTGGCGGCGTCGTCCTCGTTTCGCTTCTCGAGATTCTGGGGGTCGTGAACCTCGTTTCGGGGGCGAGTAGATACTGAGACCGACGGGGCTTCACGGCGGTTCCGGGGCGGTCCGTCCCGGCGTGCGCTATTGCGGACCGCTCAGCAACACCCCGTCAGTCCGGGTCCGCCAACCCGGTCAGCGTCGGTGCAGTAACGGGGCTCTCCGGTGGGTCAGCCATCGCCGCCAGCTCGAAGACGATAGCGGCGGCGCGCTCGACGTGGAACGGCCGGTCTTCACCGAGGCGGCTGGCGACCGCTTCGAAGCGACCCAGCGCGGCAAAAAACCGGTTGGCGAGGGTAGGAAAGTGTGGCTGGTCGGGGCCGTACACCGCGCCGAATCTGGGGATGACCGTCTCGGTAGCGAGGTCGGCGATGGCCGCTTCCGCCCGGCGGCGAGCCGTGATGTAGGCCTCCCGGACCAGCGGCGGTTTGTTCGAAGAGGAGACGTAGACGACGCGGTCGAGGCCGGCGCGGTCGGCTTCCAGCGCGGCGACGATGGCGGAGTCGCCGTTGAGTCGCTCGAGGGTAACGCCCGCGTCGGGGGCCTCGGAGAGGGTGCCGATGGAGTGGACAAGACAGTCGGCGTCGGCGAGGTGGGAACGCCACTCGTGAGGTGCGAACACGTCAGCGCTGATCCAGGTCACATCCGTCGCCCATGGCCCCGCGGCATCGGGCGGGCCGCTCCGGGCGACGCTGGTGACGGTGTGGCCCGCTTTGACAGCACGTTCGCAGACGCGGCGACCGATGAAGCCATTCCCGCCAGTGACGAGGAGGTGCATACGTGGGGTTGGGCCGCGAACATAAAGTCTCTGTCACCCGCAGGCCATAGTTGTTAGCTGTTAGTGTCTCCGGGAAGGAGATTACCTGAGTCGCGCGACCAGGGAGCCGGTCAAGAGCAGTGCCAGAATGGACACTGCAAGGCCAAAGCCTGGGCCGGTCTCGCCAGCGGGGTCAGTGGTGGTGGCTACGGTAGATGACGCGGTCAGTGTCGGGGTGGCCGGTCGTTCTGCCGTTTGTGTCTGTGTCGCTTCGGGCGTCTCGCCTGTCGGAGTAGGGGTCTCGGTTAGCTCCGCCGAGTCGGGTAGTCCGGGTTCTCCGATCGATCCAGGAGTTTCGAATGGTGGCGTTGTAGTTGGCTCCGGATCAGGTGACCCAGGTGGACCGGGTCCTTCCGTCGGTCCGGTTTGGTTCGCAGAAACTGTAATCTCTGCGGTCTGGCCGGTCACAGAAATTCTGCTCCCGTCGTCGGCGTCCAACTGATTGCTCCGGATAGTTATTTGAGCCGTTCCTTCTTGCTGGGCTTCGAGAGTCATAACGGCCAAAGTGACGTTACTGGACCCAGGTCCGACTTCCTCGCCGATGTCTACCCCTTTCATAGACGCACTGTCTCCCGTTCGAGTCGTCTCTTCAAGTCCGAATGTGTCGGATGCATTCGCCTGGCGGATTTGTAATATAGCTGGATTATCTACGGTGCCTGTGATGTTGAATCCAGCAATCCCCTCGGGTGCCTCCGAGAGTGAAAAACGGACGGCTGCCGTTTCTCCGGGAGCGACGGTGGAACGATTCGGGACGACACGCAGCGTTATGCCATCCGTGTCGTAGGCGATCGGTTGTGTGGGGGCAATATCTACACGCTCGGAGTGGGTCGCAGCTGTGGCCCGCTGTGTATCACCGGCTCCCACCGCCACGCCCGCCGCCGAGATACACAACAACACACAGCCGAGTGCAACAAAGTGTCGGATTGAGACCATATGATCAGTTCACCCGTTCGAACAGCGTGGTCACGTCGTCGAAATCGATTCGGCCGTTCGCGTTGAAATCAAACCGGGAGACATCGTTTTGGACACCGTTCGATTCGAGTTGCTCGAAGAAAGTTGTCACATCATCGAAGTCGACACGTTCGTTTCCGTTGAGGTCCTCACACAGACCATCGTCGTCCGGGTCGGTCGTGTCCGTCCCGTCCACTGTCGGACACGTATTCTTTTTCACCACGGTGACTTCGTCATACCCCGACGGAATCGACAACTCGACTCTACTGCCGTCGTCTGCATCGACCGACTGCTCTACGAGTGAGACCGTTCCCGTTCCCTCCTGCACTCCCTCGAGTCGCACTGAGCCGAGTACGAATTTGTCCTCGGGCTCGGCGGTGGCGGTGATCACGTCGTTGAGATCTGCAATTTTCAACCGGACCCGCTGTCCGTTGATTTCTGTCTCCGTCGCTCCCCCCTCAAACGCGTTCCCCGGCTCCGGGAATTTAGGCCGCACTATCTCCGGGAATTCAAGCACAATCTCCGCACCGGCAAATCCCGAATCTAGCTCCCGAATGATGAACTCAACCATGCGGGAGAGTCCCACTGGAATCGACGAATTTCGTTCGATTGAGTCTCCACCTTCACGGAGACGCAACTGCGCCGTCCCCGTCGGAGTCGATGTTTCGTCGTCCGTCGAACTGTCGCCCGTGATGTTCGTGCGGTAGACGCTTCCATCGGTCAGAAGCCACAACGCTCCGTCGGTAAACGCCAGGTCGTATACGACCTCGTCGATCGGATAATCGACCTCTGAGCGTATTTCACCCGTGGCCGGGTCGACGCGCAGAATCACCCTCCGTTCGGTTGTCCCGACCCACAAATCTGTCCCGTCGTGCGCGAGGCCATACACCGCGCCGTTGAACGAGTAGGTCTTCGTAATATCACCATCTCTGGTGAGCTTCCAGAGTCGTTCCGCTTCGCTGCCGCCCCACAACTGACCGACGACCTCATCGTACGCGAGTGCATACCCCTGTGAAGGGATGTCATAGAGTTGTTCTTCGCCGTTCTCGTCAAAGCGTCTCAGGTCAGAACCGATAAGCCAGCTAGTACCCGTATCATCATCGTATGCGACACCCTGAGCGGTGGCCCCCACGTTGCCGCTGTTGCCTACTTCGCCGTCGTCGGCAGCAATCCAGTAGAAGTCACCTCCTCGGAAAGTACACAGCAGAAAACGCTCTGCGGAGTCGGAAACGTACTCTGCCATCCCGACCGCGCCGGTCCGGGGAAGCGTGAGCTCGTTGCTCACCTGCTGAGCAACTGCCGGATTGGCCCCGAGAGACGTCACTCCGGCAGTGGCAGCCAACCCACCGATAGACCGGAGCAGTGTTCGCCGATTCATATTATAGTATACAGTTCATTTCGTAAATAGGTTGGTGACGCGGTAATACGTGGCGGTCAGTTTGGTGCCACTCAGTCCCTCTTGAAGCGACAGTGTTCGATGGTCAGCTACCTGAATCATGCACGATGCACGGCGTCATACAGACAGAGGTGGCGGGTGGGCGCAGATACTCTGCTACTGGAGCAGCGGTCACAGGCCGTTCTCACTTGCGCAGTTACCACGGCAGCCGGTTGCTGCCCGTCGGTAGGAGCGTGCTGAGGGGGTCACCGTGCCCCGGTGCCGACTGCCCCCACATGCACCATCACAGTACCCGGGTCCCATCTTAGCCGCGCGGGTCACAATCCGGCCCGGGGTAGGCGCCGTCGTGGGTGGCTTCGTAGAGCGCGGCGGCGTCGAACAGCGTCGCGAAGGCGTCTGGCGTGCGAATGCTCACCTGCATGTGCGCCTGCAGCGAGAGGTTCCCGGCGGCGCTGCCGAGCCCGTCGTCGAACGAAAGCAGGTGGGCGGCCCTGCCGTTGTAGGCGGAGGCGAGTCCGGGGTGGTCGCCGTCGGGATGGGAAACCGGTTTACGCTCGCGCTCGATACACTCGCGCCAGTCGGCCGCCAGGCCCTCGTCGGCGAGGCGGGCGACGACGGTCTGGGCATCGTCAAGCAGCGGGTCACTGGCGAGGAGCGTCATCCACGAGTGCTCACGAACAACGTTGAGCGCCTCGCGTGCGGGGTCGCCGACGAGCAGGTCCGCGACCAGTACGTCGGCGTCGGCGACGACGCGGGTGGGGTCTGCGTCAGTCATCCGCACGGAGGGGCGCCAACGTCTCGCAAATCTCGGCGACGGTCACGTCGTACTCGCTCGCTCGGTCGAAACAGTCGGCCCATGTCATACACGAGCGTGGGCGGCGGGGGGCAAAAAACCGCCTGCATACGGCGGTGTCGAACGTCCGTCTGACGGGTGTTTAAATACCGACGCGATGGGAGCTTAGATGGGCGCGCCAGTACCGGCCTCACGACTCCCATCCTCCCACAGCGCGCGCCCGAACCTTTCCTGACCCACACTCCTCTTCGTGTTCCTACGCCGGAGCGCTCTCGCCGCGCAGTTGTGCCCGAACCGCGTCGAGGTCGTCGTGGCCGGCCATCACGGCAATAGAATCGCCGGCCTCGATTGTCGTCCGGGGGAGTGGAATCGTCATCGACTCACTGGCGTGGCCGTGGGCGTAGATACGGGCCTCGCCGGGCAGTTCGAGTTCGACCACGCGCTGGCCGACCACCGGCGAATCCTCGGGGACGACGACGCTTGCGACCGAGAGCGACTCCGTGAGGTCCGCGAGGACGTTGAAATCGCCCCCAAGCAGTGCCGTCTTTGCGCCCGCCGCACCGACGCGTTCGGGGTAGATTATCTCGTCGACATCGTCGGCGTATTTCTCGTAGAGTTCGTCGCTGACCTCCTCGCTGACCCGGAGCACCGTCCGACAGCCGTGGGTGTTGGCAACAACACAGACCGAGAAGTTCGTGGTTAGGTCACCGGTGACGCCGGCAACTGCGTCGGCGTCGTCCAGCCCCGCCCGTTCGAGCGTCGCCTCGTCGCCGCCGTCACCCTCGACGACGGTGAACGCCTCGTTGCGCGCACGCTCTGCCTTCGTCGCGTCGCGCTCGACGATGACGACGTCGTGGCCCTCGCTCTGGAGGATGCGTGCCGTTCGCTTGCCGACGCGACCGAAGCCGACGATGACGGATTTCATACGCCATGGTACGTCACCACACATCATAATACTCCCGCCGCGGATTCGACACGCCTTTCGCCGTCGGTATCGGACGGACAGAGCATGCGCGTGACGTTTCTCGGCACGAGCGGGGCCGTCCCGACGACCCGGCGCAACCCAAGCGCGATTCGGGTCGGGCGGGAGGGCGACCGCCTGCTCTTTGACTGCGGTGAGGGGACCCAGCGCCAGATGATGCGCTACGGGACCGGCTTCGACATCGACCACGTCTTGATCACGCACCTCCACGGCGACCACGTCCTCGGGCTGCCGGGCCTGGTCCAGACGTGGGATTTCAACGGCCGCGACGACCCGCTGGCGATTCACGCCCCGGCGGGCACCCGCGAGCGGGTCGAGAACCTCGTCGCCGCGACCGGCGAGCGCCCATCCTTTCCGGTGCGCGTCCACCAAGTCTCGCCGGGTGACGTGGCACTCGACCGGCCGGAGTACGAGGTGCGGGCCATCGACGTGACCCACCGGACCAACGCCGTCGGCTACGCGCTCGTCGAGGACGACCGGAAGGGTCGGTTCGACCGCGAGTACGCCGAGGAGGAACTCGGCCTCTCGCCCGGCCCCGAGTACTCCAAGCTCCACAACGGCAAGACGGTTGAACACGACGGCCGGACCATCGAACCCGAGGAAGTCGTCGGCCCGCCACGGCCCGGCCGGACCGTCGTCTACACCGGCGACACCCGCCCCTGCGAGAGCGTCGTCGCTGCCGCGGAAGATGCCGATCTGCTGATTCACGACAGCATGTTCGGTGACGACAGACAGGACCGCGCCGAGAAGACGGGCCACTCCACGGCGCGTGAGGGCGCCGCCGTCGCCAACGACGCTGGCGCGAAGCGGCTCGCGCTCACCCACATCTCCTCGCGGTACGCGGGCCACGGCTGGCGTGACCTGAAGACCGAGGCCAAAGATGCCTTCGAAGGCGAGAAGCTGTTCGTCGCCGAAGACGGGATGGAGGTCAGGGTGCCCTATCCCGACGCCGACCGCGAGTTCACCGTCGAGCGGGCAGGCCGGTAAGGTCGAGATAACCGACCGGAAGACGTTTTTACGGCGGGGCGACCCATCGAGCGACGAGCCGCTTCCACATCGTCGACGTGTTCGCCCGGGAGCGCTACGCCGGGAACCAGTTAGCGGTCGTCGAGAGCGACGGCGACCTGAGCGACGCGGAGATGCATACAGTCGCCGCCGGGATGGACTACTCCGAGACGATCTTCATCGAGTCGGACGCATCGCCCTACCGGGTGTGCATCTTCACGCCCGAAGCCGAGATTCCCTTCGCCGGCCACCCGACGCTTGGAACGGCGGCGGTCATCCGTGAAGAGATTGCGGATAGAGCGCCCGACGAGGTCGTCCTCGATCTAAACGTTGGTGAGGTGCCGGTTAGGATGGACGAGAACGGGGAGACGTTGTGGATGACCCAGCAGCCGCCCGAGTTCGGCGAACAGTTGGCACACGACCGACTGTCCGCGGTGCTGGGACTGGACGGGTCGGCGCGGGATGCCGACTAGCCCGTTCAAATCGTCTCGACGGGTCTGCCGACAATCGTCGCCCCGCTGGCCGACCGCACGGCGCTGACCGCTATTGACGTGGACAGGGACGCGTACGACGAGGTGACCAGCGATCGGGACATCAAGAACGTCCTGGCGTTCTGTCTGGATCCCCGAAGCGACGAGAACGACGTTGCCGTGCGGGTGTTCGCCCCTTTCTACGGTGTGCCTGAGGACCCCGCGACCGGTTCCTCGAACGGCTGTCTCGCGGGGTATCTCGCTCGGCACCGGTACACGAGAAGCGACAACGTCTCGGCGCGCGTCGAGCAGGGCTACGAGATGGGGCGGCCCTCACTGATTGAATTGGCGACAACCGACCGGGGCGACGAGGTTGAAATCGAGGTCAGCGGACGCGTCGTTCCGGTGGCCCGCGGGCGACTAGTCCGCTGGCGTTTATTTTACAGAATAGACGGTTTGGACAGCAAGAAAGCCCCAATCCGCTTCGGGCGCGCGCCTCGCTGTCGCAGAAAATCGAAGATTTTCAGGATGACGAAAGAGCTCCGCTCTTTTGAACCACGCTCCAGTAGGTGCTTACTTCCGCGTGCCTCCCGAAGCAAATTGCCCTTTTCAGTCCCCCCGCACAGACTGGTCGGTCCACGACAGGGTGGGACTGAAACGGGCGGGGGTCTAGACGAAGGCGTAGGAAGCAAGCACCGCAACGCAGTGAGGAGCGCAGCGACTGCACCGAGTCCAGACGCTCGGGGCTTTCTTGCTGGTTTCATGAGTCCCACACCTCACCATCTTTTGACTAAACACTCCCGCGGAGGTGGGGACAAGATTCACACTGGCAGGCCACTTAGCGGGAAGCGTGAACGCCCGCACGGCTGCCCTCGATGCGGTCGTCTTCGGCGTCGACATCCAGAGTGGCGACGTCCGTGGCGACGCCCCATCCTACGCACTCGCTGTCTTCGACGGGGAGTCAGTCGACCGCGACGTGGTCAGCTACCGGAAACTCCGTCGGCGCATCGACAACGAGGAACCCGCTATCGTCGCGACTGATAACATGTACGAACTGGCCGAGAACAAGGACGCGCTCGTCCACTTTCTCGGCTCGCTCCCCGACGGGACCAAACTGGTGCAGGTGACAGGGGCCGAACAGCCCGAACCGCTCTCCCGGGTGGCCTCCCGCCACGGCGTCCCCTACGGGAAAGACCCGATGAAAGAGGCCGAAGCCGCCGCCCGCCTGGCTGCCGCGAACGTCGGGCAGGAGGTGACTGCCTTCACCGACCGCACGGAGATCAAGGTCGCCCGCGGGCGCTCGACCGGCGGCAGCGGCGGGTGGAGCGAGGACCGCTACACGCGGCGCATCCACGGCTCTGTCAAGCGCCGCGCCCGCGAGGTGGAATCGGAACTCGA
>CAZOQK010000051.1:0-12402 GCA_964581735.1 uncultured Halobacteriales archaeon | reverse complement strand
ATCCTCTACCCATGAGCGTAAATCGTTCTCTCACCGATGCCTCTTCGTGGCCGAGGTCTCGGAGCAGAATGGCGTCCTTCGCTGTCAACCGTTCGCCCGTTTCGAACAATACTTCGCCCTTATCGGCGTTGCTCCCGCGACTATACACGTAAGTACCGGATTCAATAATTTTCCCGGTCAATTCACCGCCGGTTACCTCTGCTTCTTCGCGCTTGAGGACGGCATTTGCTTCCGGCGGGAGTCGGGCACCGGTTGCGATTTCGACCGCCTCTCTATGACGAAGAGATGGCGGGTCGCTCTCGGGGAAGACTTCGCCCTCGCGGACGGTTAGCGGGTACTCGTCGGTTGCGTCGATAGCATACCCGTCCATGGTCGCGCGATCGTGAGCCGGCATCGCGGATGAGGCGACAACGGGGGCGGCCAGTGTCCTGCCAGCGATCTGGTCAAGTTTGATTTTTTCTATCCCTTGGCGTCCGAGTGCTGATTTTCGTACTTGCCTGACTGCTTCGACAGCGTCTGTCCGCCACTGCATGCTCTCATGATCCTGAGACATCATTGGTAACATTACTGCATCTCATAAAAGAATTGTCGATGCGGGGTTCATTATCTCTGCCATGACGCCAGAGACGCCTACACCGTCTCCAGTGACGGCCAAGCCAGGCTGCAGTTCATTTGACCGGGTCACTCTCGACTGGCCTTCCGGCGCGGGTCCGGATGACCGACGGAACAACACATGAACGGAGTCAGCTAGCCCCGGCGAGTGGGTAGCTGACGCCCCTATCCTGCTCGATATAGACTTCTACGGTTTCTGGCTGTTCGACCGTCTTGATTCCAATGACGGCTGGTTTGTCTCGCGCCTGAAGTCCAATGCAAACCCGAAGATCGTCAAGGAACTTCGGACCTGGCTGAGCAACAGTATCACGCCAGAAGGGAAGTCGCTGGAGACCGTCATTGAGGATACTAACCGCAGGAAATCGACGTGCTATCTAAGTTGGAACTCAACGGTAAACACGGGTCTTCAGCCACCGCCACGAAACAGTTCAGGCTCGTTGGCTTGCCCAACGAAGGGAACAGTGAGTACCGGCTTTATTTTACGAATCTGCCGCAGAAAGGGTATTCTGCGCCCGGTATCGCGTCGCTCTGTCGGCGCGGTGGGAAATGAATTGCTGTTCAAGAAACTCAAATCACGGTTCACGCTCGACGAAACCGTACAGTATCCAAGCGCTGATCATCATGGCGGTTGTATCGTTGATTATCAGCCGCATAATCGTCAACGAACTCCACGAACTAAAGGCGGAGTGACGTGAGGTTGCAGACACTGACGAGTCGGCCTCGCGGCTTCCTCCTCGTGGTGGGTCACTGGCGGTTGGACGCCACGCGTATCTGATCCGATTGTATCTGATGCTGGAACTGTGCTTCGAACTGCCGGATCTGGACAGATTATTATTGTGGGTACTGCAGAGTCCAAACCCGCACAGGGAACGGTTGCGCAGAGACGTTGGATCGGGTGAATTCGCCTTTGACTGCCACTAAATTATGGTAGTAATTAGAAATGATTACTCACCTTTGAACTAGATGGTTGGTCGAGAGTCACAACAGCCGCTGTCCTAAGCTCGTCAAGTGAGTCAGAGGGACAGTCGCTGTGAGACGCCTGAAGTTGTCCTCAACATTCTTCGACAAGACTCATCTCTGGTGAATATGCCGGTAAGGTCACGAACCCAAATTCGTCACCAGCCGCTGTGTCCATGGCGGCCGACGCTTGGAAGTACGGTACTCCACCCAACAGCATGATCAATTTATATTCAAATTCGTTGTATAACACTAATCTAATATTTTGCGTATTTGATGGTAACACAACTCTTCGAAGAGCGTGTCATAGAATTCTTCCTATACTACAGTCATCTTTATAACCATTGTAGCGGGTTACTGACTTAGAGCTACGTGCACTGTATGTACGACATTTAAAGCCGGTCAAAGAGCCTCTTTTTATTTCCGAATAATGACTTCCCGCACCCACTCAACGTGATTTGTCTCGGATTAAACGAATGCTGTGAGGGTGGTTTCGACGATCCCGGAGCGGTTGACTCAGAGATCGTCACACTCAGCGACCAGTTCATCTACTTCTCGCACAATTTCCTCGTCAACAGCGACTCCAAGCTTCTCTTTCGCGATAGCTATGTCAATCTAAGAACAGCGTGCATCGAGTGTACGGCGTTTTCAATTCGTCGGAGCTGATTCAACAAATCATGAGGGCTCTTCTATGACACGCTCCTCTTGACAGAAAAGCGCTCACCGTCCTCGGCTCTCATAACAAAGAGGCATGTCCAACCTTTCTGATCGGAAGGCTCGACGGATGGCCGCGTGTCGCACCGAAACCACGCGGCGTGCGGTTCAGCCTGCAAATATTTCTCTGTTTGGTCGATACAGACTACTGTGGCGTCCATCTCCTGCTGCTTTTTTGAGTTCGTCGCGGAGCTCCTCTTGCTCGTCTTCGCCGGCTTCAGCGGCTGAACGGCGTGGTTTTGATACCTCAATCCCACTTCTTTCAGTGACCGCTGGCAACTCGGGATCAGGTATTCGACGCCGTACGTTTTCTGGAGATGCTCTTGGACGAGCGCTGGAGTGTCGATACTGGCTTTTTGAGGCGGTTCGTGAATCGTTTCTTCGAGTTTGTATTGCTCTAAATCTTAGATTTTCTGATTTCTTTCAGTACGCTAATCGTTAGTTACAGCCTGGTCAAACGACTCGACATCGACGAGTCGCTTGAGCCATATGTAGGTCGTTCTCCGACCGGTGTCGTGCCACTCAGTGAGTTCGGTCTGCGTGACGCCATTTTTGAACGCTATTGCCGCTAGTAGCCGTTGCATCGGCTTGTTTCCCTCAACATTGTCGAGAGCGTCTTGAGGTTTCGTGACTGAACTCTTCTTAACATGGCGATTGGAGTACTCGACTATCAGCGGGCAGAAAGTTCTAACTGTTAGTATAACCCATTGGAATGTCTATCTTTTAACAGCGAGAGTATCCCGGCGTTCACGCCGGGCGTAAATTGCGTAAGCCCGGTAGGATGTCATGTAGCCGTTATCGGTTCTTCGACTCTTCAATGGGCCATTGTTGAATGCACCCACGACCAGTGTTGGATGTATCGAATCACCAGATGGCAGCCCACTCACACAGAATCGTTCGGCAATCGAACGAAATGCGCCAATGGCTGAATACAACAAAATGCTGTTTCAGTACTGTCTGCCTGCAGTGTTCAGAGGGTACAGAATATTCGGGCGGCGAGGGCTTTCGTTAGACCGACGAACGTATTCCATTGCTGGTGCTCTCTCGACAGTCTACACAGTCGGAAAATACAAGTCATTATCGTAGTAATCATTATCCAACGAATGACCTTCTACGACAGGACCGACGAACTCGATGCGCTGGAGACGGCGTTCGAGTCGCCCGGTCACGAGTTCTACGTCGTCTACGGTCGTCGCCGCGTCGGGAAGACCGAACTCCTCAAAGCATTCTGTGCCGACCACTCCCACATCTATTTTCTCGCTGCACAGGAAGCCGAGCCGCGCCAGCGGGAGAAGTTCGTCACGAAGATTGCTGATCACTTCGACGACCGCACCCCCCAAATCGACGGGTGGGACGGGGCGTTCGACTATCTCGGTGAGAAGTGCGCCGAGGAACGACTCGTCGTAGTCGTCGACGAGTTCCCTTACCTCGTCGCGGAGAACGACTCGCTTCCCTCCTACGTCCAGTCGTTCGTCGACGAGCGACTGCAGAAAACCGACTCGATGCTCGTCCTCTGTGGCTCCAGCATCAGTACGATGGAATCAGATGTCCTCGGCCACGAGAGTCCGCTCTACGGTCGCCGGACCGGCCAAATCGACCTCCATCCGTTCTCCTTCCAGCAAGCCCGAACTATCATCGAGTACGGTATCGAGGACGCGATTCAGTCGTTTGCGGTGACCGGTGGCACGCCGATGTACCTCACGCTGTTCGACTACACCACATCGCTCGGCGCGAATATCCAGCAAGAAGTACTCTCACCGACCGCGGTGCTCTACAACGAGCCGGAGTTCCTGCTTCGGACGGAACTCCGAAATCCGGCGCGGTATATGAGTATCCTCGAAGCGATAGCGACGGGCCACACCACACCCAGCGAGATTGCTGGCGCGACGGGTATCGGCTCAGGTCCGCTCTCGAAGTATCTCCAGACGCTCCGTCGGCTTCGACTCCTCGACCGCGAAGTGCCCGTGACCGCCTCCGCAAAAGAGTCCAAACGGTCGCGCTATGGCGTTGCCGACGAGTTCCTGCGCTTCTGGTTTCGCTTCGTCGAACCCAACCGCTCCAGTATCGAGGAAGCACCGGGGGTGGTGTTCGAGGGAACCATCGAACCGGGGTTGCCCGACCACGTCGCTACGACGTTCGAGGAAATCTGTCTCGATACCGTCTGGGCAGCGATTCGCCACGGCGAATTCGAGCCATACTCCGAAGTCGGGCGCTGGTGGTACGGCGAAGACGAAATCGACATCGTGGGACTCGCACCAAACGACGACCGACTACTGTTTGCCGAGTGCAAGTGGACTGAAAAACCGGTCGGGCGTGGGCTGGTCGAGGACTTGCGTGCGAAGGCCGACCGCGTGCGGTGGGGCCCGGACACGCGCGACGAACAGTTCGCGCTCTTCTCGACGCGTGGGTTCGTCGATGGACTCGAAGACGAGGTCGGTGAGGACTGGACGCTGTTCGGTCTGGAGGATGTGGACCGACTGCTCTCTCCAGAGCGGTGAGTCGCTGACGTTTGGCTCACATCGTACACACGGAAAGTGCTAAGAGTCGTGGCTCACAATGTACACACGATGAGTTCGGACAAGAAGCGCGTGCAGTTTCGCGCACCCGACCGGCTAATCGACCGGACCGACGTACTTGCAGAGGTACTCGGTGAGGACCGGACGGACATTCTCGTCACCGCGCTTCGTGAGTACCTCCAGGAAGCCACCCACGACGACACACTCACCCAAGAGATTGCCGCGGCCTACTACGATGACGTAATCTCCTACGAACAACTCAAGAGTCTCGTCGGGGCCGAGGAAGCCGCGAACCTCCGCGCCCTGAAAGAGCAGCTGGACGAAGACTACGTCGACGACGTTGCACAGTTGTAGATGACGAGGCTCGTTGCAGACACGTCTGGTCTGGTGAGTCTCGGTATCGCTGACGGCGACGGAGACCTATTCGTGCTCTGTCTCGACCGGTATGACATCGCTGTGCCTGAAGTGGTCGTCACGGAACTGCGCGAGGTCGCGTCCTACGACGATGTGCATGGCCGAGGCGCGGCGCGAGTTCTCAACCGAGCCGACGAGATGCGCGTACAGGACGTGGAGTTAGACCCCGAATTTCCGCTGGACGACGGTGAGAATGCGGCGGTGACACTTGCAAACGACGACGACGCTGCCATCCTGCTCTGTGACGAGTTCAATCGCCTCGGCCTGATTCACGCCTCGCTTGCGGACACCCGACTCGTGACGATGCCGACGCTGCTCTCCGTATTCGTTCGGCAGGACCGTCTTGATTCGGAGGCTGCGCTCTCCCTACTCGACACGCTCAGCGAAGCCCGAAGTTGGGACGCCAACAGCTACGTCCAGCGCGCTCGCTCGTTGTTGGACGGGTGAGGCAACTGCGGGAGACGCGGGTCCAGTAGACCAGTACCGTGGGATTGAGCATCGGGCGATTGGCGTTGCTGGCTATCCGTACACGCCGACTTTGTTCGACAATATATTGCCATACGGATCCGTCCTCGTCAAGGAAACAGAGCAAGAAAGCGAACACTACCCCAGTGACCTCACACCCAACATGTCATGATACGCAGCCTGTTCAATCAAACGTATTTATATTCGATAGAGTGGCGCAGAAATCGCCCCACTGTACAACGAGCCATTGTTGAATACAGCACAGACGGACGTTGGATCTAGCGAATCACCAGATGGCAGGCCCCTCAAACGGAATCGTTCGGCTATCGAACGGAATTCGCCAGTGGCTGAATACAACAAAAGTGCTGTTTCAGTGCCTTCTACCTGCATTATTCAGAGGGCACAGAAGATACGGGCGGCGAGGGATTTGAACCACGTCAACTTCGCTCCCGCTGGTCGCTCGTTGCCTCATTCAAATCCCTCGGTGACGCTTTCGCTCCTCACGTCCGTTCGTCGCAGAATGCGGGCGGCGAGGGATTTGAACCCCCGACCATCTGGTCCGGAACCAGGCGTTCTGTCCGCTGAACTAGCCGCCCTCAGGACTGCATAACGGGGATGCCGATAAAACAGTTGTGTCCTACGGCGACTCGCCGGATTCGATGGTGAAATCGTCAACGGGGTAGGCCACACACGTCAGGCAGTAACCCTCTTCCATGTCGTCGTCCATCAGCGAGTCGTTCTGTGAGTGGCGGATGTAGTCCTCGGCAGGGCCGTCCTCGATGTGGCCCGCACAGGAGATGCACTGGCCTTCACGGCAGGCGTAGGGCAGGTCCCAGCCCTCCTCTTCGCCAGCGTCGAGAATCGTCTCGTTGTTAGCGACTTCGATAGTTTCGCCTTCTTTGGTCAAGTCGATTTCGTAGTACTCAAGCTCGTCGTCGGTGATGGAGTCGGGGTCAAAACCCTTGTCTTCTTCCTCTTTTTCGCCCTCGGCGAGTTCACCCGCTTCACCGGCAGGGACCTGGCCGGCGGCGCCGCCGCCACCGATAGAGCGGTTCATCGGTTCCGGGAAGTCCGTCTCGGGAACAGACTTGGCCCGCTGTTCGAGCACGTCCTGGGAGATGTCTTCGGCCGGCTCCCAGCTCGTCCCCTGGGAATAGTGCAGGACGACGAGTACGGCAGTCAGCACGAGTCCGGCGATGACTTCCACCGAGCCGAGCGAGACGATATTGCCCAGCCATGCCGTCATGAAAGCCACCCACAGAAGCAGGCCGCCGCCGATGAAGATGGCATCTCTGTCCATGTCTGCGCGTTAGGAACAATGGTTTAATTATGTGTTGTTTCGCCCGGGCAGGGGCGCGGCGTCACACCGCCGACAGCTGCCTGGCAACACAGTGACACCCTGATGACTCCGGGATAGTGACCCCACAGAACTCGATTCGTGATTGAACCCTATCATTTTAATATACGCCAGGGTGCTCTTCGGAATGGTATGGCCCCCGAACAACTTCAACGGCTGCTCCCGACGGTACGCGGGTGGCTCGGCCGGGCTGGCTTTGCCGCCCTCACGGTGGGCGTGCTCCTGTTTGGGTATCAGGCAGGGTTCATTTTGATGGACATCCAACTCGCTCTCCTCAACACCGCTCTCACTATCGCCCTCCTCCAGGCGGAGTTTGCAATGTTGTCCTTCGCCGCGTTCATCCTCGCATCCGCGCTCGTGTTCCTCGCGTGGTCGGCCCGGCCGTGTCCGCACGAACCGGCGACCGACAGCGGGAGTCTCACGGCTATCATCCCGGTGTATCGTGATGCAAATGTCCTCCACCGAAGCGTCCAGAGCCTCCGTGACTCCGAGTACGAGAACCTCGATATCTGTATCGTCTGTGAGCCACACGACAGTGCAACGCGTCGCCGGGCGGAGGAACTGTCCGAACTCAACGGCGTCGACTGCCTCATCAACACCAAGCGGCCCGGGTCGAAGGCCGGGGCTATCAACTACGCCGTCGCCGAGACGGACAGCGACTTCATCTCGGTCCACGATGCCGACGAACTCATCGACGAGGGGTTCCTCCCGAAGGCCGTCGCCAAACTCCGGACCAACGACGTGGTTCAGGGTCGGACGATCCCGGAGCCGTCGGGCTTTATCGAATCGCTCGCCTACTACGAATCGGTCCTGTTGAGCTACGTCTCCCGGCGCGTCCTGTACGTCTTTACGGGGTTCAAGATGGCCGCGAGTCGTGCCGTTGTGATGCGCCGGGATGCTCACGAAGCCGTCGGCGGTTACGACGAGGCGATGCTCACAGAGGACTTCTTTTTCGCCTATCAGTGTTATCGCGAGCGTCTGGACGTGGCGGAATTGCTTGACGATCCCGCACGCATCGACGCGGCCCACACGATCACCGATTGGTGGGGCCAGCGCAAACGCTGGATGACTGGCTACTCACAAGTACTCCACCGGCTGGTCGCGACGATGCGGCCGGTGACCGACTACCGGAACGTCCTCGCGGCGGCCATCTGTGCCAGTACCGTCGTGGGGAGCCTGCTGATGGTAACGATGCTCTCGAAGTTCGCCGTCCTCTTTGTCGCCGGTTCGAAGGGGCTCTTTGTCGCCCCATTAGGTGCCATCACGCTGGTGACGCTCGGGATACACTACCACGATTACAGCTGCGGGCTGGTTGGCGCGCCGGGTTGGTACTGGCTCTTTGTCCCGCTGCTTCTGCCGGTGTACAGCCTCTCGGCTATCAAGGCAGTCTTCGAGTACGTCTTCTCGTGGGATGGCGAGTGGTATCGCGTCACCAAGGACGCCTAAAGCAGTTCCTCGACAGCGTTCCAGCGTTTGTCGTTGTAGGACTGCTGCTGGCTCGTGTCGAACTCCCGTTCGATGCGCCGCCGGAGCGTCTCCTTTCCCTGCCGGTCGATACGGGCCAGTTCGTCGGCTTTCCCAACCGGCAATGGCGGGCCACGCTCGCCGGCCACCTCCGAGAGGACGTGTGTGGTCAGCTGTGCCCGCAGGTCCGCATCGCGGGTGAACGCGTACGGCGCCTCCACCCGGTACACCAGGTCGTCACGCGGGTCGTAAACAACGAAGAAGGTCACTTCGTAGGCTTCGGCATCGAGCGCCCGGTCGGTTGCCACCTCAAGCGAGCCGTCACAGAGCATCCCGTCCGTGCCCACGCGCGAACGGAACCAGTTCGTGAAGGTCAGGTGGTTGGTTTCTGGCTCGCCCCGGTCGTCCAGCCGTTCCAGCACGCGCCGGAAGAGGGCATCGTCGTCGACCCACGGCGCACCGAGTTTCGACCGCAGTGTCCGGGTAATCGCCTTCGACGCACTGTTTTTTACGAACCCGACCAACGGCACGTCGCGGTCGACGAACCGTTCGACCAACTCGACGTAGTTGCAGATGACATCGCGGGGCAGGTCCTCGTCCGAAAGCAGGCGACGGAGTTCCGGGTCGCGCTCGCGCCACTTTAGCAGGCCGGTGGGGTAGATGGGCCCGTCGAGGACGAGTAAATCCTCGACGACCTCGGCCTGTTTGAGCGCATGCTCGCTCTCGGCGAGGTAAAGCGCGAGCGCGTGGACGACGGTCTGTTCGTAACGGTCGACGCGGGGGACCTGTAACATCCGGCGGCGGGCGTAGCCCCTGTCGCCGCCGTGCCACTCATCGTCGTAGGTGGAGATGGCAGGGTCGTTCGTGTGGACGGTCATCACGATGGTCCGGGCGCGGTGCAGTTCCACATCGGAGGGCACCGCAGCCATCGCAGCCTGGGAGACATCAAGCACGAGGCCGTTCTTGAATGTCGTCGGGTTGATAGTCCCGGCGTCGAGGCCGTGCTGTGTCGGGAACGCGGTGTCGACCAGGGCCACGTCCTCAACGAGGACTTTCCGGCGCTGGACATCATCGAGTGGCTCCAGGACCACATCGCCGTCATCGTACAGGGGGTCGAGAAACTCCGCCCAGGCGCGCTCGGCCACCTCGCCGTGGTCGGTGTCAGCCACGTCCTCGCTGACCCGGCCCGCCAACTGCGCGATACCGTCCACGTGGACGGGGTCAAGTGTCATACCTCTCAATTCGCGCCGCGATACAAAAGTCCCCCAGTCGACCCGCTCGGGGACGTAAGTCGGGGATACGCACGGACGGGCGCGGCCGGGAGTCGGTAGGCGTGCCGTCACAATCGCCGGCGCCACTCCGTGTGTCTCCATGCCATACAAAATTACACTCGTCGGCATTATCGCCAACGCCAGCGGCTTACTGTTCGCCGGTCTGCAGTCGGCATCGACGGCCAACGTGGTGTTCGTCCCCTCCGAGACACAGCGTGCTGTCGGCGTCGCTGCGTCGGCGGATACGGTCGTCAACCCCGGTCCCGTCGAGGTGTCGGCGACGGTGTCGGTGACCTATCGGGTCGGATAGAACTCAGTCTTCGGCGTTCTCACGAAGCATCCGCTGGAGTGCCTCGGCGATTTCCTCGTAACTGCTCATCGAGAGGCCGTCGGTGGTGATGAGGACACCCTTGCGGTCGACGGCGACGCGCAGGAGATAGCCGTTCTCGAAGGCACGGACGGTGAATTCGTAGCCGCCGAGTTCGGAGTTCTGGTAGGCGTTCTGTGTCTCGCGGTATCCGCGCCACTCGTGGCCGACAAAGGTGTTCAGGTCGGCATCACGTTCGAGGTCGTCACGCAAATAAAGCTGGTCGAAATCCGAGCGCGTAAAGTAGGTGACCGACCGCAGGCTGTCACCGGTCGCTGTCCTGGCGGTGGTGACGATGTTGTTTGCCTGGTCGTCCGACAGGAGTTGCGATTCCATGTTCGGACTGTCTCGGTCGGGATACATAACTCCGATGCTCGCGGCCATCGGTGGACACAGACCCCGCTCAGACCTGCGGCGCTGACTGTAGAGCCCCACAGCTCCGGATTCGGGACACGATGGGACTTTCAGCGATACTCACACCCGGTGCGACCGAGTCGATAGAACAACAAGGCCGCTGTCGCAACTGCGGGTGCTACTACGACGAGAGACACGAGACCTGTCCCGAGTGTGGCTCGGGCAACAAACTCCGCGCCGGCCCGCCGGACGGCCAGTAGCCCCGCTGACCTACACCGGCCCGCGCGTGACCAGCGTCGCCATCGCGGTCCGCTCGGCCCACCGGGGCAGTTCGCCCGCGGTGCCGTTCGAACAGCCGAGGCGGTCGGCAATCTCTTCGGGGGTTGCTTCCCGCATGGTGTTGTAGTAGCCGGTGTCGGCGGCGGCCTCGACCGCCTCGAACTGTCGCTGTGTCAGTTCGACCCGGCTGTCCAGCCGCCCGGACGTGTACTCGTCGACGGTCACGACCTCGACACCCATTCGGTCGGGCACCGACTCGACGGCCGCCTGGACCGTCGGACACTCATCGAGCGCCTCGGGAAAGGGACCGGCGGGACCCTCGATTGAGACGGCATCGGGCGGTCGTCGTCGCCGTAGCGCTCACGCGAGAGGAGGCGCGAGACGCCGGAGGCCTCGTGGTCGACCAGCAACTGATGCATCGGGTTCCGGTCGGCCTCGGACTGCTCGATTCGGACATCGGGATACCGCATGTTGTAGGCGGACTGTCGTGGCCCCGATACATACTGTCGGATGGGACCGAAACGAAAATGTCTCGGCCCGCCCCTGTCTCCGATCAGTATGAACGTCGGTCTCGTCATCCTCGACGGCTGGGCGCTCGCACCCGACTCACAGCGGGGTCACGACGCCGTCGGTGCCGCCGAGACGCCAGCTTTCGACCAGCTCCGGGAGACGGGCACAGACGCGACGCTCGAAACCCACGGCCGCCGCGTCGGCCTCCCCAAGGGACAGATGGGCAACAGCGAGGTCGGCCATCTCAACATCGGCGCTGGCCGGGTCATCAAACAGGAGTCGGCCCGCGTCAGCGATGCTATCGCACGCTGGCGGGGCGAGTCCCCGCCCGATGTCGACCCCGGGGACGCCCCCATCGACGACAACGACGCCATCGGGTCGGCCTTCGAGTACGCCGCCGACCACGACGGCCGGGTCCACTTTCTCGGACTCGTCAGCGACGGCGGGGTCCACTCCTACCAGTCCCACCTCCACGCGCTGTTGGAGTTGGCCGCCGACCGTGGGGTCGGGGCGGTCACCCACGCCTTCACAGACGGGAGGGATACTGCCCCGGAGAGTGGCGCCGGCTATCTCGCGGCCCTCCAAAACCACGTTGAGGCCGTGGGGACCGGCGGGGTGGCGACCGTCTCCGGGCGCTATTACGCGATGGATCGCAACCAGAACTGGACGCGCACCGAGCGGGCGTACAGCGCTATCCGGAACCGCGAGGCGGCACACACCGCCGACTCCGCGGTGGCGGCCGTCGAGGCCTCATACGACCGCGGCGACACCGACGAGTTCCTCGAACCGACGCTGGTCAGCGGCGGCCCCGCCCTCACGGATGGGGACGCCGCCATCTTCGTGAACTTCCGGTCGGACCGCGCCCGTCAGCTCACCCGGCTGCTCGGGGATATCCGTCCTGAGGACTGGGCCGTCGAAACGAACCCCCCAGAAATCCGGCTGGTGACGATGACCGAGTACGACGCCACCTTCGACCTGCCCGTTGCCTTCCCGCCGCGGGTCCCAAAGAACACGCTCGGTGAGGTGCTGTCAGCGGCTGGAATGACGCAACTTCGACTCGCAGAGACCGAGAAGTACGCCCACGTCACCTACTTCCTCAACGGCGGCCGCGAAGTGGAGTTC
>CAZOQK010000050.1:0-12414 GCA_964581735.1 uncultured Halobacteriales archaeon | reverse complement strand
CGATGGGCAGGCCGTGCATGTCGTAACCCGGCCGGTCGGTCACGTCGTGCCCGCACATCCGGAGATAGCGGATGTAGGCGTCTTTCAGGGTCTTGTTCCAGGTCGTGCCCATGTGGGCGGCCCCGGAGGTGTAGGGTGGGCCGTCCACGAAAAAAAAGGGCTCCTCGTCGGCCCGGTGTTCGACGGTCTGTTCGTAGGCGTCGACGGCTTCCCAGTAGTCGAAGACACGGTCCTCGACCGCGTGAGGGTCGTACTGGTCGTCGACGGACCCGAACCGGTCGGGCCCGTCGGCATCGTCGTAGCTGCTCATATCAATTTTATCCGGTGCCGTGGGTAAAGGCCAATCGGTCCCGTTCCCAGCAGTGTTCGAGTACGAGCTTTGACGAGCAGGGGACTTTCTTGCTGTCTTGACTCACTCCGTTGCTAAGGTAAACACGGTCCCGCTCTCGAACCCAACGGGCTTATCCTGCCCGCCACTCGATTCGTCGCATGGTCACGTTTCCCGTTGACTGGGGCTCCGTTCGTGGTATCGTCATCGGCGGGGTCGTCCTCCTCGCCGGGACCGCCACCGCCACGCTCGCCAACGACAACGGCCTCGCGGCGCTCATGGCGGCTGTCGTCCTGTTGTTGCTCTTGCTGCTTGAGGACCGCTTTACCCCCGACGAGGAGGAGTAACCACGCCAGTTTGGCACAGTCGCTTTAGGTCCAGAGCGCTTATCCTGCCCTATGTCAACAGCACAGGCCACCGTCGCCGGGGGCTGTTTCTGGTGTGTCGAAGCGGCCTTCGAGCGCGTTCGTGGCGTCCACTCGACGGTTTCAGGCTACTGTGGCGGCCACGCCGACGACCCCACCTACGAGGCGGTGTGTGCCGGCACCACTGGCCACGCCGAAGCCGTCCAGATTACCTACGACCCCGAGGAACTCAGTTACGAGGAACTGCTCGAAGTCTTCTTTACGATTCACGACCCCACCACCGAGGACCGGCAGGGTCCCGACGTGGGCTCGCAGTACCGCTCGGGTGTGTACTACCACGACGACGAGCAGCGACAGACCGTCGAGGCGTACATCGACCACCTCGAAACAACCGGCGAGTACACAGGCATCGTCACCGAAGTCGCACCGCTGGAGACGTTCTACCGTGCCGAGGAGAAACACCAGGACTACTTCGAGAAACACCCAAACCAGCCCTACTGCATGGCCCAGATTCCGCCGAAACTGGAGAAGATGGAAGCCAAACACGCCGACAAACTCGCCGACTCCTGAGTTTGTAGTCCGACCGGGCGATGCGGGCAGAGGCGCTCGCCGAGGCAGTACGTTGAAATTCCCGGCCGGACCACTACCGCCTATGACCGACAGTCTGCATCAGCGAGAGGTGTCGTGCCGTGAGTGACCCCCCGCCACTCGTGGTCGTCTCCGGACTGCCCGGCGTTGGCAAGTCCCGCGTCTCCCGCCTGCTCGCCGACCGACTCGACGCCGCGCTCGTCCGGACCGATGTCGTGCGGACGGACCTGTTTTCGGACCCGCAGTACACCGACGAAGAGGTCAAGCGCGTGTACGCCGCCGTCCGCGAGCGTGCCCGCGAGACGCTCGCACGGGACGGCCGTGCGGTCCTCGACGGGACCTACCGCCGCCGCCGGTTTCGCGAGGATGTGGCCGTGATGGCCGCTGACTGCGACATCGACTCGGTGTTCGTCCGGGTCGTCTGCGGGGAGTCGGTCGTCCGCAGGCGCATCGCCCAGCGGACCGACACCGCAAGCGACGCCGCCTTCGAGGATTATCTCACGCTCAAAGCCGAGTTCGACGAGTTCCAGCGCCCCCACGAAACCGTCGACAACTCCGGCGCCTGGGCGGACACCCGCGAGCGACTCCGCGAGCGGTTCCCGTCGGCGTGAGTACCGTTTATATCGCTGGCCGCCACACGGTCGGGTATGAAACGCGTCATCAGCACCGACAACGCCCCCGCTGCGGTGGGCGCGTACAGCCAGGCCACCAGTACCGACGACCTCGTCTTCACCGCCGGACAGATTCCGCTCACGCCGGAAGGTGACCTCCTTGACGGCGCCGCCATCGATGTCCAGACCGAACAGGCACTGGAAAACGTCGAAGCTGTTCTCGCTGAAACAGGTGCGGGTATGGACGACGTGCTGAAAGTCACCGTCTACCTCGACGATATCGACGACTTCGAGGCGATGAACGACACCTACGAGACCTTCTTCGACGACGAACCGCCCGCCAGAAGCGCCGTCGGTGTCGACGCGCTCCCGAAGGGGGTCGGCGTGGAAATCGAGGCTGTCGCCATCAAGTAATGGACCCCCGTGTCAAATCGAGTGTGCTGTGGGGCACCGTCGGCGCGATGGCGTTTCTCGCGCTCGTCCAGGGCTACCACCTCGTCGTCGACGACTTCCTCGGGGTCGCACCGATGGCGGCCGGGGCGGTGGTGGTACTGGTCGCCACGACCGCCGCCGCCCACACACTCCGGCCGCGCCTACCGCAGAACGAAAGCCCTTAATCGGTCTCACGCAGAATATCGGTTGCGAGCCAGGATGGCCGAATCTGGTAAGGCGCACGCCTGGAAAGCGTGTTCCCGTATGGGATTCTGGGTTCAAATCCCAGTCCTGGCGTTTTCGAATACACGGCTGGCAGATGTACGTTCCAGCGCGCCCGCTGACTCACAGCCGGTGGTGGTTAGTTACTGGCTCTCGGCCGCGTCGAGAATTTCTTTGTACCGGTTCCGGATTGTCACTTCGGAAACGTCGGCGACATCGCCGACGGCAGCCTGGGTGACCGATTCGTTCACGAGCAGCGATGCCGCGTAGATACCGGCGGCTGCCAGCCCGACGGGGGACTTCCCCGAGTGGATGCCCTGCTGTTTCGCGGTCCGGAGGAGTCGGCGGGTCTCCCGCTCGACTTCGTCCGACAGGTCAAGATCGGAGACGAAGCGACCGACGTAGTTTTCAGGGTCGGCCGGCTCGACTTCGAGATTCAGCTCCCGCATCACGTACCGGTAGGTCCGTGCCACCTCAGTCTTGTCCACGCGACAGACCCGCTTTATTTCGTCCAGCGAGCGGGGGTTGCCCGCCTGTCGGGCCGCGCCGTAGAGTGCGGCGGTCGCGACACCCTCGATGGAACGCCCCGGCAGCAGATCCTCGTCAAGTGCGCGCCGATAGATCACACTTGCTGTCTCGCGGACGCTCTCGGGCAAGCCGAGTGCACTCGCCATCCGATCGATTTCGCCAAGCGCCTGCTTGAGGTTTCGGTCCTTACTATCCTGGGTGCGGAACCGCTCGTTCCAGGTGCGCAATCGCTGCATCTTCTTTCGCTTGCGACTCGACAGCGTGTTGCCGTAGGCGTCCTTGTCCTGCCAGCCGATGTTCGTCGACAGCCCCTTGTCGTGCATCAGCTCCGTCGTCGGCGCGCCCACGCGGGACTTCTGGTCGCGCTCGCCGGCGTCGAAGGCGCGCCACTCCGGCCCGGGGTCGATTTCGTCCGTCTCGACGACCAGTGCACACTCCGCACAGACCGTCTCACCGCGCGTGTCATCGCTGACGAGGTCGCCGTCACACTCCGGACACGTCCCCTGCTCGTCCGCTTCAGTGGTGTCTGTCGAGGCAGTACGCTCGCGCGTCGTCGTTCCCGTCTCTATCATACTTCTGCATATGCTCGCCGCCGGGCTGTAACTGATAGATAACTAGTTAGGTACTGAACAACAGCTCCCGCCGGGGAGACGCTCTTCGAGCCGTCCCGGTGGAGAGACTGTCAGGGCGCTGTCAGCGGGCTTCGACGGTCGCCGCTATGTCGGCGTCCGGTCGGAGCGTCACACCCGGGCGAAAGTTCAGCCGCCCGGTGTCGGTCTTGATGTCGTAGTGCTGGAGGAGGTGGGCGAGTGCGAACTGCGCTTCCGTGAGCGCAATCTGGCGGCCAATACACACCCGCGGGCCGCTTCCGAACGGGAAATACGAGTCCTGCCCGCGCGAGGCGGAGCCGCCCCACCGCTCCGGGCGGAACGCCTCGGGGGCGTCCCACGCCCAGCGGTCGCGGTGGTGGGCGTACGGTGACATGATGAGCAGTTCGCCGGCGTCGAGACTCGTTCCGGCGAGGGTCACGGGTTCGCGGGTCTCACGCGGGACGTTCCACGCCGCCGGCGTCAGCCGGAGGGTCTCGCGAACGACCTTCTCCGTGTAGTTCAATTCCGGGAGATCGTCCCACCCCGGGCGGGCCCCGTCGAGGACGGCCGTCGCCTCCTCCCGCAGACGCTGTGCGGCCGCAGGGTTCCGCGAGAGCCAGTAGAACGCGTAGGTCAGCGTCAGCGCAGTGGTCTCCTGGCCGGCGGTCATGAAAAGGACCGTCTCGTCGACGAGTTCGTTCTCAGCCAGGGTCGTTTCGGGGTCGGCCTGTGCCGCCATGAGCGCGGTGAGCATGCCCTCGGGTGGGTCGGACTGTGCACGGTGCCAGTCGACGATGTCGGTCGCGACCGAATTGAGGGTCTCGTTTGCGCGGTCTAAGTCCTCGCTCGGCCCGGACTGGAGTTGTTCGGGCACCAGGAAATCAAGCACGCCGAACTCCGTTTCTCGACCCAGTGTCTCCAGTGCCTCCTTGACCTGGAGGCCACGCGTTCGGGAGATGTCCCGGCTGAACATCGTCTGTGTGATGACTCGCACCGTCAGCAGTGACATCTCCTCGAAGAGATCGACCGTCCCGGAGTCGGGCCAGTCGGCGAGTAGTTCGTCCGCCGTCCGGCCGATGATATCGGCGTAATCGGCCAACTGCGCGCCGACGAACTCCGGTTCGAGCACCGACCGCTGTGTCTCCCAGAGGTCCCCCTCACTGGACAGGAGGCCGTTGCGACGCTGTGCCTGCTCGCCGCCGGCCGGGCGCCCGAAGCGTTCACGGTCGGCCAGCACCTCGTGGACCACCTCGGCGTCGGTCACGATGGTCACGTCCTGGCCGACGGGCGTGTCGAGTCCCACCAGCGGGTGTCGGCCGCTGTACGCGTCCTGCACCCCGACGAGATACCGAAGCGGCTCTTCCGCCAGCCGGTGGATGCTCCCGACGACCGGGAGGCCGGGCGGCGTGTGCGCCTCTTGACTCATGATACAATGTTGGGTGCGATCATAAAAAGTCCGTTGTCCCCCGTCACTCCGCCCACGTCCGAACCGATGGACCTATTCACACGAACCGACCGGTTCCGAACGTGTACCTCCCGCGTGCGGTCCAGTTGTGCGCCGGCACGCTCTATGCCGTGGCGGCGACTGTCTTCGTCGCCGCCGCCGCGTTCACGCTCGGGGAGGGGTCGGTCCCGGCTGCCGTCGCGGTCGCGGGGCTCACCGTCGACGCCGGCCGCCGGGAGTTCCGCGACGCCTTCTTCGGCGAGACCGTCAACCGTGCTCGCCTCGAACGAAGCGACGGGGCCGACGCACTCGCCGTCGCCGCTACCGGGCCGCTGACCTACTACTGCTCGGTCGCGCTTGACCTCGGCCCGGTCGTCGCCAGCGCACTCGTCGGCTTGCTCGCCGCGCTCACCGTCGGCGAGCAGGCCGCACCCGCCTACTGTGGCACGTTCGTCGGGATGGTCTCGACGACTGTCCTTCCGACGCTGCTTCCCGTCGCTGTTGCCAGCGCCGTCGCGGCCGTCGCCTTCGTCCTCGCAAAGCGCGTCTTCAACGGCTTCGGCGGGAAACTCGGCACCACCGCCTTCCTCGGCTGCGGGGCGGTCGTCTTCCCCTCCTCGTACACCTACGCCGCCGCGAGCGCGCTCGCACCCGAACCCGCAGTCGCCGCCGTCGCCGCCGCCACCGCCGGCGCGCTCGGGGCCGTCGTCCTCAGTGTTCAGTACGACCACGGCGCCGTCGTGGGTTCCGCCGTCGTTGGGCTGGTCGCTGGCCTCCTCGCCCCGCCCGCACTGGGTCCGGCCCTCGGCGGGACCGTCGCGGCGGCGGCCTTCGCGGGCTCGTTCGTCGGCATGGTCTCGGAGACGCGTCTGCCCTCGCTCGCGCTCGTCGGCGCCGCCGGCCTCGTCTCCGGGGTCGTCTTCGTCGGCGTCGCGCCCGCATTCGGCGGGTCGGGCGGCAAACTCGGGACCATCGCCTTCACCGCCTGCCTGCTTACCTGGACCGTCAACAGCGGCCTCGGCGACCCGTCGTGGCTCGGGAACTGAGTGCCGGAATCCCGACGCTTATATACAAAAAGCGGCCGGGCCGTCGCCGACGGGGTGAATCGGTGCTGGGACACGTTGGACCGTCTTCTGGTGGTTTGGCCGCAGTTCGCTGAGCGCTGGCGCGAGCCGTGACCACGGGATTTATATAGAACCACATGCAAACCACCTCTTGACTATGAGCCAGCAGCGAATGCAGGGCCAGCCCATGATCATTCTGGGCGAAGACGCCCAGCGGATGAAAGACAAGAGCGCACAGGAACACAACATCGCGGCTGCGCGTGCAGTCGCCGAGTCTGTACGCTCCACACTCGGGCCAAAAGGGATGGACAAGATGCTCGTCGACTCCCTCGGCAGTATCACCGTCACCAACGACGGCGTGACCATCCTCGAAACGATGGACATCGACAATCCGACTGCCGAGATGATTGTCGAAGTCGCCCAGACACAGGAAAACGAGGCCGGTGACGGCACCACCTCCGCGGTTGCCATCGCCGGCGAACTCCTGAAAAACGCCGAGGACTTGCTGGACCAGGACATCCACCCGACCGCGGCCATCAAGGGCTTTGACATGGCCTCGGAGTACGCCCGTGAACAGGTCGACGACATCGCTATCGATGTCGACCGTGACGACGAAGAGACCCTGAAGAAGGTCGCACAGACCTCCATGACCGGCAAGGGCGTCGAACAGCACATGGAACAACTCTCCCAGCTGGTCGTCGACGGCGCACAGGCGGTCACCGTCGAGGCCGAGGACGGCTCCTACGTCGTCGACCTCGCCTACCTCAACGTCGAGACCCAGGCCGGCCGCTCGGCCGGCGACTCGGAACTGCTGGAAGGCGCCGTCGTCAGCAAGGACCCCGTACACGAGAACATGCCGACGGACCTTGAGGACGCGACGGTCCTGCTCATCGACTCGCCGCTGGAGGTCGACGAGACCGAAATCGACACCTCCGTCAGCGTCACCGACCCCGACCAGCTCCAGGACTTCCTCGACCAGGAGGAAGCCCAGCTACAGGAGATGGTCGACCAGATCGAGGCCGTCGGCGCCGATGTCGTCCTCTGTCAGAAGGGCATCGACGACATGGCCGAACACTACCTCGCGAAAAAGGGCGTCCTCGCGATGAACCGTGTGAAGAAGTCCGACATCCAGTTCATCCGGGAGGTTGTCGACGCCGCCATCGTCTCGGATGTCGAAACCGCGACGGCCGACGACCTCGGCACGGCAAACGTCACCCGCGACGAGAGCGAGGGGCTGTTCTACGTTGAGGGCGCCGGCGAGGAGTCCCACGGCGTCACCCTCCTGCTCCGTGGCTCGACCGAGCACGTCGTCGACGAAATCGAGCGCGGTGGCACCGATGCGCTGGATGTCGTCGCCGACACCATCACCGAGGGGACGGTTCTCCCCGGCGGTGGCGCACCTGAAGTCGAACTCGCCTCCCGGCTGCGTGACTACGCCGACGGCGTCAGCGGGCGCGAACAGCTCGCTATCGAGGCCTTTGCCGACTCGCTTGAAGTCGTCCCGCGCGTGCTCGCAGGCAACGCCGGCATCGACTCCATCGACACGCTCGTCGACCTTCGCGCGGCCCACGAGGGCGGCGACACCCGCGCCGGACTCAACGTCTTTACCGGCGAGGTCGAGGACACCTACGAGGCCGGCATCGTCGAACCGGCCCACGCCAAGCGCCAGGCGCTGTCCTCCGCGACCGAGGCTGCAAACCTCGTCCTGAAGATCGACGATATCATTTCCGCCGGCGACCTCTCGACCGAAGGCGACGAAGAGGGCGGCCCCGGCGGTCCGGGCGGCGCCCCCGGCGGCGGCATGGGCGGTATGGGCGGCGGTATGGGCGGTATGATGTAACGCCACTTTTTGCGGCTCGGGTGTCGAGCGCCTCCGGCGCTCGCACCGCTCGCCGCAAAAACTTGGAGAAAAATGCCGCTCGCGCTCGGTAGAGCGCTCGCGGTTGCTATCGTAGCCATGCCCGCAACCGCACCGCCAACGCACCGCTCGCTGACCAACACTTTTGCTTTTCACACCGATAACCGCCCGCTACCGGGCGGTAACAGGCGCCCAACAATAGCCGCGCAGTTCGTGGAGCCGGTATGTCCCACTCTGTCGACGTGCCGCCACTGGGAGAGTGCCCGGTCTGTGAGAGTACGATTCCCGTCGAGAACCTCGGGATGACATACAGGCCGCCCAACGATTGGCCGCGGATGCTCGCGGAGTGTCCGGACTGTCAGTCCGCGGTCCATCCCGAGTGACGCCCCTCGGGGGCTGTTATTTTAATAGACGCCCGCTAAATGCGGGGAACGGATGCGTACCTTCGAGTTTCTGGACCGACTGCCGCCAAAGCGACTCACCCGCCGTCAACGCCTTGTCCTCTACTACGCGCTCGCCCTCGTCTCGATTATCGGGCTGTACACCCTGGTGTACTGGGCGGGGATGCGCTACGTTGAGGACCGCCCGCGTACCGTATTCCACGCCCTGCAAATCGTCGTCGAGACGATGACGACCACCGGCTACGGCGCGGACTCGCCGTGGGCGACCCCGGTGATGAACCTCTATATGATCACGATGCAAGTGACCGGCATCGGTATCGGGTTCGTCACCCTCCGGGTACTCGTGATTCCGCTGTTCGAGCGCGCCCCGCTGAACTTGGACGACCGCCTCACGGCCAAGGACGGCCACGTCGTCGTCGCGGAGTACCAGCGCGATACCGAGGTCCTCCTGGACGAACTCGAACAGTACGACACCGACTACGTCCTCGTCGAGTCCGACGAGGAGGAGGCAAAGCAACTCTCCGACGACGGCTATCAGGCCATCCACGGCGACCCCGCATCCCGCCGCGACCTGGACCGGGCGGCAATCGACCGGGCCGCACTCCTCATCACCGACGCTGGCGACGAGACTGCCAGCATCGTCCTCACAGCACTCGAAGCCAACGAGGACCTGACCGTCGTCAGTTTCACGCCCTCGACGCGCCACAACGCGGCACTCGCGGAGGTCGGCGTCGACCGCAGCGTCGCGCCACACGCGCTCATCGGCCGCCAACTCGCCGAGAAAGCAACGACGCCGGTCGCACTCGCGGACGGCCCCGGTGACGGCGACATCGCCATCCGGGAGGTCCTCGTCCGCCGGAACTGCCCGATTCACGGCGTGTGCGTCGCCGACTCGCCCATCGCCGAACACCCGGACCTGACGCTGGTCGCCGGCTGGTTCGACGGCGAACTCCGGGTGCCGCCCGCCCCCGTCGACCGGCTTACCCCAAACACCGTGCTGGTCGTCGCCGGGCCGGAGTCCTCGATCGACGGCCTCGCACGCGACGTGGCGGGTATCCGCCAGCCCCGCGAGTCCGCACAGTCCTCGGTCGTCGTGGCCGGCCTCGGGGAGGGTGGCCGGGCTGCCGTCGAGACACTCCCCGAGGAGACGGCGGTCACGACGGTCGATTCGGACCCGGCGACCGACCCCGATGTCCTCGGTGATGTCACCGAACCGGAGACGCTGGAGGCGGCGAACATCGTCGACGCCTCGGCGCTGGTCGTGACCGTCGACGACGATGCGACGGCGCTGCTCACGGTGGCGATGGCCCGGGCGCTCTCGCCGGACGTAGAGATTCTGGCCCGGACGACCGACGCCGAGAAGACGGGGGCGGCGTTCCGTGCCGGGGCTGACTACACGCTCTCTGTCCAGCGTGTCTGTGCGCGACTCGTGGCCTCGGAGGTCCACGGCGAGCGCGTCGTCAGCGTGACCAACCAAATCCGGCTGGTCCGGGCCGACGCCGCCCCGTTCGTCGGTGAGACGCTCGCGGACGTGCGCCGTGACCGGACCCGTGGCTGGACCGCCGTCGGCGTTGCCCGCAACGGTACGATCTTTACCGGAGTAGATACCGTTATTGAGGGCGACGATGAGGTGTTCGTCGCCGGTGGGGACGCTGCGATCCGGGAGTTCGAACAGACCATCGATGTCATGTAGCGCCCCCCACGGATAAGTAGCCGGCCCGCGGATTTCGGGATATGGACACCTTACTTCTCGGCCCCGAGGACGTGGCTGCGAGCGCCGACCTCCCGGCGGTCATCGACGCCATCGAGGAGGCGTTTGGCGCCTACGCCACTGGCGACGTGCAGATGCCCGCCAAATCCTACATCGACCTCCCACAGCACAACGGCGACTTCCGCTCGATGCCCGCCTACATCGACCGCACCGACAAGGGCGGGTGGGAGGCCGCGGGCGTCAAGTGGGTCAACTCCCATCCCGACAATCCCGACACCCACGACCTGCCGACGGTGATCGGGACGATGATATATTCCGACCCCGAGACGGCGCTGCCGCTCGCGATTCTCGACGGGACGGAACTGACGCGCCTGCGAACGGGCGCGGCTGCGGCCGTCGCCACCCGCCATCTGGCCCGCGAGGACGCCACCTCGCTCGGACTGGTCGGCGCCGGCATCCAGTCGTACACCCAACTCGAAGCGATTGCCGAAGTCAGAGCTATCGACACCGTCGTCGTCGCCGACCGGGACGCCGAGGCTATCGCCGCCTTCCGCGAGCGCTACGGCGACGACTGCGACGTGCGTGAGGGCACCATCGGCGAGGCGACGGCCTGTGACATCGTCTCGACGACCACGCCCGTCCGCGAGCCCATCGTCGACTCGGTCGCCGACGGCACCCACGTCAACGCGATGGGGGCCGACGCCGAGGGGAAACACGAAATCGCTGACGCTGTCCTCCAGCACGCGACGCTCGTTATCGACGACCACGCCCAGTGTACCCACTCCGGGGAAATCAACGTCCCCTGGGGCAAGGGACTGCTCTCGGATGCGGACATCCACGCCGAACTCGGCGACGTGGTCGCCGGAACGGCCCCCGGCCGCCAATCCGACGAGGAAGTCACGCTCTTTGATTCGACGGGGCTGGCGATTCAGGACGTGGCGGCCGCACACGTCGTCTACGAACGCGCTCGCGAGCAGGGTATCGGGACGGATTTCACTCTCGTAGGCACCGACGCGTAATCAGTCACCGCGCCCTGTCAGGGCACGCCGCAGGCGGAGTAGCAGCCACGCGACGATGATGAACGGGCCGAGTGGCACCAGCAAAACAAGCAACCCACCGATGAGCAGGTAGCCGATGAGATACAACCCCATATCCGACCGGCCGCGGTAGGGCGGGGTGACGGTTCGGGCGGCGCGTCGAAGCGGCGGGGGTGATTTTGCGGACTCACTCGACATACTGTGATTACGGGCAGAATAAAGATACAGACCGCTTACTCCAGATGAATCGCCGGGCGGAAGGGGACTGCCTGGCCCGCCTTGCCGTCGGGGTCGACCGGGTCACTCTCTTCAGCGTACACTTCGATGTCGGCGTCGAACTCGCGCTCGAGGAAGCGACTCGCCTGCTCGTAGGCGCTCGCTTCATCCAGTTCGGCGAGCGCGGCCAGCGTCTCCTCGTCCCGTTCGCGGACGAACTCCACCAGTTCCTGTGCGAGGTCGTTGACCGCATCGCCCCTCTCGCGCAACGCCTCGGTTTGCATGACCGTGCCCATCACCGCACCCACGTCCGGGCCCACGTCACGGACAGTGTCGAAGACGGTGCGTTTCCAGTCGGCGGCGACGTACACCCGGATGATGTCGGGGTCGGTGCCGGTGACATCCACGATGTCGTTGATGTCGTCGGTCAGGTCCTCGACCAGCCGCTCGCGTGCTTCGGTGACCGGCGAGTCGAGGTCCTCGTTGACCGTCGGCCACGCCGCGTCTTCGGCGGGGTCGCCGGTCAGCTGCTCGTGGAGTTCGTTCGTCATAAACGGGACAAACGGCGCGAGCAGGCGCAGCCGCGTCCGCAACACCTCACGCAGTGTCCAGGCCGCACCGGCCCGCTCCATGTCCGCCCGGCGGCGGTACCACTTCAGGTGTTCCTCGAACTGGTAGAAGGCGGTCTGACTCGCCGTCCGGGTCTCGAACCGGTCGAGCGCGTCGGTCGCTGTCTCGATGGTCGCCTGGAGTTTCGAGAGCAGCCAGCGGTCGATATGTTGCAGGTCGTCGGCGGCTCCTTCTGGGATGTCGCGGTCGATGGTCTCCTGGGCGCGGTTCCAGAACCGCTCCAGTTGGTCCTGGGTCGTGCCAACGGCCTCCTCGCGCCAGTCGTAATCCTGCCACGGCTCCGCGGAGTTCAGCAGGAAGAATCGGGTGGTGTCCGCGCCGTACGTCTCGATGGCCTCGCCCGGCAGCACGACGTGGCCCTTCGAGGAGGACATCTTCTCACCCTCCAG
>CAZOQK010000049.1:0-12602 GCA_964581735.1 uncultured Halobacteriales archaeon | reverse complement strand
CCCACCACTCACGGCAAAAACATGGGTGAAAAAGGCCGGAAAGCGGCGTCGCCGCTTTCCGGGGAACCGGCGGCTTCGCCGCCGGATGCTGGCGGTCAATACGCAGGCTCAGTGACCGTTCGATACAGGTCAGTGATTGAGCGGCAAGCATTCGCGCGAACGGAGCGAACGAGGAAACCTGACCGGGAAAAAGGTACTACCACGGCGGGTCACGCGACTCGACACACGCGCCCTCTAACTGCATGATGGCGACGTATTGGTTGACGGTAAACTCCTGTTCGTCGCCGTACTGGTCGCTCTGTGGGTGGATGCCGAGCGGAAGCAGGTCAGTAAACGAGCCAGGCGTCGGGCGCTCGGGGACGAAGTTCTCGGGGCGCTGGCCGAACTCGGCGACGATACGGTAGTTGTACTCCCCGTCGACCAGTTTCCGGATGTACTCGCTGCGGTTCCCGACATCGGTATCCACGTCCGCCGAGAGCTGATTTTCGGGAATATCCTGCAGGTAGAGGAGGTCCTTGTAGCCCACCTGGATGTACTCGGGGCAGGGGTCGACACCGGTGTCGTTCCCGTTCCAGAGGGGGTTGACGTGCATCCAGTGGGGGATGGCGTTCTCGATGAAGCCGTGGTAGTACATCTCCATCGTGGCCTCACGGTCGGCGTTTTCGTCGAGCCACTCGGTCGCGTCGTCGCGGGGCACCGAGGCATACCCTGCGGTGCCGACGCCAGTGTAGACGGCTGCCGACACCAGCACGACGGCGAGTGCCACTCGCGTCACCCGTGGCCGAACCGTCTCGAACTCCCGGAAGCCCCAGGCCGCAAGCAAGAGGAGGAACGGAAAGGTCGGGAGGATGTGGTGAACTCGCCAGTCGTGCCACGTCGAGACGAGCAGGCCAAAGAGGGCGAGAATCCCCGCGAGCAGGGCGATAGCATCTACTTGCGGTGCGCGCTCGCGGAGTGAATCGAGACCCCGTACTCGCCGCCCGAGGTAGTAGCACGCGCCGCCAGCCCCGAGTACTGCTCCGACAAAGAGCGGAATCGAGAAGGCGCTGAGGTAGGTGCGCAGATACCACCACCACAGCGGCGCCGTCGGTCCCATCTGGTTGTCGACTTTCTCGCCGGCACTCAAGAAGAGTCGCGAGGCGACGTGGTCGAAATCACCGACGAGCAGCGACGGAAACGAAAGCAGGAGGACGGCCAGCCCGATGCCCGCTCCCGTCGCCAGAAAGCGTGGCCGCCAGAGGGTGCTCCGGAGCGACCCGTCCGCAGAGCGCGCCCGGAGGACGTGTGCGAGGCCGATGGTGAAGACGATGGGGGCGACCGTGAGTTTGAACGCCAGCGCCAGCCCGCCGACGGCACTCGCCTGGTAGAGCCGCCGGTCCGTACCCGACTGGAGGTATAACACCAGCAGATACACCGCAAGCACCACGAGGAACGTGGCGGGCATGTCCTCGCCGCCTTCCTTGGCGAGTTTCAGAAAGCCGAAAGTGAGCGACAGGATAAGAGCAGCCAGGCGCCCGGTCTTGCGCGTCCAGATTTCGGTGCCGAGACGGTAGACCAGATACACCGTCGCCACCGCCAGAATCACGTTCGTCAGGCGGACGAAGACGAGACTCCAGGTCCAGACCCACCGTGGCGTTTCGGCCCACACCTCGTAGTGGGCGTAGGTGTACTCTGGCAGGCCAATGCCGGTGACGGCGTCGATGTTGCCCGTCACCGCCGCGCCGAAAACGACCGGGAGAACTGCCAGTGCGTAGAGATAGAAGGTTCCACCCCACGGCTCGCGCCCCCACGAAATCCCCTCTTGGAGTCCTTCCCAGCCGGGGTTGTTGAGGACGGAGCTGTAGGCAACGAGTGGGTCGAGCACGCGGTCGTGTTCGTCCCACGTCGCGAAGACGGGGATACGGTGCCAGAACCAAAAGCCTGCAAGCACGAGCGCCCCCAGGAGGACGTAGCCCAGATACGGGTCCTCGCGCACGTCCGAGAGAAACTGCTGGTTCGCCCGGGAGAGCCACTCGGGCCGTGTTCGCATCGATGCTGGATGGGGGCAGCGCGCACAAAAGAGTTGTTTTTACGACGAGAACTCTAGCGTGTTTGGTTCGGTGGGGCCCTCGGAGTTCAAAACAGCAAGAAAGCCCCGAGCGTCTGGACTCACGGCTCACTTCATTCGCCGTTCGTCATCGAGGTACTCCCGGTGGTCGCACCTCACTTGACTCGGTGCGGTCGCTGTCTCCGGAAATCAGAGATTTCCGGGAGTGAGCGGAGCGAAACTCCGCGAGCTACGGAAGAGCACAGCTCTTCGGGTACGACCAAAGAGGTTCGCTCTTTCGAACCACGCTCCAGTAGGTGTCTGCTCACGGGCGCTGCGAGGCGGTTTCACCGCCTCGACAGTCGCGGCGCGTCACGCCGCGCATTGCCCGTTCACATGTGCCGAGGCGCACAGCGCCCCGCGCCTTCCTCCAGACTGCAGCCCCTTTCGGTCCCACCTGCATAGACTGGCCAATCCAGCCACGGGGTGGGACTGAAAGGGGCGTTCACGGCGCGCGAGGCGGTTTCACCGCCTCGACAGCCGCGGCGCGTCGCGCCGCGCAGCCGCCGTGAGCTCGGGAGAGCGACGCTCTCCCGGCGACTGGCTCGGTGAGCGAGGCGAAGTAAGCACCACAGCGAACGCAGTGAGCGAGGAGCACAGCGAGCCGTAGCCGCCGAGTCAGTCGGGGCTTTCTTGTTGTTCTGACCAACAGTTGCGAGTTCACTCGACTGTGCCACGATTCATAGAGCAGACTTGCAAACTCACTTAAGCGATGGCCGGAAAGGTCCGCTGTGCTATGCGGGCCGCCACTCACCTCCCCTTTGACTCCCACACGGAGTTTCACGACTGGCTCTCTGAGAACTGGTTGGCCGTCCTCGTCGGCGGTGCCATCGCCGTCGTCACGCTTGCAACTATCATCAAATTCGCCCGCTCGCCGTTTTATGTGAACAAAGACTCCGCCCTGTTCCAGCACGGTGGCTGGTATATAGGCCAGGGCGCGACCCTCTACGTCGACATCTGGGACCTCAAACCGCCGCTCATCTTCTGGCTCAGCGCCGTGCTTGCCTTCTTTTCCTTTGGCAATATGGCACTCCTGCATGTCTACGGCATCGCCGCCGCCGTCGCCGCCGTCGTCGGCGGCATCGTCTTCGTCGGCTTGACCGCCTACCGCCTCACCGATGATGGCTTCGCCAGCGTCGTCGCCGCTGGGTCGATGCTCCTCCTGACATCGGTCTATACGTTCCCCTACGCCGGTATCCGGCCGAAATACTTCGCCTTTCTCTGTGGCGCTGGCGCACTCTACTTCGCCGTCCGTGACCGCCACCTCACAAGCGGCATCGCCGCAGCACTCGCCGCTGCCTTCTGGCAGTTAGGCGGCATCCTCGCGTTCCTCGTTGTTGGGATGGCACTCCAGCGGGTGGGGGTCCGGGCCGCGGGCCGTACCGTCGCTGGCGGGCTGGTCGTCGCCACGCTCACCGTCCTGCCATTCGTCCTCTCGGGGCGGACGGTCCCACTCCTCGCGGAGGTTGTCCTCGCGCCCGTCTACGGCGTCGAGCGCTACACGATTCCGAGCCGCTTGCTGACCTTCCTCATCGAGCTCGGGCCGGGTATCGTCGCGGTCCCCGTCGCCGCCTACGGCTGGTATCTGGCGCTCCGGAAGGACTATCGGGAGCACTGGTGGCTCGCCGCCGGCGGGAGCGGCTACCTCCTGCAGGTCTTCCTCGAATTCCAGGGTGCTATCGAACTCGTGCTCGTGTTCGTCTTCGTTGCGCTCGGGCTGGCAGTCGTCGCCGCTGGACTCCCCCGGCCTTCGCGGCGCACGACGCTCGCGCTCTGTCTCACCATTCTCGTCCTCGGCAACCTCTACTGGAACGGGAGCCCGGTGACGCCGGTCAAAGACGAGGCGAAGGATCTCAAATCCGAGTACAACATCCCAAACTACGAGACACTCCCGCCGGACCCGCCTGCCTCCCCGTCGATGCAGACCATCTACTGGGAAAAACTGAAACCCGAGTTCTGTCACTACCGGCTCGGCCACAAACAGAAATACTTCGAACTGACCACCGGCGGGACTGTCTACAAATCCGAATGTGGCCAGTGGCCCTACGAGGGTGAGCCACCGGCCTGGCTGCCTGGGGCGTGATGGTGCCGGCCGGAGAACTGTGGCGGCCCCCGACGGACTGCGGCCCTGAGTGTTCGGCTCAGTAGTCAAGTTCCTTGCGGACGAGGACCACCGTCGTCCGCCCTTCGTCGAGTTCCTGGCGGAAGACGAGCTGTTTCGCGATGGCCGACTCGACGCCGTAGGCTTTCTGTGCGCGCTCGTTCCCAAACGGGTACGTAACCGATTCGAGGCGGTCGAAGGCGTCCTCAAGCGTCGGCACGTTCTTGTTCGTCCCGCTGACGATGACGACGCTGCTCGCCGCGAACGGGTACGCGCCGATACGGCCCCCCGAGCGGTCGGCCGCGACGAGTTCGCCCGTCTGCGCGGTGGCGTTGATGCCACCGAGGAAGTAGTTAGCCGTCTGGGACTCGCGCCGGGCGGCTTGGCGCTTCTCGTCGTCGTCGATACTCCAGATTTCGTCCGGGAGTTCGTCGAGTGTCGCGTCGATATCGGCGTCGTCTACGTAATCGGATTTCTGTTGGGACATGTGTTGTTGCGTCATCCTCCGATACTCCCGGGCAACCGATAATCGCTCGCGGACGCCGGTGTCAGGTGGTTACACCGGTGTTATCGCTTTTGACGCAGTGTATCATCCTTGCTCATGGTTCGCTTCGCTCACCGCTCGCATCTCAGAGGACACAGTTGGTTCGTCCTCCCTACTCCTCGATCAACTGCTCTGTCACACCCGCGACATCGTCCTCGCCGAAGGCCGACCGGACGAGCAGACGCCCGCCGATGACCGCCGGACTGACGACGGTATCGGCCCCGGCGCGGCGGAGTTTCTCGACGTTGTCGCGGTTGGTCGCGGCCGCGACGATGCGCGCCCCGGGGTTGAGTTCCCGGGCGGTGAGGATGGCAAACGCGTCGCCGGCGTCGTCGTTGGTCGCCGCGATGATGGCGCGGGCGTGTCCGATACCCGAATCGTCGAGCGGTTCCTCGTCGCTGGGGTCGCCGATGACCACGTCCACGTCGTGTTCGCGGAGCGCCGCCCCACGGTCGGTGTTGGGCGTGATGACGACGAACTTGGTATTTCGGTCGCGGAGTTCTTCGACGAGCGGTTCCGTCAGGTCGCCGTAGCCGAGGACGACGACGTGGTTCTCGTAGAGGTCGTACTGTGTGGTGTTCATGGTTCCGAGTGCGCGCGAAAAGCGGGCCTGAATCGCCGGGCCGAGCACCGACCCAAGCGCCAGCGCGAAACTGGCCGTCCCGAGGACGACAAGCGAAATCCCGAACAGGCGGGCCTGTGCCGACTGGGGGGAGGCGTCGCCGTAGCCGACGGTGCTCGCGGTGACGACGGTGTAATAGAGGGCGTCAGTCAGCGTTGCAATCCCCGTAAAGTCCTCCCGGAGCGCGTAGGACCCGGCCGTGCCGTAGACGAGCGTCCCGAGCAACGACCCGGTCGCGGCGATTTGCCCGGTCGAAAGGGAGGTGGTGCGGCCGAACCGCCGGTAGTTCACCAGCACTGTCGGGAGCGAGAGCACCGACAGCGCGACCAGCGGGAGCGAAAAGACGCTCGCCTGGACCAGTCCCTGGAGGGCGGTAATCGGCAGGAGTGCAACGGTGGCGTACCACGCCACACGGTACCCCTGCCGGAGTTCGTAGGCACTCGACAGGAGCAAAAAGCCCGTCAGCGTCCCGGTAAAGCCTGCGGCGTGCTGGACCGCCTGGGGAATGAAGGCACTCAGCGGGCCGGCCGTCTGCTGGACGCTGATGTTGGCGATACCGGTCGCCAGTGAGAGGACGGCCGTCGCCGTCGCCAGCAGCACCGCTGCGCGCGTGCCCAGCACTTGCCGACGCGTCAGCCCCTCCGCTGCCACACCCCGATGCTCACAACTCCCGCTGTAAAGTATACTGGCATTGCAATCCGCAGACACACGTCAGACGGGGGCGACAATCCTTTACTACGCGACTGCGTGTGCCAACGTATGGCGTCGTTGCCCGTGGAGATACTGCTCGGTATCTATCTGGGACTGCTGGTTGGGATGGTCCCGGCACTTGTCTCCTGGGCACTCGGATTCCTTTTCAAGTACGTAACGAACGTGACACTCCCCGGTTTCGGTGTCGCTGTCCTCGCAGTTGCACTCGCCGGTGTCAACGGCGGGCTGCTCGCCCTGACCGACCGCACCATCGTCGGCACCACCAACGCCCCGCGTATCGGCACCGCAATCGTCGTCGTGACGATGATTTCGCTGTACGCACACAACCGTGGCGACACACTCGGGAGCACGCTCCCGAAACGGCTCTCGCTGTCGGATTTCCGACCCCGAACACTCTCAAAGGACTTTGCAGAACTCATCAGCGGCGGTGATGAGGTCCGGGTCCGCGTTGTCGGCGAAGTCGCCGACATGGAGGGGTATCCGCCCCTCTCCGAGGAGCTCCGGGCCAACCTCCGGAACGCCGAACTCACCTTCCCCGCAGATCTCCGGCTGGACGAACTCGAAGACCGGATTGCCGACCGGCTCACCACCGAGTACGACCTCGGGGACATCTCGGTCAGTATCGACGAACGCGGCCGTGCCACCGTGGTCGCCGCCCCACCGTTCTCGGGCCTGTCGAAACGCATCGGCGACAACCGCCACGCCGTCTCTGTCACCGGACTGATTCCGACGGGACTGGCCCGCGGCGACGAAGTGACCGTCATCACGCCCAACGCGCAGGTCCGCGGGGCCGTCGTCAGCGCGAAAACCGGCGACGGCAGCGAACCGGACATCGAACCGCTGAGCGGCGAGGGCCCGACGGACGACGACCGCCCGAAACCGGTCCGGGCGCCGACGACCGGCGGCGGCGAGGGGCGGCTGACCGTCGCCGTCACCCGGACCGACGTGCAACCGCTCTTGCGTGCCGACGCGGCGAAAGTCGTCGTCGAGTCCCGCGGCACCCGCCGCGAGTACGAGGTCATCTCGCTGCTGCGTCGCGCGGACAAGCGCTTCCGGCGCTACACCGTCCGTGCGGGCAGTGCACTCGCCGGCAAATCGCTGGGGAGCGCGCGACTCCGGGACGCCTACGGCGTCGCGGTGTTCGCGGTCAGGACCGCCGAGGGCTGGGTGCTGGCGCCCCGCGGCGAGACCACGCTCGATGAGGGTGACGAACTGTTCGCCGTCGGCACGCGAGACGAACTTGACGGCTTCTCCAGTGCGCTCGGGCCCGACCGCGTGCCGGGGGGTGACGACTGATGGTCACCGTCGACCAGGTTACCGAACTGGTCGCACAGCTGGGCGGGCTGGCGATTCTCGCCGGGACGCTCGCCGGCGCCGGTGCTTTCGTCTATCGATGGTACGTCCGCGAGCAGATTCCACGCGGCCTCGGCCTCCTGCTCGGGTTAAGCGGCGTCGCCATCTACCTGAACACGACGGCGGCGCTGGGCCAGGTTATCGGCGGCAGCAACGCACCGACCGAGACGGAGGTCGCGCTGTTCAACATCGCTGCCTTCCTAACTGGTGCGGGCGGCGCAACCGTCGGCCAGTGGGCCGGTGACCGGGGCGGTACCGAACTGTTCCTCGGCGACGGGTTCGCGGATGTCGAGGAGGATGTCGGCCGTCTCGTCCAGTCGGTCGGGCGGGTCGTCGCCGTCTCGCTTCCGGAGGCCATCGACGACGTGGTGGGCTATGACCCGGTTCCCGAGGAGACGAAGGAAACGCTGGCGGACAAGACGTTTCTCTTCCCCCGGCGAGTGACCGTCTCGGAACTCCGCGAGCGACTCGTCTCGCGGCTGAAATCCGACTACGGCGTCGGTCACGTCGACATCGAACTCGGGGATGACGGCACGGTCGAGTATCTCGCACTCGGGAGTCGCGCCGCGGGTATCGGCCCGACGCTCCCGCCGGCGACCAACGCCGTCGCCATCCGTGCCGACCCCGCATTCGCCGCCAGTGCCGGTGACCTCGTCCAGGTCTGGGAGACCGACCCGATGCGGCGCGTCCTCACGGCCGAACTCCGGGGCGTCGCCGACGACACCGTCACGATCGCCATCGACGCTGCCGACACGCAGAAACTCGACCCGCGCCAGCAGTACCGGCTCGTCACGCTCCCGGTCGAGGACCGCCCGGACCGCGAGTTCGCCTCCCTTCTCCGGGCCGCCGACGAGACGTTCAGTTCGGTCACCGTCGAGGCCGGAAGCCCGCTCCATGGCCTCCCGGTCGCCGCGCTCGACCTCTCGGTTGTCGCGGTCAAACCTGAAGACGAGACGCCGATGGCCCTGCCCGACCCCGACACCGTGCTCGCGCCCGGCGACGTGGTCTACGCCATTGCCCGGCCCGACGCACTCCGCCGACTCGAAACGGCCGGGGAACCGCTCGACCCCGCGCTGGTCCGAGACCCCTCGCCGTCGCGGCGCTCACCTGGGGCCCCGGCATCACCCGAGTCCGAGGCGCGCGAGGAGCCACCGGCCGGACAGCCCGGCCCGACACAGTCGGACCAGCCGGCGGCTGCCGGGGACGTGGCGCCCGAGCAGGGGGAGCCGACTGCCAGCACCGACACCGGCGCGGACGATGGCACCGAGCCGGCATCTGCGACCAACGAGGCAGTGGACGAGGCGGCGCCGACGGCCGAGGCCGGGAGCGATGACGACATGTCGGAGTTCGACCCGCCAGCCGCGTCGGACTCGGGGCCGGGGTCGGCCGACGGCCCCGAGGACGCCGGCAAGGCCGATAGCTCGTCGTTCCAGCAACTCAAATCGGAGTTCGACTCCGGTGACGCCGACTGGGCCGAGGGCGAGACCGCAAACGGCGACGAGTCGGCGACGGCCACGGCGTCGTCCGACACCGACGGCGCCGAGGACCCCGACGATGGCGGACTTGACGGCGCGCCCGGCGCGGCTGGCGACGACTTTGACGGGCCCGATATCGGTGAGGACGACGCCGGGGGCGAACCCGACGCCGGCGGTGACGGTCTGGACTTCGACGACGGGGACGACGACCTCGACAGTCTCGGGTTCGACGACGACGAAGACGGCGACCTGTCGAGTCTGAGCTTCGACGAGGACGAGGACGACGGCGGGCTCTCGCTCGGTGCGGACGACGAAGATGGGGCGGACAATGAAGACGAGGAAGACGATGACGACGAGGACGATGACGGCGGCAGTGGCGGCGGGTCGTCGTTCCAGCAGCTCAAAGAGGAGTTCGAGTCCGGCAACGCCGACTGGGAGGATGACATCTCCGACAGCCCTGGTGGGGATATGCGGCTTGACGAATAGCGGTAGTCAGAACGGAGTGAGGGGTCCCGTCGAAACGAACGCAGGCAAGAACCTCGACAAGCGAACGCTCTTTGTGGCGGCGCCCGGCAGATAGAATATGGAGTGGCGACTGTTCGCGACGCTGTCAGAGGCAGCTGGCACGGATACCGTCGCGCTCGACATCGGGGGCGAGGCGACACTCCGGGAGGCCTTCGACGCACTGTTGGAGACCCAGCCCGACCTGGAGGCGGAGGTACTGGACGACGACGGGACCCTCTACGACCACGTCCGGTTGCTGGCCGACGGAAGTAACCCCTTCGCGCGGGGCAACGGCTGGGAGACGACCGTCAATGGCGGGACAGAGCTGGCCCTGTTCCCGCCGGTCAGCGGCGGGTAGCTACGTCCCGTTTAGGTCCGCCGCGAAGATGTACTCGGTGGTGTCGCTGAGCCGACAGCGGGTGGAGGCCGCGTCCGAAATGAACCGTGGGGTGTCGGCCACGAGCACGCGCGCGGCGTCCGCGTCACACGCAGCGGCGTCGGCGCGGATGGCAGCCAGCACGTCCCGCGCAGCGTCGGCGTCGGCCCACGCGGCGACGGCGTACTCTGCAACCGTCTGGTCGTCGCGCTCGCGGGTCGCCACGCGCACACTCATCCCCCGCAGGCCGCCGTCGACGAGGGCGAACGCCCGCCCGTCGGCGGCCAGCCCGTCCAGTCGGGCGCGGGTCAACTCCGTGAGCGCCCACGCCTGACTGTCGGCGCGGGCCAGCCCTGAGAGGTGCGCGCGGGCGTCGCTGTGGGTCCAGAACTGCCACGCAGCGGCGCTGTCACCGACGATCCCGTCCGGTTGCGCGTCGCTGTCGGGGTCCAGTTCAACGAAGCGACAGGCCGTGACCGGGTTGAACCCGACGGCACGGGCCTGACCCATGCCGGCGCCGTTCCACCCGAACACGAGGCTGCGGGCGACGGTGGCGTCCCGTTCTCGACACCACGAAAAGAGGTCGGTGACCACCGCCTTGCCGTGGCCGTCGCCACGGTGGTCGGGGTCGACGCGCATCCCCTGGAGCCACGCCTCGTCGTCGGCGAGCAGTCGTGCCTGGCAGATGCCGACTGGCGTGCCGTCGACGGTGGCGACGACCGTGTGCTGGTCCTTGCCGTCGCTCGCGACCCACTCGGGGAACACGTCGGGGATGTAATCGCCCACCTCGCGGTCGGCCCAGGTGTCGGCAGTGAACGCAGCGACGGCATCGTGGTCCGTGGCACGGGCCTGTCGGACGGGCATCTATTCCCAGGGGACTGACCGGTCAGTGATTTCGCCAGCCAGCGGCGTCGCCATCGTGTCGGCAACGTCGATGGTGTTCGCGAGCGCCCACATCAACTTGACCTTCGCCGTCCCGGGGAGGATGTCCTCGCCCTCAATAACGCCGGCGTCAAGCAGGTCCCGCCCGGTGTCGTAGACGCGGTCACAGACCCGCCCGTCGAGACACTGGCTAGTCATCACGACCTCGGTCCCCGCGTCGGTCAACTCCTCGATGACCGAAATCCAGTCGGTGTTGACGTGGCCCAACCCAGTTCCTTCAACGACGACGCCTTCGGCGTCGGCGACCGCTTCCAATCGCGCAGCGTCGGTGCCCGGGGTGAATTTGACAAGCTCTACGTTGGTCTCAAAGTCGCCGTGCAGCGCCAGCTCCGTCTCGTCGCGCTCGGCGTGGTCGCGGCGGAAGGAGATGTCGGGGGTCTCGCCGGTCTCGTAGTCGACGACGCCGAGCGGTTCCGCCCCCGCCGTCTCGAAAGCGTCCCGGCGTGAGGTGTGGTTTTTCCGAACGCGGGTCCCGCGATGGAGTGCACATCGGTCGTCGGATCCGTTGGCGTGCATACAGACCAGCACCTCCGCACAGTCGGTCTTTGCCGCTTCGGTGGCACAGACGGCGTTCATCACGTTGTCCGAGGAGGGACGGTCGGCCGAGCGCTGGCTGCCGGTGAAGACGACTGGGACTGGTGTATCGAGCATGAATGCCATCGCGCTCGCGGAGAACTGCATCGTGTCGGTGCCGTGCATGACGACGATGCCGTCCGCGCCGGCCTCGATTTCCTCGTGGATGGCGTGGGCGAGGTCCTGCCACACGTCGGGGGTCATGTTCTCCGAGAGGATGTTCGCAACGACGCGGCCCCGGTAGTTGGCCAGCCCGGCAAGGTCGGGGACCGCCCGGAGCACGTCCTTGGCGTCGAACTGTGCGGTGACGGCGCCGGTGCGGTAGTCGACGGTCGAAGCGATGGTGCCGCCGGTGGAGATGAGCGAAATCGTTGGGAGGTCGTCGTCGAACTCGATTTTGGACTCCCCCTCGGACTGTGCCCTCTCGATGTCGTACACGTCGGCTTTTAGTCGGTCGACATCGGCGTCGGCCCTGTCGATACCGACGTTGTAGCCCGATTCGAGCTTCACGACGATGGTCTCGGGCGTCGAGGAGGGCAACATGACGCCCTCGAACGTCTGTCCCGCGCGGTCGACGCGGACGCGGTCGCCTGCGTTCATGTGTTTGGGTACCTGCCGGTCGGACTTGAAACCATCCGTTCCAGCAGTGCGGAGTGAGTGGTCCGCGGTCGATGAAGCATCCGCGCGAGCGAAGCAAGCGCGGTTCACTGAACGCGAGGCGGGGCGAGACCGAAGGTCCCGCTGGCCATGCGGATCGGGCTTGGCCGATCCGCAGACGAAGCCGAGCGCTCAGCGATTTTTGCCGGGAGCGGGTTGCGGGCTGTCAGCCCGCAACCGCACGCTGTGGCGGATTCGCCGCTATGCGGTTCGAGCGCGGCGAAGCCGAGACTCGAACCCGACCGGAAAAAAGGTACTCCACATCGGCCAAAGACCGATAGTGGTGGACGCCCTACTGTTCCACATGGCAGAGCGGGAGCGCCAACTCGACCGTGAGACCACGGATGACGATGTCGACCTCGACGACGAGGCGTCCGACATCGACGCCGTCACCGCCCTCGACGACGCGCCCGCCGACCCTGAACCCGACGGGCTCCGTGACCGTGCGCGCGCCCGCATCGGCAGCGTCGTCTCGACGCGAGCCGCCGGCCACGCCGCCTCCACGCGGTCGACGGCCGACTCGACCGCCGTCACGAGATCCCGCCGCCGCCGGGTCGTCTGGCCCAACACCCGTTGCACGTCGCGGGCGGTCTCGGCCGTCTCCAACAACTCCACCGCCTGCTCGCGGGCCGCAGCCAACTCCTCGTCCACGGCCGGA
>CAZOQK010000048.1:0-12702 GCA_964581735.1 uncultured Halobacteriales archaeon | reverse complement strand
GAATATGGATGTTTGGGTCTCTCGTCGTCGCTTGGGGGGTTAGGGTCGGACCGGTGTGCGGTCGCTCGCCGTCACAGGATTGCGGGCAGTTCTGCGGGCGGGCGCCGGTTCCGTGGCCATGTTTTAATATAGTTCCTCATCAGTATACGCTAGATGGTTCAAGCCGATTCCACAGACCTCTCTGTCACCCACCGCGACGATGTCGCGGTTCTGACAATTGAGCGCCCCGACAGGCTGAACGCGTACTCACCGTCGATGGCGAGCGCAATCGCCGACTGCTTCAGAGACTTGGACGCCGCCAGCGGCGTGCGGGCGGCCGTCCTAACTGGCACCGGCGAGCGGGCGTTCTGTGCAGGGATGGACATTGAGACGTATCTTGAACTCAGTGACGAGGAAGGCGTCGGGTCCGTCGATACGCTCCTCAAATCCACCCACGAAACCCACCGTATCGTCAAAACCATCCGCCGGGTTGAATTGCCAGTCGTCGCCGCAGTCAACGGCTACGCCTTCGGCGGCGGTATGGACCTCTCGCTCGCCTGTGACTTCCGGTTCGTCCGGGCAGACGCCGACCTCGCACAGCAGTATGTCAACGTCGGCCTCGTCCCGGACGCCGGCTGTTACCTCCTTCCCCGGCTTATTGGCGAGGCCGACGCAAAAGAACTCATCATGACAGGCGAGCCGATATCCGGCGAGAAGGCCGAGGAACTAGGACTGGCCCGCGAAGCCGTCGATGGCGACGCCGAAGCCGTCCGTGAGGCAGGCCGTGACTTCGCCGCGAAACTCGCCGATGGGCCGACGGTCGCCATCGGGACGGCCAAAGAAATGGTCAACGAGTCCTTCGAGGTTTCCATCGAGACGGCGCTGGCCCACGCCATCGAGGGTGAACGCCGCTGTCACGCCACTGCCGACCACCACGAGGCGATACAGGCGTTCGATAAAGAGCGGGACCCGGAGTTCGTCGGCGAGTGATATCGAACCGTTCTATACGGCCCACACATAGCCCCGAAACAGATGAGCAGTAGTCGCTCGGTCCAGTTAGGGGCCATCGGCGGACCGTACGCCGTCCTCGCGGGCACGTTTCTGGTGTCGTTCTTTGTCTCCGCCAACCAGATTATGCCGGCGAGCGTCCTCACGCTGATCATGGATGACCTTGCCATCACGCCCTCGCAATCCGGATGGTTCGTCAGCGCGACGCTTCTCGGTCCGGCGCTGCTCGCGCTCCCGATCGGGTTCGCGCTGGACAGGTTTGACAACCGGCATATTATTATTATCGGGAGCGTAGTTATGATGGGCGCGAACATGTGGGGCTGGGACGCGGCGCTCCGGGGCGCGTTCCCGGGAGTGCTCGGAGCGCGGTTGCTGACTGGCGTCGGCATCATCATGACATGGGTCGCCGGCGCGAACATCGTCAGCGCCACCTTCGCTGGGCGCAACGCTGCGACCGCGACCGGAATCTACACCGCAAGCGCACCACTGGGCTACGTTATCGGGCAAGGACTGCCGCCATTCGTCGCAGGCAACCTGAATTGGGAGGCGAATTTCCTTGTCTTCGGGGGGGCGATTATCGGCTCGACCGCTCTGTTCCTCGTCAGCGGGTACCACACGGCCGAACTGAGTACGACCGAACAGACCGCCCAGCTCGCGGACTTCCGGCGCATCGTCTCGAACCCCAGCATCTGGATCGTCGCAATGATGTCCTTCGCCTCATACTCGCTGAACCTCTTTTTTAATAGCTGGATGCCTACATATTTAAACGACGTCATCGGCTTCAGCCTCTCGAACTCGGGGCTACTCGTCGCCTTGTTCCCGCTCATGGGCGCGATCGCCCGAACCAGCGGTGGCGTGGTCTCTGACCGGTTTCTTAATCAGCGACGACGACCCGTCCCGCTCCTGTCGTTCCTGATCACCGCCCCCATCGTCGTCGTGATGGTGTTCACGGAGATTCCAGTCGTCATCGTCGGGCTGCTCGTCCTGTCGGGCTATTTCGTCCAGATGGGTGTCGGGCTGTTCTATACCCACGTCCGCGAACTGGTCGACGAACATGTCGCAGGAAGTGCACTTGCGGTCCTCACCATGGCGTCGTTCACTGGCGGGTTCACGGCCCCCATCATCGCCGGGTGGCTCATCGAAATCAGCGGGACGTACTTCGCCTCCTTCGCGTTCGCACTGAGTCTGGCGCTGCTCGGTGTGGCCCTCGCCATGGTGGTTCCCGAACCGTAGCCAATGTCCCGCCACGCCCGCACTGACGCCGATTCAACGGGTTCAGTCGACGTGGCCGACGAAGCGAGCCTGCGCCCCGTCTCCATCTCTGATCTTGATCGGGAAGGCGTGGACTTCGAGTCGCTCGCCGGCCACGGCGCCGAGGCCGCCGAGGTGTTCGGCAATAAGCACGTCGCTCTCAAGCAGCGTCCGATGGACCGGATACTCCGTCCATCCCTCCTCGCGGTACGGCCCAGTCAGGTCCGGCGTGATGACGTCGAGTCCGACCAGTTTCACGTCTCGCTCGACCAGCCACTCCGCGAGTTCCGTCGACAGCCACGGATGGGGCTCGTAGTCGTCGTCGCCGTAGCGGTGACACCAACCCGTGTACACCAAGACGATGTCGCCGTCCCGAACCTCGCCGGGTGCAGCCTCGAACTCCTCGACGGTGATCTCGGTCGCCTCTTGCCGGGAAACGTCGACCACGACCCCCGCGCCTGTGAACGTCGAGAGGTCGATGTCGTCGATAGTCGCGCCGTCGGGGATGAAGTGTTTCGGCGCGTCGATGTGCGTACAAACGTGCGTGACGGCGGTGAACTGCTGGACATTGAAACTGTCCTCTTCGACGCAACTGAGCGTCTCCAGCGTCGGCGTTGGGTGTACCGACGAGTGGGGCATCCCGTCGTAGAACTCCTGTGAGAGGTCGTACCACTCTGACATGTGTGGGTCAACCCGGCGCTCCGTTATAAAACTCCGCGCCGAGACCCTGTGCGCACGGGATTACTCGGCCATCAGGACCATCCGCGCCTCGCCGGTGAGCACGGTCCCGTCGTCGGTACTCGCCGTGGTCTCGGCCAGCAGACGGTCGTCGTCGACGTATTCCATCACGGTCGCCGTCGCTCGCACCGTGTCGCCGACGTATACCGGCGCCTCGAAGGTAAGATCCTGGCCGAGGTAGAGCAGTTGCTGGCCGGGGAGGTCCGTGATGGCGGCGCTGACGACGCTCGCGGTGAGCATCCCGTGTGCGACGCGCTCCCCGAACGGCGTCGTCTCGGCGTACTCCGTGTCGATGTGGAGTCTGTTCTGGTCCGTGGTCAGCGCGGCGAAGTCGTCGACGACGTCGGGTGTAACCACCAGTTCTGCTCGTCCCTCGGAACCGATGTCCGGGCCAGCCATATCTGGTGTCTGGACCCCTCGTGATTGAAATTTGTGCCGGTGACCATGACCCAGCCGGACTGAGGTGTCAGTCGACGGCTGGCGACGCTCTCGTGCCCCCCTAGAAACCACTATGAGACCAGCCTGTGAACCACAGCTATGCGGGGATCAGATCCATCGACACTCCGCGAGTTCGAGACGTGGCTGAGCCTGTTCACCGACGGGGAACTCCCGGAACGTCACGAGTGGAAGGCGTGGTTCTGTGTGGCGGAGTACGAACGGCCCGACTTCGAGGCGCTGTCCACGACGTTGGACCAGCACGACAGTGCTGCGAGCTTCGCGTTCCTCGGTCGCGACGCGACCGAGCAGGCCGAGATCGTCGAGACGCTCGACACAGCCGGCCACGAGGTCGTGCTGCACTCACATCGCCACCACGCGTACTCCGACCTCTCCTACGACGAGGCCCACGACGCTCTCTCGACAGGGATGGCGGCCATCGAGGATGCGGCGGGGGTCACCCCGCAGGGCTTTTTCCACCGTTCCTCAAACTGAGCCAAGGGGCCGTCGAGGCCGTCCGAGACATCGGGTTCGAGTGGGTGCTCGGCAAGGCCGAATCCGGCCTCGAGGGGACAGAGTTGCTCGAACCCGTGACCCCCTTCGACACGCGACTTCTCGAGGAGAACTCCCCGGACGAGGCGATGGAACAGTTGCGTACAGATGCCGCCGAGGGGAGCGCACCGTTCCTCTTTCACCCGCCGGTCGTCGAGTACCACGACGGGATGGACGCGCTCGAGACGTGGATCGGCGAGGTCGGTCCCACGACAGTCGTCGAACAGGTTGCGGGCGGTGGGACCGGTGTCGTCCTCGACTGCTCCCGGCCGGTGTGTATCGAGTAGGTACCGATACGGGCGGCTGTCGTTACCACCAGATCGAGTGAGTTCATCACGAGAGGCAGACCCAATGTTTTTGTGTCGAGTATACCGTACAGTAATAATGACCGACAGAATCGCGATTGTCGGTTGCGGAATCGCGGGAGCGAGCGTCGCCTACCACCTAAGCACCCGGACAGACACGCCGATTGTCGTGTTCGAGCGGGGTACCGTCGCGGCCGAGACGACTGGTCGCTCGACAGCTGTCTTCCGCATGATGGACGGCCCGCTTCTCGTCGCGATGAAACGGTACGGATTGGCGCTCTACAATCGCTGCTTGGCCTCGCCGGCGGGGGCCCCCGAGTACGACCTCATCGGACGGCTGGAAGCGGCGACGACCGAGGATGCCGCAGCACGTTTATGGGACGCGGAGTTGCCGCTCGGACGCTACGTCGATGCCGAGGACCTCTCGGGAACGCTGGTCTGTCCCGAACTCGATACCGAGTCGATCGTCGGAGCGCTGTACAACCCCAACGCCGGGTACTTCCGGCCGGGCGAACTCACCCACGAGTTCGCCACGAGAGCCCAGGAACGGGGCGTCGAGTTCCGGACGAACACACGGGTGACCGACGTCGAAGTCGAGGGCGGGCGTGTCGCGTCGGTCCAGACGGACAGGGGCCGGACTGCGGTGTCCCACGTCGTCGTCGCCGCGGGACCCTGGAACCTCGAACTCGGCCGAACCGTCGGGACCGACCTGCCGATCAGGCACACGCTCGCACCGATTCTGAAACTCGAGCCGGACACGTCGCTAACACACACTCTTCCCAACATCAAGTTCAGCGAGTCGGGCTACTACGCTCTTGGACAGGACGACGGCACGGTGTTGATCGGTCACTCCCCAGGGTCCTACGACAACGCTGGGACCGAGCACGACCCCGATGTGGTGTCCGACTCCGTCCCGCCCGACATCGTCTCCGGTGCGATTGGCACGATTGCGGACCATCTGCCATCGCTGGCCGACGCGAAGCGGGTTGAGGAGTGGGTCGGAGTCCGGTCGCTGACCCCGGACGGGAAGCCGATGATCGGGCCGACGGCGGTCGACGGGTTCTTTATTATCGCGTTCAACTCCGAAGGAATCCAGCTCGCACCGGCGGCTGGGCGAATCATCGCCGCTCAGCTGACGGACGGTGACCGCCCGGAGTACGCGAGCGCCGTGACACCGTCTCGGTTCGGCGAGGAGGTGTGACACCGTGGACCCAATCGTCGTCGTGGGCGGTGGCATAATCGGATCAAGCGTCGCCTATCACCTGAGCCGACGGACCGACGCGTCAGCTAGGCTGTACGAGCGTGCCGAGACACTCGGGACAGCCACCACCGGCAAGTCGAGTCTCGGGCTGCGCGAATACAGTAACGACGCGCCGCGGGTAAAAATGAAACGCTACGGGCGACGCCTGTACAACAGGTTCCTCTCCGCCCCCGGGTCACAGTTGCAGTACGAATCACTGCCGGTCCTCCACCTCGCGACAACCCCAGAAGGCCGAGTCACGGTCGGGGAGACCCAGAGTGGGGAGCACGCCTTGGGGTCCCCGTCAGAGTTCGTCCCCGAGTCGGAACTGCGAGACGCGCTCGTCCTCCCCCAGGTGGACGAATCGGCGGTGACTGCCGCCCTCTACCGTCCAAACTCGGGGTACTTCCGACCGTCAGAGCGCCTTGTCCGGGCCTTCGCCGAGAGGGCGGCGGCTGCCGGCGCGACCGTCCACCTCGACACCGAAGTGACCGACATCGTGCTCCAGGACGGGAGCGTCAACGGCGTCGTGGCCGACGGCGACCGTCGGCCCGCCGGCACCGTCGTCGCGGCGGCCGGCCCGTGGAACAACGAACTCGCCGCGATGGCCGGCATCGACCTGCCGTTACGACAGGAACGCCTCACGGTGCTGGAACTCGACCCGGACCGGACGTTCCCCCGTCCACTACCGAAGCTCCGGGACGTCGAGACCGGAGTCAGCGTCCGCAGCACGACCGACGACCGCCTGCTGGCGTACCACGCCGAACCGGCGGCGGACCCGTACGACGCCGCGGAGGTGATAGACCCCGACGAGGAAACGAGCGTGCCGGAGGAGGCCAAGACAACGATTCGCGAGTCGATTGAGGAACTCGCCCCGGCAGTCGCCGACGCCAGCGTCGCCTCCGAGACCGTCAGGTACACGTCCAGAACGCCCGACGGAAACCCCATCGTCGGGTGGACGGCAACACCAGGGTTCCACGTCGCAGCGCTCAACTCTAGGGGCATCCAGTTCGGTCCCGCGATTGGGCACATCGTCACCAGACAGGCTGTCGACGAGGACCCGACCGAGTACTATCCGGACGTGTCGATCAGCCGCTTCGACGGCCACGAGGACTGCCGTGGCTGAAGCGACCGGTCGAGCAGTCTCTGCCTCGCGCCGTCACGCGGCGCCGGCGCAATTATCTCGGCTGCTTTTCTAAAGGCAGTATGGTCAACATCGACCTGCTCCTCCGCGGAGTCCCGGGCAGGACAGACGAGGGATACCTCGGGCAGTCCTCGTGTGCGCTCGTTGACGGTGATACCGTCGTCGACACCGGGTCTCGGGGTCGGCGGCCAATGCTCCTCGACAGTCTCGAGAAAGCCGGTGTGGCTCCCGAAGGCGTCGAACGCCTCCTCCTGACGCACCTGCACTTCGACCACGCGGCAAACGTGGACCTATTCCCGAACGCGAAAGTGTACGTGTATGAACCCGAGATTCGACGGCTCGAAACCGGTGATACGACCTGGGCCGACGTCGGCCGCGCAGAGGCACTGCTCGCGGACCGCGACGTCGTCCGTTTCACCGAAGGCAGAGTGGTCGACGGTATCGAAGCTGTCCACACCCCGGGACACGTCGAGCACCACGCCTCGTTCCTCCTAGAAGACGAGATGACGTACGGGCTGACCGGCGACGCGATCAAGAACGTCCGGGAGTTCGTCACCCGGAACCCGTTCACTTTGTACGACGACGAGGTCGCGACGGAGACACTCGCGGCACTCGCGGAGCGGCTCGACTTTGTGATTCCCGGTCACGACGCCCCGTTCTACGTGGACGACAACGGGTGCGTGACTCCCTGTGACGACGTCGGGCTCACCGTCCGTCTCCAACTCGATGCCGACAGCGAGACGCACGTGACCATCGGCGGTCAGCGGTCCGACGTCCGGGCCCTCCCGAGCGGCGTGCGGGACCTCGGCACGAAACAGTCCTTATAGCGGCCACCGTCCGCTGTGGCATCCGGGACGCGTGCCGCCTCGGCGGCCACTCGCGGGGGCGGAGCGCCCCGAACACATATGACCCGCGAATGTGACGACACGTATTATGCCTACGATTCTCTCCGAGGAGTGGCTGGAGCGTGCGGCGGGGCGGCTAGAGAGTGAAGCGTTCGACCGCGTCGCCGACGGCTTCGAGGCGACGGTGGTGTTCGGTGCCGACGGCCGCGACATGGCCGTGGCCTTCGAGGACGGCGAGATGGCGGTTCTGGGCGAAGCGACGTATAACACCTGGGACTTCGCGCTCCGAGCGCCGACGGAGACCTGGGAGAAACTGACCGCCGAGACCCCGCCGCCACGGCACCACGACGTGATCGGGGCGTGGCTCCAGTCGGACCTCACTATCGAGGGCGACCTCCGGATGGCAATCCGCCACCTCCGGCCACTGAAGCGGGTGCTCGCCACGTTCCAGGCGGTGGAAGCATGAGCAACGGCCACGAACCCGGCCGGGTCCGGGAACACGGGACTAAGGAGCCGACGACTGGAGGGTACGTCTGGGTGACGGTCGACGACCGCCCGCATCGGATTTACCACGAACAGGCCGGCGACGGCGACATTCCTCTCGTCTGTCTGCACACTGCCGGAGGCGACTCCAGACAGTGGCGTCACGTGCTGGCGGACCCGACCATCCGCGAGCAGTTCACCGTCCACGCCTTCGACCTGCCGTGGCACGGGCAGTCGTTCCCGCCGATGGACGAGCGCGAGGACTGGCGCGATGACGAGTACCGACTGACGACCGACGAGTACGCCCAGTACGTGGTCCGATTCCTCGACGCCGTGGACATCGTCGACCCGGTCGTGATGGGCTGTTCGATGGGCGGCGCCATCGTTCTCGAACTGGCGTACGCGTACGACGACGTGATCCGGGCGGTGGTCGGCGTCGAGTCCACTGCGTTCGCGCCCAAGCGGGACATCGGCTATCTCGACGACCCGACGGTCAACGCCGAAGTGGTCCGCGCCGAGTGGGCGGAGGGCCTGCAGGCCCCGATGAGTCCGGATCGCTTCGCTCGGGAGTCGTGGTGGGTGTACAGTCAGGGCAGTCCGGGAATCTACACCGGCGATCTCTACTTCTACGCGACGGACTGGGACGGTCGCGAGAAGATTGCCGACATCGACACGGACGCCTGTCCGGTCGCGCTCCTGACCGGCGAGTATGACTACTCCGCGCTCCCCGAGGACACCGAGTCGGTCGCCGAGCGGATCGACGGTGCATCGGTCCAGATCATGGACGACATCGGTCACTTCCCGATGGTCGAGAACCCGGCACAGTTCCGCGAGTACGTCCTCCCGGTGCTCGAGGACGTCCGGAGCGGGTGACCGCCGGTCGGACGGAACCGGCCTCTCTTGTCCCGTGTCAGTACCCGTCGTAGGACTCGTCGACGTATTCGTCCGACTCGATTGGGGTGTCGCCCTCGAACAGTTTCGCGACGGCGACGGCGTCCTCCTTGCCGTGGCCCTCTTGTACGGCGCGGACGTAGAACTGGTGGACCAGCGACGTCACGGGCATCGAGTGGTCCGTCCCGTCGGCCGCCTCCAGCGCGATGCCGAGGTCCTTACGGGCCAACTCGACGGCGAACCCGGGCTCGAAGTTGCGGTTGAGCGCCCGGGGCAGGCGCTTCTCGAACTGGTTCGAGGAGCCACCGGCGTTCGAGAGCACCTCCAGCAGTCGCGTCCCGTCGAGACCGCGCTCGACGCCCATCGCCATCGCCTCCATCGCCAGCAGGAGGTTCCCCATCGACATCACGTTGTTGAGCAGTTTCGCGGTGTGGCCCGCGCCCACGTCGCCGACGTGGAACGAGGGGTCCGAGAGCGCGTCGACGACGGGTGCGACCGGGGGTGTCTCGACCACGTCGGCGTCGCCGCCGACCATCATCGTCAACGTACCGTCGGCGCTGGCCTCCGGGCCGCCCGAGACCGGCGCGTCGACGAAGTCGACGCCCGCCTCGGCTGCCGCGGCAGCGACTCGCTCCGTCGTGTCCGGGTCAATGGTGCTGATCTCGATGGCCGCGAGCGACCCCCCGGCCGCGGCGAGGACGCCGTCGTCGAGGTAGACGTCCGCGACGATGTCGGGGGTCGGGAGCGACGTGACGACCACGTCGCTCTCGCCGACGACTGCGGCGTTGTCCGCTCCGACTGTGACGCCGTGTTCGGCGGCCGCCTCCCGCGCCGCCGGGTCGAGGTCGTAGCCGTGGACTTCGAACCCGTCGTCGACGAGGTAACTCGCGGCACTGCCGCCCATGCGGCCGAGACCGATGACACCGACTGTCGGTCGTGGCATACCGTCACATCGTCCCGGTGTCGTATTAAAGATGGTCGGCTCGACGCCGCTCGCGCCCTGCGGCCGTCACTCCGTCGGCAGCGGTCGCTCCATGACACTCAGCTGGGGTTCCGCTCTCCCGGCGTCCGGCTCTCGCTCGGAGTCGTCCAGTTCGAACCCCTCGTACCTCTTTTTGGCCACTTCGGTGATTGTGTCGTGGTACGTGCCGACGCCGCCGACGTACGGCAGGAACACCGTCGCCTGGTCGGGGACGTTCTTGTTCATGTAGAACGAGTCCGCAGTCGTGAACAGCGTCTCCTCGGCGACGAGACGGTTGTGTTCGGTCCACGCGTCCTCAGCGTCCGGCGTAGGTTCGATAGTCCGGATACCCGCCTCGCGCAGGAACGCGATGGCGTCGGAGATCCACTCCACGTGCTGTTCGATGGAGACCGGCATGTTGCTGAGCAGTGACGGACTCTGTGGCCCCAGGATGGTGAACATGTTCGGGAACCCGCTGACGCCGAGGCCGAGATAGGTCTTCGGACCGTCGGCCCACTTCTCCGTGAGCGTCAGCTCCCCCCGCCCTCTGATGTTTATGTTCAGCAGGGGTCCCGTCGACGCGTCGAACCCGGTGGCGTAGATGATCATGTCGAGTTCGTGCTCCGCGGCGGTGGTCTGGATTCCCGCCGGTGTCACCCGCTGGATCGGGTTCGCCCTCACGTCACACAAGCTAACGTCGTCCCGATTGAGCGCCTCGTAGTATCCGTAGTGTAGCGGCGGTCGCTTGGTGGCGTAGTAGTGGTCGTCTGGGACAACCTTCTCCGCAAGTTCCGGGTCGTCGACCGCCTCCCGGATCCGGTCGCGGATGAACTCCGAGACCATCTCGTTGGTCTCCGGGTTCGTGGTGAGATCCTCGAACGTCGCACGGAACCGGAACCCGCCCTCCTCCCAGCGAGGCTCAAGCAGTTCCTCGAACTCCTCCTGTGTGAGGTCCGCTGCCGTCTCCCGGGCGGGGACGAAAGAGTGTCCGCCCGAGGACGTGTGTGCCCGCTCGAAGATTTCGTCGTATCGCTGTTGGATTTCTGCCCAGTCATCCTCGTCGAGCGGTCGGTTCCGCGCCGGGACGGAGTAGTTCGGCGTTCGCTGAAAGACGGTCACGTGGCCGGCTTCCTCGGCGACTTCCGGGACCACCTGGTTACCCGTCGCACCCGTCCCGATGACGCCGACGTGCTTGTCCTCGAAGTCGACAGGGTCGTGGGGCCACCTGGCCGTGTGGTAGGCGTCGCCCTCGAACGAGTCCCTACCCTCGAAATCGGGGACGTACGGCTCGGAGAGAGGGCCGACGGCGGAGACGAAGAACTGCGCCGACACCTCCGCCCCGTCGTCGGTGCGCACGCGCCACACCCCCGCCCCATCGTCGAAACTCGCGCCGGTGACCATCGTTCCGAAGTCGATGTCCCGTCGCAGGTCCAGCCTGTCCGTGACGAAGCGGAGGTACTCGAGTACCTCCGGCTGCTCCGGATACCGCTCGCTCCACTGCCACTCCTCGAGGATTTCGTCGCTGAAGGAGTAGCAGTAGACGAAGCTTTCGCTGTCGCACCGAGCGCCCGGGTAGCGGTTCCAGTACCAGGTGCCGCCGACGTCGTCGGCCCGCTCAATCACCTTCACCGAGAGTCCCATCTCGTCGCGCAACCGGTACAGGGAGTACAGCCCGGAGAACCCCGCGCCGACGACCACAGCGTCGTAGTCGGCGTTTGTCTCTTTGTCGCTGTCGCTTGACTCCGTCATACTCTTTTATTAGACCGCGTTTGAAAAAGTCTTTATCACCGCGGAGCCGGAGTCAAGCAGTCTCGAGTCCGAGTGTTACCTGACGGCCACCTGCTGCCGAGCCGACATCATAGAAGTTCTACGATCCCCGCTGTCGTCACCCCCCTCTCGATGCACCGTGTGGCGGTCGAGTGCGCTCGGCGGTGACCTGCTGCCGTTCTGCACGAGTAACTTCACGTCTGGCGGAGCAATCTGCTCTGTTGGATGGAGGGACAGCATCAGGCTCAGAGTGCTGAGCAGGTACGTTCAACGTCGTAGAGAGCGGATTCGAGGACGCATTCTCGGAACTCACGGTACCAATCGGGTGCTCGCACGGTCCCCCGTGCGAGCGTTTCACCACGGAGAAACGCGTCTCTACCGTCCATCGTCTGTTGTACGGTGAGTCGTCCAACCGCGCGTTGTGAGCGTGACCCTACCACATGCACAGACAGTAACGCACCAGTAGTCACAATCATGGTCTCGGAGAAAGTCACGAAACGCGTTCTTATCGTAGCCATTGTCGGTGGCCAGACTCCGTAGGTCGCCCGCATTCCAGCGGGCGACATGCGGGCCAACCGCGGTGTCATGCCTCTATCTATCAAGGGCTGTATGTCCGAGACAGCCGTGTTATGCGAATCGACTAAGACCGCCGGTTTCAACGTCCGTATCGCCCGGTCGAAGCGATGGCGGTAGTGGAAGGAGGGCTGTGTTCGCTCGAAATACATTCCATCGATTGCGGTGTGTCCCAAGGGAGGGCGTTGATGTGCCGCAACGCGCAGCAATCGCCGCCAGACCCACATCTCGAAGCGATTGAAGAACTGACACAGCGTATAGATTGGGCAAGTCGCCGGGACGAAAATCTAACTCGTCGCAAATTGCTTCTGTCAAGGAAATCTGATTAACGAGTTCGTAGTAGCTGTAGTCGTTCTTGATACGGATGCAATGCAGGACGACGTGTTTCCAGCGGGGGAACCCGCCAGCGACGGGTTCGTTCGCGTGTTTCCTCAACGCTTGTTTAGCTAGCTGCCGACACTCCTGAACCAAGTTGAGGCACGAGACTTCCACAGCTCAGAGTCAAGTCCCTCGGCTTCATCATTCCAAAC
>CAZOQK010000047.1:0-12741 GCA_964581735.1 uncultured Halobacteriales archaeon | reverse complement strand
TAGCGAGACTTCCCTTGTAGGAAGCCCCGCCGTTCACGGCGGGTGAGGATGTCACATCTCCTCTCACCGCGTCCGGCCGCAAAAGTGCCGCGGTGACCCGTGGGCTCTTGCCCGTCGAGTGGCTGGTCCGGGGTATGCCGACGACAATCGAGACGCCCGACCGCGACCAGGTGTGTGCCTACTGTGGCTGTCGGGTTTTCGACCACGACCCCATCTGCGTGCATGACTGCACGGACGACTGTGGCTCGCCGACCTACTACTGCAATCACGGCTGCCTGTCGGCACACATCGACGAAGCGGGGCTGGCGACGGGGACGACCTGCGAGTGGCCGCCCGAGTCGTAGTCACAAGTCCGCTGGTGGCTGTTCGACGTGGTCGCGCCAGAACGCGGGCTGGAGGTACTTGCCGTAGGCGTCCCGGTAGCCGGCGGCGCGGGCAAGCGGCGCGAGCGCGTCGACCGCCACGCCGACGCCGGGCCGTTCCTGTCTGGTGAAGGTCGTGTTGCCGTCGAGCCGACTGGCGATGGCGACCTGCTGGAGCGGGTGTTCGGTGCTGCGCTCGCTGTCGTGGGCCAGCCCACCGAGCGTCGGCAACACTTCGCTGAGCCGACCGGGGCTGTGTATCTCGGTGGTCACGAGCGCCCGCTCGTCCGTGTCGTTGCGGAACGTGTGCCGGACGCCCGTCTCGACGGTAATCGGCCCGGCGACCTGGTCAGCGAGCCAGCTGCCGGGCTCGACATCGAACCCGGTCCCCGGGCCCGGGGTGCCGTCCTCGTCGCGCGTGCGTCTGATTGTGACCGCCGCCACACCCGCATGTTGGGCTGGAGGGGCGAAACGTTGCTCCCGATCTAAAGGCAGCATTATCAAGAGGGGGCGGTGCAACGGTGGTGATATGTTCGGCACAAGCGGCATCCGCGGGCCGGTCGGTGAGACGGTGACGGCCGACCTCGCACTCGCCGTCGGGCGCGCACTGGGTATCGACGCCGACCGGGTCGTCGTCGGCCGGGACCCTCGCGAGAGCGGGCGGCTGCTGACCGACGCACTCGCCGCCGGCCTGCGCGAATCGGGCACCGACGTGGTGGACGTGGGACTGGCCGCCACCCCGACCGTTGGCCGGGCCGTCGCGTGGGAGGGCGCCGACGCCGGCGTCTCCGTCACCGCCTCGCACAATCCCGCGCCCGACAACGGCATCAAACTCTGGCAACCGAGCGGCCAGGCCTTCGATGCTGACCTGCGTGAGACCACCAGCGAACGCGTCCGCGAGGGCGCCGCCGACCTCGCCGCCTGGGCCGGGCTCGGCGACCGCACGACGGCCGACGCGACCGCCCGTCACTGCAAGACGCTCGTCGAGAGCGTCGCCATGGACGACGCGCTGTCGGTGGTCGTCGACGTGGGCAATGGCGCGGGCGGTGTCACCGTCGACGCACTCGACGCGCTCGGGTGTGACGTGGGGACGCTGAACGCCCAGCCCGACGGCTCATTCCCGGGACGGTCCAGTGAACCGACCGCGGCGAACTGCGAGTCACTGGCGACGCTGGTCGGCGAGGGTGACGCCGACCTCGGTATCGCCCACGACGGCGACGCCGACCGCATGCGGGCCGTGACCGCCGACGGCGACTTTCTTTCGGGGGATGTGCTCCTGGCGCTGTTCAGTCGCGAAGCGGCCAGCGCGGGCGAACAGGTCGCGGTTCCCATCGATACCAGCCTCGCCGTCGCGGACTACCTCGCCAAGGAAGGTATCGGGACGACCCGGACCCCCGTGGGCGACGTGTACGTGGCCGCGGCCGCGAGCGAGCCCGGCGTCGCCTTCGGGGGTGAGCCAAGCGGCGCGTGGATATGGCCCGGAGAGACGCTCTGTCCCGACGGCCCGCTGGCGGCCTGCAAAGTCGCGGCGCTGGCCGCCGAGCGCCCGCTGGCCGACCGGGCCACAGACGTGGAGACGTACCCGATTCGACGGACCAGCGTCGAGGTCCCGGACAAGGCCGCGGTGATGGACCGGGTTCGCGAGGCTGTCGCCAAGCGCGACGACGAGGTGTCGACGCTTGACGGCGTCAGGGTCGACCGCGGCGACGGCTGGTTCCTGCTCCGGGCCAGCGGGACCCAGCCGCTGGTGCGTGTGACTGCAGAAGCACGCGATAGCGACAGGGCAGAGGAAGTGTTCGCCGAGGCCACGGCTATTCTCGACTCGGCACGCTGAGAGCGAACCGCAGCCCAAAATTACCCGCGTCTCGTGGACCGTGCCTGCCGCACGTCGGCACCATCCCGGATTTTGTCCTCACACCGTGGACACACCCGTGGCTTCTCTATCCCATTAGGCGTGAACACACGCGCATAATCCGCCGTTACGAATGCACCGCAGTTCTGGCATTCCGGCATACAGACGATAGGTAGCACGCTCCCATCTTAATGATTGATGGTATGGTATTAACCCACGCCCTGTGGTCGCGGGTGCGAGGCCGGTCGCGTCCTCGCCCGTGCTGTGTCCGTGTTCGAAGACGACCTCGCGCTGGCCGGGGTCGATTCCGGCGCCGGTGTCCTTGACGTAGAATCCGTTGGTGTCGGCGAGCGTTCCGACCCGGATGGTCAATCCGCCGCCGGCTGCTCCGTCGGTCCGGGCGCCATGCTCCATGTCGTCCTGACGGGCCTGTGAGTCGGGGCCCGTCGTCCCGTGCTCGATGGCGTTCCGAAACAGGTTTTCGAACAGCAACAGCAACTGTTCGCGGTCACAGGTCACGGATGTCGCGTCCGTCTCGAGGGTCGCCGCGCCGGTTTCGACGGTCGCCCAGACCTGCCGTGCGAGCTCGTCGGCGCCGCTGGTCTCCATCCCGTCGTCGGCCTGGACCTGCCGGTAGAGCGCTGTCGTGTCGTCGATGATGTCGGCCATCCGGCCGAGGCTCGACGTGATGTGCTCGTAGTGGCCGTCGTCGATGTCGCCGGCGGCCAGTTCCGTGTACCTCTGTGCCACCTCCAGCGGGTTGCGGAGGTCGCGTGCAAGCGCGCCGGTGAGCCCCGAGACGGTCACATCCCGGGGGTCGTGTTCCTCGACGACTTCGAGGCCCGCGAGGACGCTTCCGTCGTCGTCGTGACGAAACTGATGAGCGACTCCTCGCCGCGCTCGGTCCGCATCGTCGACCGGTCCTCGTAGACGTACTCGCCAGCGAACCGCGACCGGTCGTCGACCCGTTCGAGGCCGTCGAACGCGGCCGCGGCCTCCCGCGGGTGTTCGACCATCTGGTCGGCGAGTGACCACTCGCGGCGCTGGTCGGCGTAGACGGCCGCAGCGATACGCTCCCGTGCGTCCTCGCCGACGTGTACCTCGGGGTCTATGTCCAGCAAATCCGTGAGGCCGTCGTTGTAGCCGGCGATGGTGTGGTCGGCCGCGACCACGAATGCCGGATGCCCGACAGCGTCGAGTACCGCCGTGGCGTCGGCGATGGAATGCAACGGTGGCGCGTCGTCGATTATTTCCTTGCTCGCCTCTGGTTCCTGCCGGTCGCCTCGCCGACCCCGTGCTGTCGGATTGCACGGGGACCGCCGGCGCGACCGGAGCGCCGAATCCGGCAGACCGCCCTGACCGACGCTTGTCAGGACATGTTCAGTTACGTACAAAAAGAAATCGCCCGTCTGTAACGTCGGCTTAGGCAACAACGCAGTCGGGAGTAGTACTGAAGGAGGTGATGGGACAGTCCCACAGCGTTAGAAGCGGTTCAGAACTCGGTGGTCAGGGTGCCGTCCTCGTCGAGTTCGACGGCGCCGTCGAACAGGTCCCGGAAGTCGTCGACCATGGCTTCCTCGTGGACTTCCGCCGCCAGGTGAAAGAGCCCGACGGCGTCGTATTCGGTGAGCAACGCCTGGATGCCGAGCACCGCTTCACGGGCCTGCTGTTCGTCGGCGTAGTATATCATCTCGGTAATCGAGTCGACGCTGACGCGGCGTTTTCCGTCGGATTCGGTGAGAAACCGTTCGACGTGGTCGACGATGCCGTCGAGGTCGTCGGGCGCGGAGACGTACCGGACGCGGTCGCTCTTGCGGCGGCCGTAGCCCCGTTCGACCGAGAGCGTGTCGAGGATGGTCGCACGCTCCTCGTCGACTTCGTAGTGTTCGAGTTTCTGTTCGACCTCGCGGGCGGTCGTCCGGGTCGACACCACCAGCAGGTGGTCGGTATCGGTCTTCAGGAAGTCGGTGTCGACGCGGTCCGTTTCGGCGGTACTCGGGTGGACGAGGAGAATGTTTGTCCCGCTGGGGACCGTCCCCGGCGTGTTCTCGATGGCCAGCGAATACTCCATATAGCCGGGAAAGCGGTCGAACCGTCTTAAGAATGCGGGTCACCGGCAGCCTGCTACAGCAGGCGATCCCCGAGTCCGGCCGAGACGACCGCCTCCAGCACCGCCTCGCGGTCGAGGACGGTCACGTCCAGTTCATCGACACGCCGCCGCGCGGTGGTCGTGAGCGTCCCGGTCGTCACCAGCACGGCCCCGTTAGCCCCCTGGTTGCTGTCCCGTATAGTCATACACCGCCGCACCGCGTCCGGTCTGTGAACTGCCCACAGCAGGCAGCGCCCGTCACGCCCGTCCTGTGCCCGGAGCGCGAGTAGGTCGTACACCGCCTCTGTCTGCTCCGAGAAGACGGTCGTCGCACAGTCGCTGGTCCCAGATTTCCGCGACCAGCTCGGTCAGTGCCGTCTCCCACTCGGCGGCGGCTTCGTTCGGGCTGTCGGTCGCCATCGCGACCTCGCGTGTGGCGCGGGCGTCCGCACTCGGCGCGGCCCGCAACAACGTGCGCTCCCTGATCAGCCATCTCAATCGCCGCCGGAGCTTCTCCGTCGGTGGGTCGTCGCCGTCAGAGCCGAGTTCCCACCCGTACTCCTCGGCACCGCGTTCGTACTCGCGGGCGGCCCGCTCGGAGCCGTGGTCTGCCTTTCAGGCGCCCTGTGCGGGGGCGTGGTGGTGGACGCCTTTCGTCGCCGCAATCGCACCCTCAAGCCGGCGCAGCCGGCCGAGGAGTCGACTTGCGCGTTCGTACAGCGCCGTCGCTGCGCTGTCACCGACCGTCGAGACGTGATTGCGTGCGCACCCGACATCCTCGGAGACATTGGCCAACACCTCGCGTGCGTCGGCAAACTTTCGGTCCTCACGCACGACCGGCCGGCGTCGAGGCGGTCGCTGGCCTCACCTATCAACCGGCTGGCGGTCGCCAACGTCTGTGCCGTGTCGTCGACACAGTCGGCCACCGCCGACACGTCGCCGCGACAGCGAAAACGCAGCCGCTCGCCGTCGAGCTATTCGAGAAGTAGTGTGCGCGTCACGAGGCCGCCATTCTTGACACGGGCCCCCAACGATGTCGTCGTGGTCGACCGTCTCGACGTGGTCGCCGCCGGCCCGGCCGATGGAAAACAACACCCAACAATTGGTCACGACCACAAGCGCCTAATGGCCGCCACCGGGCGCACACGAACGTTTCCGCTCCCCGCCGTGTTCGATGCCGGATTTCTCGTTCCGGAGCACGTACTGCGGTTGTTCGTACGGCTCCAGTGACGCTGCCGGCGGGTCGCCGCCCAGATACGCCGTGTCGAACAGGCCGCCGGACGCGCTGGTCAACAGGTCGTCCGCACGCCCATCAGTGTCCGTCAAATCGCGTATTCGATCCATAGCCCCTCGTCGGCTTGGTACCTGCTCCCGCCCAGCAGAGCTAAAGACTTCGGCCGAGTTCACCGCCGGTTTCTCTGCGTCGTACCGGAATTTTATCTCCAAAGCCCGGGCCAGCCTCGCCTGATGCGTTTTGACCGACACATGTGGAGTGTCCTGCGTGGCTGAGCGTGCGGTGCTGGCGCGTGAACAAGCCAGCGGCGGTTACGCCGTAGCCACATCGCGTTGGGGCGGGACCGACAGCGCACTCGCTGCCGTCTGTGCTGGACTGCTCCCAGCCGCGCTTCCCGGCGTCGAGTGGCGACAACAGGAGGACGAGCCGGACTTTCCCGCCGTCGTCGAGTCGCTGGACGTCCTCTCGACGGAACTGTGCTACCGCAGCAGCGACGACGAGGTGACTGTTTTTCTCCCGTTGTGGTTCGGCCTGCCTCTGTCGGATGCCCAGCCGGACCCCTCCGTCGGCGCGCTCGTCGCCGTCGCGTCGCTGGCCGACGCCCGGACCTGTCGGCGGTGGTTTCGGTCGGTAAAAAGTGCTATTGCCGACGCTGTGACGGGCGGGGAGATACCGTGGGCGGCGGCTCCGGTCGTCCTCGCCGCGAGCATCGACGGGCTCCTGGGTCGGGAACGGTACCTGACGGCAGTCCCGTGAGTTTATACCCGATTCCGGGACCAGACCGCCTGTGACCTGACCACCGACACGGCGTGTGCCGCGCTCGTGTGGAACGCCACGCCGTGTGCCGCTCCGTTCCACCTGCTTGCCCTTTCGGCCACAGTAGTGGCTCTTTAGTGTTGTGACTGCCAATCATAGACCGTGACGGACGGTCCCCAGACGGTCCACCGGCCGGACGCCAAACGGGCACGCGACCTCGCCACCGACGGCATCGACCGCCAGGCTGTCGTGACGCTGTTCGGTCGCTGCACCGTCGACTACGACGGCCGCGCCGCGAGTACGCTCGGCCCCGGCGACCGGCTCGTGGTACTCAAACCGGACGGGACGACGCTGGTCCACACCGACGAGGGCCAACAGCCGGTGAACTGGCAACCGCCGGGCTGTGCGCACGAGGTCTCCACTGACGACGGGGCGCTCGTGCTCAGAAGCGAGCGGTCGACGCCCGAGGAACTGCTGGTCGTTCGCTTCGAGTCGCTTGACCACGCCGGTGCGTTCGCGGGCTCGGACCCGAGCGACCTCGACCTCGTCGGCACCGAGGCCGACCTCAAAGACCGCATCCTCGACGACCCCACGCTCGTCGAGACTGGCTTCGAACCCCGCGCGACCGAGCGCGAGACACCCGCCGGTGCTGTCGACATCTACGGCGAGGACAGCGATGGCAACGCCGTCGTCGTGGAACTCAAACGCCGCCGCGTCGGGCCGGACGCCGTCGGCCAGCTCACCCGCTACGTCGACGCGCTGGAGCGGGACCTCCACGCCGAGACCGATGTTCGGGGGATTCTCGTCGCCCCCTCGGTGACCGACCGCGCCCGTCGGCTGCTGGCCGAGCGGGGCCTGGAGTTCGTCTCCCTGGAACCGACTACTGACTCCCCGCCACCCGAGTGATTACCGCTGGCCGGCGTCTTCGAGCTGCAGTGCCAGCACTGCGACTGCCTCGCCAGCGGCCGCCAGCTCCGCGGCGGTGAGTCTGGTAAACGGCACCTCATAGACGACGCTGTCGGGCCTGATGGTGTAGGTGCCCGGCGACGAGACGGCCAGCAGCGCGTCCCGGGTCCGTTCGGTCAGGAGTGCCGCGACGTTGCCTTCCGCACCGGTGATGACGAAACGCTCATCAAGAGCGTCAACGCCGGTCCGGATACCGCCTTCGTCGGTCAGTTCCCGGTCTGCGATTCGAACGGTAAAGGACGCCTCGATGTCTTCGACCGGCGCCCGAACCTGCGTGCGGCCGGGTGTCAGGACCCCGGTTACGTCCGATGTCACCGTCACCGATTTGCCACGGAGTATCTGCTGGAGGTCGGCAGTGCCACCGGTGGTCCCCCGGTCGAATGACGACGCTGCGATCACCCCCTGCCAGTGGCGGTGCTCGCGAAGCCCGAGGACGAGCAGGCCGCCGACCCACAGCACGCTCACGCCGCCGACGGTGACGACCGTCGGAAGGAGTGACGTGACTCCCAGTCCGACGCCGACCACGAGCAGGAGGAGCGTCCAGCCCGCTTGGAGTCTCTTCGTGCCCGTGTATCGCCGCCGGTCTGCCATTGCCGCCCCGTCGTCGGGCGGGGGCAAAAGGCTGTCCTACTTGTCGACTGAGCGCTTGAGTCCTGCGAGCGTGTTCAGCGCCTCTAAAGGCGTCATCGTCGCCACGTCGGCCTCGGCCAACGTCTCGCGGATGTCCGCCGGCAGGGCCGCCGACCCCGACCCGTCGTCGGCCCCCGCTGGCGTCCCGCCGTGACCGTTCGTGCGCCGGTCGCGTTCGGGTGGACAATCCAGCAGGGCACGTGCCCGCCCGACGACATCGTCGGGCACCCCGGCGGTCGACGCGACCTCGACGCCATATGAAGCAGCCGCCGCGCCGCGTTCGACGGCGTGCTCGAAGACGACCTCGCCGTCCTCGTGGTCGGTCCGAAAGTGGAGGTTGAACACGCCCGACAGGTCCGCGGCCACGCTCGTCAGGTCGTGGTGGTGGGTCGCAAACAGCGTCAGCGCCCCCAGTTCGTCGTGGATGTACTCGGTGACGGCCCGGGCGATGGCGAGCCCGTCGGCAGTGGACGTGCCCCGTCCCACCTCGTCTAGGATGACCAGCGAGCGGTCGGTGGCGTGGCTGAGGATGTCCGCGAGTTCGGTCATCTCCATCATGAACGTCGACCGACCACCGGCGATGTCGTCGCTGGCGCCGACGCGGGTAAACACCCGGTCGAGCAGTTCAACTCGGGCCTCACTCGCCGGAACGAAACTCCCTGCCTGCGCGAGAATCGCGACGAGTGCCACCTGCCGCATGTACGTAGACTTTCCGCTCATGTTTGGCCCGGTGATGACCGCAAAGTGCTCGTCGCTGTCCAGGTGTGTGCCGTTCGGGACGAACGATTCCTCGGTCCGCTCAACGACCGGGTGGCGACCGTCTTCGATGTGGATGCCGTCGACGTTCGGCCCGGCGTCGCTCCCGGGGTCGGCGACCGTTGGCCGGGTGTAGCCGTACTCGGCGGCGACGGTCCCGAACGAAACCAGCACGTCGAGTTCCGCCAGCGCCGCCGCGAGTGCCTGCACCCGCTCGGACTCGTCGGCGACCGTCGCGCGCACGTCGGTAAACAGCTCGTACTCAAGATCGTCGGCACGGCTCTCGGCGCTGAGAATTTCGTCTTCGCGTTCCTTGAGCGCGGGCGTGTAGTAGCGCTCGGAATTTTTGAGCGTCTGTCGACGTTCGTAGTCGTCGGGCACGCTGTCGAGGTTGGCGTCGGTCACCTCGATGTAGTAGCCGTGGACGGAGTTGTGCCCGACTTTCAGCGAGTCGACGCCGGTCCGCTCACGCTCCCGGGCTTCGAGGTCGTCTATCCACGCCTTCCCCTCGCGTTCGGTTTCGCGCAATTCTGCCAACGTCTCGTCGTACGAGGGTTCAACGATGTCGCCCTCCGTAATCTCACGAGCCGGGTCGGGCTTGATAGCCTCGCCGACCAGCGAACGCACGTCGTCGAGTGGCTCGAGCCGCCCCCTGAGGTTCCGGAGTTTCCTGCAGTCGGCGTCGGCGAGTGCGTCACGCAACGCCGGCACCACGTCGAGGGTCTCGTTTAGCGACCGGAGGTCGCGGGCGTCCGCCCGACCCCGGGCGATGCGTGAGATGAGCCGTTCGATGTCGTAGACATCGCGCAGCCGGTCGTGGAGTCGCTCGCGGGCTTGGACCGCGTCGCGAAGCTCACCGACCGCATCGTGTCGGGCGGCAATCGGTTCACGGTCGATGAGCGGGCGTCGAAGCCAGTCGGTGAGTTCCCGGCGGCCGAGCGCGGAGGCGGTTTCGTCGACCACGTCGACCAGCGTCACACCTTCGCGGCCGTGGACGGCGCGGCGCTCGAACAGCTCCAGACTGTCGAGTGCGACCCGGTCCAGCAGCATGTACTCTCGGGGGTCGTACCGCGTCAGGTGGTTCAGGTACTCCAGGCGCTCGCCCTCGCCGCTGCGTGCGTACTCGGCGTAGGAAAGAAGGGCACCGCAGGCCCGGATTTCCGCGTCGCTCGCCAGCAGGCGCTCGGGTGCGCCGAAATACTCGGTGAGCGTCTCGCGGGCGCGCTCGGCGTCGAAGACGGCCGGGTCGAACGCACTCCGGACACAGCCGTCGGGTAACAGATCGGGGTCGGCGGCGGGACAGACGACGGCTTCGGCGGGGTCGAAGCGACTGCACTCGTGGGCCACCGTCTGCGAGTCGGGGTCGCTCGTCGCGTAGAAATCACCGGTCGAGACATCCAGCACGGCGAGTGCGGACTCCTCGCCCGCGGCGACGGCGGCGACGTAGTTGTTGTCGGCGCTGTCCAGCAGTTCGTCCTCGGTGAGCGTCCCGGGCGTGACGATGCGGGTCACGGCGCGGTCGACCACGCCGGTCGTCTCCGAGGGGTCTTGTACCTGGTCGGCGACGGCGACGCGGTAGCCGGCATCGAGCAAACGTTCGATGTAGGATTCGGCGTTGTCGATAGGCACGCCGGCCATGGCGTACTGGCCGGTCGAGTCTTCGCGTTTTGTCAGCGTAATCTCACAGAGGCGCGCGACCTGTTCGGCGGCCTCACAGAAGGCTTCGTAGAAGTCACCGACCTGAAAGAGGACCAGTGCCTCGTTGTACTGCTCACAGAGGTCGAAGTACTGGGCCATCATCGGCGTGAGGTCGTCACGCCGCTCGGCCATCTTCTCGGGCGGACCCAGCGCAGCGTCCATGGATATCCGGCGGGGTGCCGCGGGGAAATAGCTTTCAGTTGCTCCAGAGGAGTGCTGTGGCTCGGGACGGTGGTGGAAAAAACACGACAGGGAGTGACCGACGCTACGCGCTGATGTCGACCGTGTGGTCGGACTGGAGCCAGGCGGTTTCCTCGTTTCGGTCGTAGATGACCAGGTCGCCGTCTTCGGTCTCGATGGCTCCGTACGCCGTCTCTTCGTTGGTGTCGGTCTCGGGCTCTGATTTCATTTCGTACCCGGGCGTTGCCGCCCGTTGGCTGCATATACGCGACGTGAAGTGGATAAATATTTCGTGTCTGTGCGAAATGTGTGATAGATAGTGCAGATATGTGACGAAAAACCTCGAATTCTAGTGGGCAAATCGGCAAAATAATTGTAGGAGTGCCAATTGAGTATTCGGCGGCGGGCGAGCGCTGACATCACCTCTTTGTACGAGCCGGTGATAGCAGGATGTATGACTCGCACTCCCGCGCCTGTAACTCCGCCAGTCGCGTTGACAATCGCCACAAGTGACTCCGGTGGCGGCGCTGGCATCCAGGCGGACCTGAAGACGATGGAGGCCGGTGGCGCCTTCGGGACGAGCGTCCTCGTTGCGACGACGGCACAGAACACCCATGGCGTCGAGAGCATCCACACGCTCCCGACCGAGGAAATCCGGGCACAGTTCGACGCTGTGACCAAAGACTTCGACGTTCGAGCGGCCAAGACCGGGATGCTCGCCACGACCGACATCGTCGAGACGGTCACCGGACAGGCCCGGGCCGCGTCGTTCCCGGTGGTCGTCGACCCGGTGATGGTCGCAGCGAGCGGCGACCGACTCCTCGAACCCGAAGCGGAATCGGCCTACGAGGCCCTCATCGCCGAATCGACACTCGTCACACCCAACGCCGACGAGGCCGAGGTGTTGACCGGTATCGACATCGAGGACAGCACCTGCGCTCAGCAGGCCGCCGAGCAGCTCGTCGAGATGGGGGCCGACGCCGCGCTCGTCAAGGGCGGCCACGTCCCCGGCGAGGACGTGGTGGACGTGCTCGCGACCGAGGACACCATCAAGACGGTCCGGCACGCACGCGTCGACACCGAAGCGACCCACGGGTCGGGCTGTACGCTCTCCTCGGCGATTGCGACGCGACTCGCCCACGGTGACGACATCGCCGCCGCTGTCCGGACGAGCATCGACCTGCTCGCGCGAGCGGTCCGGTACAATCTCGACGTGGGCGAGGGTCCGGGCGCGGTCCACCACATGGTCGCCGTGCGCGACCAGGCCGAACGCGACCCGACCGCCGAACGCGTCGCCGAAGTCCTCAACCAGTTCGTCCGCCGGGACGTGTCACGGCTGGTTCCCGAAGTCGGGCTGAACGTCGTCGGCGCGACCCCCTACGCCGAAGTGCCTGCCGAGTGTGCGGCCGTCGAGGGCAGAGTTACCCGCACGCTCGACGGCGTCGCCGCGAACCGGGGGGTCCGCTTTAATGCCTCGACGAACGTCGCCCGCTTTTTGCTCGCGGCCCGGGAGTACGACCCGGAACTGCGCTTTGCGGTCAACTGCCGGTACGACGACGGGGTGGCAGCAACACTCGAGGCCCTCGAGTGGCCCGTCGCCGAGTACGACCCGACGGACCAGCCCGACGGCGCCGAGACCCTGGAGTGGGCCGCACGCGAGGCGTTTTCCGATGTCCCGGAGACGCCCGTGGCCGTCGTCGGCCACGCCGCACCCGGGTGGGAGCCGACCGTCGTCCTGCTGGCGGCCGACACCGCGACGCTCGCCGACCGTACCGTGACGATACTCGACGCGGCGAGCGACGACGAGTAGGGCTGCGAGCGTGACCAACGCCACGACCGCGCCGAAGCCGGGACCGCTCGAGCCCGGTGTGTTGTCGTCGCCGGTGTCTCCGGTATCGCCACTTGCTCGATCTTCGTCCTCACTGCTTGGCGTCTCCTCGTCCGTCGGCGCCTCCCTGACCGCCATTTTGAGGGACCTGTTGCCCGCGCTGAATACTGTTGTTCCCGACGCCGAGAGGCTGGCCGTCGCGATGATGTCGGTTGATTCGCTGCCGCCAAGGGTAACCTCGTGTTCGAGGAGCGTGATGTCGCCGCGCCGGATTGTCACCACGCCGGTCCCCGGCCGGTCGTTCCGGTTGGTGACGACTGCGGTCACGCTGACGCTCCCGCTGTCCTCGATTGTCGTCCGGTTCGCGAACACGTCGGCGCCGGTCAGCGT
>CAZOQK010000046.1:0-12823 GCA_964581735.1 uncultured Halobacteriales archaeon | reverse complement strand
CTCGACGACCTCCGCGACCTGTCACACGCCGAGCGAGAACGCCTGACCTTCCCCCGTGACGACGACGGCGAGATCCGCACCGCCGACGTCGACCTCGCGACCACGTGGCGGGCGATGGAGGGGCTCGCCGACCGGGGGCTGGTGCGCCATCTCGGAATCTGCAACGTCGGCCGGGAGACGCTGGTCGACCTGTTCGGCGATCGCGAGCCATACGAGGCGTGGCGGGCGGGCGGAGACGTCACGCCTGCAGAGAAGGTCCGTCTTCAGGGCTACGACCCCTGTAACGCGACGCTCGAAAGCGAGTACTACGCCGAAGTCGAGACGATGGACGACGATTTCCAGCAGTCGAAATACCTCCAGTGGCTCTGGCGGCAGTTCGACGCGACGCCGATGGCCGATAACATCGCGTTCGCGCTTCGATTCCGCCAGATGCTCGCCAAACACCTCTTCGAGGAATGTGGCGACAACTGCCGGTTTTTCAAGAACATCTCGTTTACATACGGCCACAACATCACCGTCGGCGACAACGTCGTCATCCACGACGACGTGCATCTGGACGACCGCGGGAACCTCACCATCGGCGACCGCGTCTCGATCTCCGACGACGCCCACGTCTACAGCCATGACCACGATGTCAACGACCAGACTGCGGTGACGAACTACCACACTATCATTGAGGACGACGCCCGCGTTACCTACGACTCGATGGTCCGTGCTGGCGTGAAAGTCGGCCGCAACTCGGTTCTGGCCGCCAAATCCGCGATTTCGAAGGATATCCCGGCCCACCACATCGCCGCTGGCTCGCCCGCAAAGAGCATCGCGATCAAGGACGGCTGGGAGTCCGTCGCGGACCCCGTCGCGGACGGCAACGTGGACCGTCGGGAGAAGCGCCGGCTCCCGACTGAGGTACCCGAGGACCTGGATATCTTCGACGAGTTCGGCCGTGACCTGACCCCACCCGATTTCTGAGCCACACGTCACATCGATGTCGCCTTCGCCCCAGCATCGGGAACACCACTTGTCGCCCCCGGACGCCCGCTTGGAACCTCGCGGCGGCGCAGAGCCGAACATCCAAGTAGTGTGAACGCGTACCACACCATATGGAGGCTTGGGCCTGGCTCGCGGCGTACCTCATCGGGTTCGCCCTGCTGCAGCTCGTGCTCTACCGGTACTTCCAGCGTGGGGAATCGACACACGACGCGACTCACGACGGCGAGGCGCGGGAACCGGGATACAAGCGCCTGGAGGGCGCGGCTACGTCGTCCAACGTCGACACCGGCGACGACGAGACGGTCGTCTGTCAGGAGTGTGGCACGGTAAACGCACGCGACGGCATGTTCAGCTACTGCCATGAGTGTGCCCAGCCGCTGCGCTGACCGAGTGCTTTTGCGCGTGGCTGCCCGAAAGAGGATGATGCGGGCAATCGCCATCAACATCGGTGCGAACACGAACGAACCCGGATTCCGGGGCCCGATTTGGCCCGACGGCACCTTCGAGTACATTCCGATTCCTGAATCCGAGCCCGCGGTCGACCCGCCGACATACGGCGACCTCGCGCCCCACCTCACGACGCCGATTCCCGAGAAACTACGCGAACAGCCGGTACATCTTGACCCCGAGTTCCCGGAGTATCCCTGCTGTGAGCGGTACACCTACGGCGACGAACACGGCATCAAAGCCGGGCCGCTCTCTGAGCTACGTGCGGGCGATTACGCCTTGTTCTACGCGACGCTGACCGTCGACGGCGTGGCCGACTGGCTTCCGCCCGAGTGGGGGGCCTTCTGTATCGGGCAGTTCCGACTGGCACGGGATGCCCTGACCGGCGAGGACTACGCCGCGCTGGACGCCGATGCCCGACGCTCCTTCGCGAACAACGCACACGTCCGGCGCGAGGACAACGACGCCCGCGTGTTCCTGCTCGGTGACCCTGAGGAATCGGCGCTGTACGACCGTGCGCTCGCGCTCTCCCAGCCCACCGGTGGGGCAGACGCGAACGCGCTCGTCACGGACCTGTCAGCGGATTCCGGGAAGGGGCCGTGGTGGCGGCGCCCGCTGCGGTTCGACGACCAAGCCACCCGAGAGCTGCTCGCAGTGCGTGATTCCGTGGCGGCCGGCCTCGAAAATTATCAGCAGTGAGAACAAAGAGCAAACACCTATATCACGACGTGGCGTTGTCATCCGCATGCGTCTTTCGAGTGGCGTCCCCGGGTTCGACGGCCTCGTTGAAGGGGGACTGCTGGACGACCGGCTCTACGTCGTGAGCGGACCGCCAGGCAGCGGGAAGACGACCTTCTGCTCGCAGTTTATCACGCAGGGTGCCAAGGAGGGTGCCGACTGTCTGTACGTCACGATGCATGAGACCAGAGAGGAACTGATGCAGGACATGGCGGGCTATGACTTCGGCTTCAACCGGGCGGTCCAGTCCGAGACCCTCCAGTTCCTGAATCTCGTCACCGAGGCCGGCAAGCGGACCATCACGCAGTTCGGCAGTGACGGCGGCCTGACCAACCGGCTCGTCGCTTTCATCGAATCAAACGGCATCGAACGAGTCGTCATCGACTCCACGATGCTGCTTCAGCATTTCTTCTCGGATATATCCGACGAGATTACGGGCTTTCTCTCCGCGCTGAAACAGACCGACGCCACCACGCTGCTCATCTCGGAGATGACAGACCCCACCTCCTACTCGGACGAGCACTACTTGGCCCACGGCGTTATTTTCTTCCACAACTTCCTCGATTCCTCGGGAATGACCCGTGGCATCCAGGTTATCAAGATGCGCGGGACCGCTATCGACTGTGATATCCGCGAAATCAGCTTTTCCGACCAAGGGTTGCGCGTCCACGGCGACCGGAAAGTCCAGGGATAAGATGAACAAGTACGAGCGCGCCTACGGCACGGACTGGGACACACTCGATAAGGACGCGGTCATCGACCGCGCGTACGCGCTCGGCGTCGCGGCCTCACTGGGTGAGTACCACCCCGACGAACTCGACCGCATCCGCGAGGAAGTCGACACCTCATACGACAAGAGCGTCGTCGACCTGGCCTTCGACGAGGGGAAAAACGAGGCCCGTGAACTCGATGTCGACCCCAACATCTCCGCCGGGGAACCCGTCTGGGCGGAACTCGTCGGGGGCAAGGCGGTCACTGTCGACGAGGAGGACGTGCCCACAGGCGGGCGCGACGGCCTCCCCGACGCGCTCGACAGACCCGAACCCGGGAAAAACGAGGCCGTCGACCGCCCGGACTTCCTCGAAAAGGACTGAGCCAGTCGAACAGCCCTTTTTTGGTTTCGGTTCGGCCAGAAGCACCGAACACCCGATGTCGTCGACGATGTCCAGATAGAGCGCATCGCGGGCCAGCCATGAGAGGAGTCCCCGCTCGGACGCCCCGAGTAACACCAGCGTGTGGCCCTGTGCTTCCCGCTCGAGAGCGGCCCCGATGTCCCCGGAGTCGTCGACCGACCGGACGGCGTCGTTGAGCCCGTGTTCGGCCGCCCAGTCGGCGAGGAACTGTTCGCCCTGCTCGCGGTGTTTGGGCCTGTCGACGACGTACAGGAGGGTCACCTCCGCCCCGGCCACGTCACGCAGCGTCCGCGCGACGCCCACGTTCAGTTCGCTTGGCTTGTTGCCGTCGGTTGGGAGCAACACCCGCGAGGGGTCGAGGTCCCGGGTTTTCAACACGAGGAAATCACAGGGGAGCTGTCGCGCCAGGTCGTCCAGCGGCCGGTCGGCCCGCGCGGCCTTCCAGATGCCGTCGTCGCCCCACTCCGTGACGACGGGATCGGCCTCCTTGCGATTCGCGGCGGTGAATATCTCCTCGAAGGAGCGATGCGAGAGGATCGTCGAGGTGTCACAGTCGACGCCGTACTCGGCGGCGATGGCCCGAAGGTCCGCCATCGACGCCTCGGACTTCCCGACGACGCGCCGGCTCTGTGCGACCCCGTAGCCCCCTGCCGATTGGCGGGGTTTCTGGACGACGTGGACGATGTGGACCGTCGGGTCGTCCTCGCGGCTCGCCAGCCGGCACGCCAAATCGACCAGGCGCGACCCCGTCCGAGGGTTCGTAATCGGGACGACGACGTGGTACTGGCCGTTGTCGACCGTCTCGGCCGGCTCGACGGTGTCGATGAGCGGCACGTACGACTGTCCGACGAGGCCGCCGCCGACCCACTCGCTCAACGAGAGCCGCCGGTCGGCACCGTCGAAACGCGCCGATTCGAGCCGCTCTTCGGTCGTCTCGAAGTAGTTGACGACGGTCACTAAAACGACGCCGCCGACGGTGTTGCCCAGCAACACCGGCACGACGAACTCGGTCAGCCCGACCCACAGCGCGAGTTCGTTCCGGAGGCCGAGATACACCATCTCGGTGTAGGAGACGACGACGTGGAACAACCCCCTGATCGGAATCGCCAGGAAGGCGAGATAGACGACGACGAGCCGCGAGATGGTGTCCTGGACGCGTAGCCTACCCGGACGACACCCGCGACGATGAGGCCGGCAAACGCCGCTTTGGCAAAGAGGACCGACGAGCCCGTTTCGATACCCTTCGAGGCGATTTTCGCGGCGGCATCGGCCCCGTCGGCCGAGAGCACACCGCCCCACACCAGCGCGATGGCGCCGAACGTGCCGCCGGTGAAATTCCCGGCCAGGACGACGAGCCAGTTGCAAAGCAAGGCGGGAACCGAGGCGATGCGTTCGAGCGTCAGCGCCACGGGTGGCAGCGTGTTCTCCGTGTATAGTCGGTAGCCGCCGACGATGATGTGGATGAGCCCGAGCGGGTACAACATCGCGGAGAGCACCGGGTGGCCGCCGGTCGAGGCGGTCAGCGAGATGTACAGCAGGAAGGTAATCGGAATCGCAAAGCCGGCGGCGAGACCGCTGAAAAAGAGGTCGCGGCTCCCAGCAGTAATCTCTTCGTCGGCAGCGGCGACGACGCGCTGAAAGATTTCATCAAAAAACGCGGTCACGGACGACGCGGCCGGCAGCGGGGGCGCCGCTCCGTGACCGTTCGACCGCTTCCCGGACACTCTCTTCGGGGTCGGGCTCAGAATCGGCCATTCAGCGGACCGACTCGCTCGAAAAAATAAACGTCTGTGTATCGCGGCCGTTACCCCTCGCCGACCATCTGGTCGTGGCCCTCCCACTCTTCCTCCCGGATTTCGTATTTCTGAATCTTGCCGGTCGAGGTCTTCGGGAGGTCGTCGAGGAACTCCACCAGCCGAACGGCCTTGTAGTCGGCCAGCCGTTCCTTGGTAAAGTTTGTTATCTCATCGGCAGTCACACCGGGGTTGTCGGGGTCGCCGTTTTTCGGGACGATGTACGCCTTCGGGGTCTCGCCCCACTCCTCGCTGGGTGCGGGGATGATGGCGACCTCACGGACCTCGGGGTGGTTGTACAGACAGTCCTCAAGCTGGAGACTGGAGATGTTCTCCCCGCCCGAGACGATGATGTCTTTCTTGCGGTCTTTGATTTTGAGCATGCCGTCCTCGTTGAGCGTCGCGAGGTCGCCGGTGTGGAACCAGCCCGGTCGCCGGGCGCTAAATGCCTCCTCGGTCTCCCCGGGTTTGTTCCAGTACCCCTCCATAATCTGGTTGCCACGGACGACGATCTCGCCGATGGTCTCGTCGTCGTGAGGGACCGACGAGCCGTCCTCCCTGACGACATCGATTTCGGTGCCGAGCATCGCAAAGCCCTGCCGGTTTTTGATATCGAACCGCGAGTCGCTCTCCTGGTCAAAAAGACGGTTGTAGTCGGAGGTGACGATGAGCGGCCCCGTTTCGGTCGAACCGTACATATGCTTGAAATACCAGCCGATGTCGTCTTCGAGCGCACGCATTGTGGCTTCCGGCGGGGCCGCACCGCCCGATGCGATTCGGAGGGCGTTATCGCCCGTAGTCGGTGGGTCTTCGTCCTCCCAGTACTCGATGAGCATGTTCATGACCGTCGGCGCACAGCACATATAGGAGACATCCTCCGCGACGATTCTCTCGAAGGTGCGCTCGGGGTCAAACCCACGGGCGCAGATATGCCGGGCACCGACGCCGGTGATGGCGTAGATGTGGCCCCAGCCGTTGACGTGGAACATCGGCAGCGTCCAGTAGTAGACATCGTCGCTCTCGATGGAGTTCTGGTGTGCCGTGAGGTAGGCGTGGATGGTCTCGGTTCGGTGGGTCCGCATGACGCCTTTCGGGTCGCCGGTCGTCCCTGAGGTGTAGTTGATGGTGATAATCTCGTCTTCGGCCATCTCCGGGCGCTCGTAGTCGTCGGGGTCGTAGTCGGCGATGACCTCCCCGTAATCGGCCCATTCTTCGTCGGTGTCAGCCTTCGCGGGGTCGTTGCAGATGTACGTCTCCACGTCCACCTCGTCACGAACGGGGTCGATGTTCTCGACGAAGTCGTAGTCACAGACGAGCGCGTCGATACCGGCGTCGTTGAGGATGTACTCGTTCTCGCCGGGTTTGAGTCGGTAGTTCAGCGGTGTGTGAACCGCCCCGATCTGGATGGCGGCGTAGGCTGTCTCCAGGTGGTAGTGTGTGTTCGGGTCCAGGACGGCGACGCGGTCGCCTTTCTCGATGCCGCGGTCCTGCAGTGCGGCCGAAAGCCTGTCGACGCGCTCGCCGAGCTCGTCGTACGTGAGTCTCTCGCCTTCGAAGGTAAGTACCGCTTCGTGGTCCCCGAAGTACTTGCGTGCCCTGTCCAGAAATTCCGTGGCCAGCAGCGGTTTCTCCATGGTCTATCGGATTACCACGGCAGCGACAACAAAAGTACGAGTGGTTGTTATATCAATCCATACCGGGCTGATGGCAGCGACGCGAGCGGCTACAGCGAGACGACATCGTGGCCGTCCTCGCCGGGCGCGGTTGCATCACGGTCGCTGTACCCCTTCCGGCCGATTGCCTCCTCGCCAAGCGCGCTGTACAGTGCGAGCCGGGCGTCCTCCTCGGACTCGAACTCCTCGTTTGGCAGGCACTCGAGGATTTCTTCGAGGGTCGCCGCACCGTTTGGCAGCTCCAGTTCGAGGTGACCGTGTTCAGCGACGAACTCCTCTGTCGTCGTTGGGAAGGTGTGTGCCGTGAAACTGTCGTCTACGTCGCTTATAAGTCTCATGGTAGTATTTGAGATGTCACGCCACATAAACGTCACCATCTATCATTGCATATCTCCCCAAGGAGTTCTAGTGGATATAATGCACAGACCAACCGGAGCAGAAAGGCCGATACCGCCGGAGGCCTTGCATCGGGTATGGTAGTTGCGGACCTGCACGTCCACACGACGAACTCCGACGGGACGCTGACGCTGGAGACGCTGCCCGAGGCGGCACAGGCGGGCGGGGTCGACGTGGTCGCTATCACCGACCACGACCGGCTCCACCCCGACCTCGGGACGCCGGTCGCCGTCCTTGACGGGCTGACCATCGTCCACGGCATCGAACTCCGGGTCGACTCGCCCGCCGGACAGGTCGATCTGCTCGGCTATGGCGCCCGTCGGACCGACGCGTTGACCGCCGAACTGGACCGCCTCCAGCAAAACCGTATCGAGCGGGCACGGGCAATCGTCGAGCGCGTCGAGGACCGACTCGGTGTCTCGCTGGCTGTCGATTTCGTCCCGGGCGTCGGCCGCCCACACATCGCCCGTGCTATCGCCGACAGCGACGCCGACTGCGACTACGGCGACGCCTTCGCCGACCTCATCGGCGACGACGGCCCCTGCTACGTCGCCCGTGAGATTCCCGACTTCGAGGAGGGGCTGGCCCTGCTCTCGGCGGCTTGCGGGCTGGTCGGACTCGCTCATCCGCTCCGGTATCCCGACCCCGAAGCGGCCCTCGAACTCACCGCTGACCTGGACGCCGTCGAGCGGTGGTACGACTACGGCCGGGAGGTCGACGTGCGCCCGGTTGAGCGGGCCATCGAGCATCACGACCTCGTGGCGACGGGCGGCAGCGACGCCCACGACGAGCGTCTGGGTCTGGCTGGACTGGACAGCGGGGCCTACCAGCGGTTCCGGTCAGCGATGCGGTTGTAGATGGCCGCGGTCGCAGGGTTCAATGGTGTGCCGCCCCGACTTTGAAGTATGCAGTGTCACTACTGCGACCGGGACGCAGAAATCGCCGTCGAAAAAGAGGGTATCAAGGTCGGCGTCTGCAAGACGCACTTCCAAGCGCAGATGGATGACCTCGCCGATTCAGAGTGGCTCGAAGATGTCGAGGAGCAACTCGACATCGACCGGCGGGAGTGACACCGGCCCGGCGCCCGTGACGCCGCTTTTTCCGTTTTGACCGCCGAGTCCAGTCAGTCGTCAGCAGGGCTTCCAGCACCGGCCCCCGACTCGGTCGTTGCCGACCGGGAGCCGACCACGCCTTCGTTCGCGGCGATCCACCGGAGCAACAGGAACGCGAAGACGTACTTCGCGAGGATGTCCAGCCCGGAGTACCCCCAGGAAGTAATCGCCACGTCCAGCACGGCAAAGCCCTCCGAGCCGAGCGCCCACAGAATCGGGTAGCCAAGCCACAACACGACGGTCAGCGATTTGAGGGTGTTGAATATCTCGTCGGTCCCGGCGGCCTTGGCGTCGGCCGGCCACTCGACGAGGAGGACGTACAGCACCGCAAGGAAAAAGGCACAGCTGATACCATAAAAGACCCACCGCAGGCCATACGAGCCGGTCGTCAGGGCCGCGGCCAGCCCGGTGATGCACATCCCGATGTCCATCGTAATCGCGGTGGTCAGTGTCGCGCGGTCGGTCCCAGCGAGCAGGCCAAGCGCGGCCAGAATCATCGGCGTCGAGAACGTCCACGTGAGATAGCGTCCCCACGGCGAGAACACCCCGCCCTCGCCGGCGAGGGCGTGGCCAGCAGGCATCTCGAAGAAGCCGACGGTCAGCCCGGAAACGAGTCCGGCGTAACTCGAAATTGACACCAGTGGCACCAGCAGCGTCGCGACCCAGATGAGCTGTGCCCGCGAGTCCTCGATGTTGCGCCCCATATAGACAAACAGCAAGATTGCAACCCCCGCGAGCGCGATGTTCGCCCACAGCGACGACGCGAGCAGCGTGTCGTCGTGGATATACTCGAATGCCTCCGTCTGTGTCATCTGCAGGAGGAGTTCGGACTGTACTGCTGTTGCCGTAGCGGAGAGTGGTGCTATCATGATCTGTGTCTGTGTTCGTGAGCGGTTTTCAACCGGTGTGAACCGTGACGACCCGACGACGGTGCTGTCGACCTGTGACTCACACCCCGTAATTTGTCACGAACTGATAAAAAACGACTGGGTAAAATATTGGGTCAGAACTTCCCGGTCAGTCCTCTCCCGTCACGTCGAAGTCGCTGTAGGGGGTCGTGTACTCGTTTCTGATGAGGTCTTCGTCGTTGACTTCGAGCCCGATTTCGTCCAGTTCCTCGCCGATGCGTGCCAGGTCGTTGCTGTCGGTGCCGACGATGCCGACGTGGACGTTCTCCTCGCCGGTCATGACCTCCCGCACGTCGACGACCCCCTCGATGTCGAGGGCGCGTCTTGCCATCCGGTTGCGCTCCGGTATCGGTGCCGTACAGACGATGAGGGTGTGCAACTGTGAACCGGCCGTCTCGAAGTCGACGCGGGCGTTGTACTCCGTGATGATGCCCTCGTCTTCGAGTCGGTGGATGCGGTTCCGGACCGTACTCGAGGAGACGCCCATACTCTCGGCGATGTCAGAGGATGTCGTGTTGCGAGCGTCCTGCTGGAGGCAGTAGATAATCCGTTTGTCCAACTCGTCGATAGTCCACGTCATGTCACCCGCTATTGACGCAACTCAAATAATTCCGTGGGTCACGCCGGTAGCAGACTCACGCGCTGTTTCCGGCCACCGAAATCGCAGTGCGATATCTAAACGGCACAAATTTATCAACTCAGCAAATAAGCCGGGCAACTTATGCTGTTCTGTGAATAATGATAGGGTAACAATGACGACGAACGATTCCAGTACCGATGCTGACAGGCGGACGGCCAGCATGCGCCGCTCCGGTGGATCATGGGGGTCGTCGGTCACATGACGCCAGTGAACGGACGGAGGGCCGAAGACAGGAGAGTGCTGGTCATCGGGAGTGACGCCGTCGGTGTCCGTGTCGCGGAGGCATTGCCGGTCGAACCGACGTTTGTGGGGTTCGACGAACGAACCGTCGAGCGGGTCGGGAACGCCGCTTCGGAGTCGGTTGTCGTCGACGCAGAGCGATTCGACGTGCCTGCTGACGAATACGATACGGCTCTGGTTACGACAGCTGAAGACAGTCTGAATCTGCTGTACGCACAGCGTCTGCGGGTCGACAACGGAGTTTCAGACGTTGTTGTCCGGGTCAGTGACCCGCAGTATCACGACGCGTTCGCCGCGCTCGGTGCCGATACCGTCTGTGCCACGTCTGCAGTGAGTGATATGCTGTGTGACACGCACGCGCGTTACACCGTCTGATAAGATGGGAAAGGAACTCGAACGGGACCTTGGTCTTCCGTCAGTATTGGCCATCAGTATCGGTGCGATGGTCGGCAGTGGCATCTTCATACTGCCGGGCCTCGCGATGAAGATGGCCGGACCCGGCGTCGTACTTGCGTATCTGCTTGCCGGCGTGCTGGTATTGCCTGCTGCCCTGAGCAAATCGGAGATGGCGACGGCGATGCCGGAGGCGGGCGGCACGTACCTCTACATAGAGCGCGGGATGGGCCCGCTGCTCGGTACCATCGCCGGTGTCGGGACGTGGTTCTCGCTGACGTTCAAAGGCGCGCTGGCGCTTGTCGGTGGGGCACCGTATCTCGTCTACCTGCTTGACCTCCCGGTCAGGCCGGTTGCGCTCGCCGTTGCAGCCATCCTCATCGTGGTCAACATCGTGGGGGCAAAACAGAGCGGTCGCATGCAGATCGGCATCGTCGCACTGATGTTGCTCGCGATGGGATGGTTCATCACAACCGGCTCAGTCGGAACCGACGCAGCCAGATTCGACGGGTTTCTGGGCTCGGGCGCCGGCGGCATCATCGCCGCGACTGGGTTCGTCTTCGTCTCATACGCGGGCGTGACGAAGGTTGCGAGCGTCGCGGAGGAAATCGAGAACCCCGACCGGAACATTCCGTTGGGCATCCTTGGGTCGCTCGCGTTTACGACACTGGTTTACGTGGCTATCGTCGCCGTGATGGTCGGCGTCGCTCCGGGGGGGCAACTGGCAGACTCGGACGTGCCGATGATCGTCGCATCGGAGGCTGCACTCTCGGAAATCGGCGTCTACGCGATTATCGCTGCGGCATTACTCGCGCTCATCAGTACCGCAAACGCCGGTATTCTCTCGTCGTCGCGGTATCCGCTTGCGATGAGCCGTGACAAACTGGCACCGGCGGTGTTCGAGCGCATCAGTGAGCGCTTTGGAACGCCCGTCCCTGCACTCACACTCACCGGCATCATCTTCCTGGCGCTCGTGGCGACCAACGCCGTCGCTGGCATCGCGAAGCTGGCAAGCGCCTTCCAGATACTCGTGTTCATCCTGATCAATCTGACCGTGGTGGCGTTCCGCGAGGGTGACGTGGCGGCATACGAGCCAAGCTTCGAGACGCCGCTGTACCCGGTCCCACAGGCAGTCGGCATCCTCGGCGGTGGCGTCTTGCTCACCCAGATGGGATGGTTGCCGCTCGTCGGCGCCGTGGTCATCACGGCCGCATCGATGGGTTGGTACTACTTCTACGTCCACAGACGCGGCGGCGTCGACAGGGAGGGTGCGGCGACAGATGCCCTCCGACGGAGCGTCGGTCGTTCGGCTATCGAACAGACACAGTCACAGGTCGATGCCGACGAATACGAGGTGCTGGTCGCAGTCACGGAGGGGACCCAGCCCCACGTCGAGACCGGCCTCATCGACATTGCTGCTGACATCGCCCGGGACCGTAACGGTCGGGTCCGCGTCGCACAGTTCGACGAGGTCCCGGACCAGACGCCGCTTGCCCGCTCTGCCGAACGTGTCACGCCAGCTGACCGGTCGTTCGAAGAGCGTCTCGAAGACCGCGCAACTGACAGTGATGTGCCGATTTTATACGGGGAAATCGTCAGTCACGACACGAAACACGCAATCGTCAACTACGCCGGTGAGACCGGGGCCGACGCGCTCGTCATCGAGCGACAGACGAGACAGTTCCCGGCCTCCGTTCTGGGCGACGACGTGAGTTGGGTCGAAGGACACGCTCCCTGTGACGTCATCGAGGTGACGGAGTTCGACGGCTCCGGCGTGGAGACGATTGCCGTCGTGACTGATGGCGGTACCTACGACCCGGCCAAGATACCAGTCGTCGACGGCGTCGCTACAGGCACCGGCGCGGAGATACAGTTCTTCTACCCCATCGAACCCGATGCACCGACCACACACCGGAACACCATCGAGGATTATTTCACGGAACTGGAGGAGATGGTCGATGGTGCCACTTCGACAACCCTCATCGAGACAGACGACAGGGGTGAGGCAGTCGATACCGCCGCCGCTAATGCGGATCTGCTCGTCGTCAGTGGCTCACAGACCAGCGTCCGTGAGCGCTTGTTCGGCTACGGCGAACAGCAACTCGGCGAGGAAAATACCCTCGTCGTCTATGGGTCCGACCGCCCCGGGCCGCTCAGGGAGCGACTGGAAAAGCGACTGTTCTGAGGAGGTCGCCTGAAAAATACGGGCGGTCCCGTCTGTGACGGCGACGACGAACCGCTCGGCTAGTCTTCGTCGTCGTGGAGTTCGTGACTGTCGACGATGAGCACCGGCAGGTGGGTCCGCCGCAGGACCTTCTCGGCGACGCTGCCGAGGATGACCCGCGAGAGGCCCGATCGGC
>CAZOQK010000045.1:4768-12845 GCA_964581735.1 uncultured Halobacteriales archaeon | reverse complement strand
ATCGCACTCAACCACGGCGACGGCGTTGAGACGATGGACCTCACCGAGGTCCACGACCTCGCCCAACTCATCGCCAAACTCACCGGTATCCCGCTCGCGCCGAACAAAGCCGTCGTCGGCGAGAACGCCTTCACCCACGAGTCGGGCATCCACACCGACGGCACCCTGAAAGACGACGCGATGTACGAGCCCTACCCGCCCGAGAAGGTGGGCCGTGAGCGACGGCTCGCACTGGGCAAACACGCCGGTCGCGCCGGTGTGAAGGCCGCACTCGACGAGCACGACTTCGAACTCGACGACGACCAAATCGACCAGGTCGTCGAGCGGGTCAAAGAAATCGGCGACCGAGGCAAGCGCGTCACTGATGCCGACCTGCTGACGATTGCAGAGGAAATCGAGGGCAGAGACCGCGAGCGCCGCGTCGAACTCCTCGACCTGACGGCAGTGTCCGGCGTCTCGCCACCGACCGCAAGCGTCCGCCTCTCGGTCGAGGGCGAGGTGCGCGAGCAGGCCGCGACCGGGTCCGGACCGGTCGACGCTGCGATGAACGCCGCTGAGGAAGCACTCAGCCACGAGGCCGACGCCTCGCTGGAGTCCTACCACGTCGACGCCATCACCGGCGGCACCGACGCCATCGTCACCGTCGAAATCGAGATGTCGCGCGGCGACGACCACGTCACCGTCACCGCGAGTGATTCGGACATCACCCGCGCCTCGGTGACGGCGATGGTCGACGCGATGGATCGGTTGGTCGCCGACAACGACGAGAGTGTTATCGCAGACTAAATTTTTACGTCGTCGGGTTCGAGTCGCGCCATCGGCGCGCTCGAACCTCTCCTCGCAAAAATTTAGTACAAAAACAACCTTCACGCTCACTTCGTTCGCGTGAAGTGAACCGCGCGCCGGTGGCGCGCGGATGCTTGACGCGATAGCACCGCCACCACACGGCAGCCCTGCCCTTCCCCGTCCTCGCGCGGCCTCGCTCCACTCGGCACGCGCTCCCGGCCTGCTGCACCGCTACCGCACTTGCGCCGATTCGGACTCCAGAATATCCACGACAGCGTTCAGCCCGCCTACGTCGTATGTCGGCTGATGGTCGAGGACATCGTCGGCGTTGTGGTCCCGCCGGAGAAAGGCCACGTCGAGACCGGCCCGCTGGCCGGCTTCCACGTCGCTCTCACTGTCCCCGACGTAGAGTGGATTGTCGATGCCGAGGTTGGCCATCGCTTCGTGCAGAAAGGTCGGGCGGGGTTTCTTGTGGCTAAGACTCGCCCGGTCGGGGGCGCGGGCGTGGACGGTTTCGAAGTGGTGGTCGAGGTCGTAGTGGTTGAGGACGAAGTCCACGATGCGGGTCTGGTTGTTGCTGACGATACCCATCGGGAGCGTGCAGTCGGCGAGGACGCGTACATCGTCGTAGGGCGCTTTCCGCCCGGTCGTCGTCTCGTCGAGAAGCACGTCCCGCACCCGGTCGTCGCGGGCGCGCCAGAGCGCATCGGGGTCGACATCGTAGCGCTCGCTGACCGCCGCGAGTTCGGACTCGGAGACGGCAATCGAGAGCGTGTCGACGGCGTCGGGTGCGGGGTCGGAGACCCCAACCTCGGCGAGTGCGTCCGCGGCGGCGGCGGAGAGTGCGGTATGGTCGCCGAGCGTGACGATAACACCGTCGTGGTCGAGGAGGAGGCCGTCGTAGCTCATCGGAAAGGGTCGTCACCGAGGTCGGGGTCGTCGTCGACATCCGACCCGCGGTCGCCGGTCTCGAAGGCGTCAGGCGGGCGGCCAGCCTCGTCAATGACCTCGTCGGAGATGATGATAGGACAGTCGACCCGGAGTGCGAGCGCGACACCATCGGAGGGGCGGGCGTCGAAGACCGCCTGTTTGCGCTCGCCGCCGTGGTACTGTTCGGCGTCGATTTTCCCGAAGAATGTGCCATCGGCGAGGTCATCGATGCGCACGCGGTCGATTGCCGCGCCGAACTCCGCGACCATCTCGACGAACAGGTCGTGAGTCAGCGGCCGTTCGAACGGTTCTCCCTCCAGTGCCAGTTGCATCGACTGGGCCTGGTCGGAGCTGACGAAGATGGGAATGAGCTCCTCGCGGGCCTGTAGGACGACTACCGGCGCGCCGGGTCCCTCGTCAGAGACCCCGACACCGACGCCCTCAACCGTCGCCTCGTGTTCCATACCAGTGGGTAGGGACGGAGGTGTGAAAAGACTGCCGTGGGGTGCGAGATGGTCCCGCTCACAGCGGGACCATCTCGGTGACGCGAGCGGTTCCAACCGGCGAGTGACACCGCCAGATTATGGGGCCCCTGAGTGTGCCGTCCGAACCCGTTCAGCCCGTTTACTCCGGATTAAAGCGGGCGAAGAAACAGTTAATTCGGTTTAATTCAAGCAGAAAACGGCTTGAGCGCTTTCCCCCTTCGAGTCCCTCTGGCACCCAGGATGGATTGCAACATGAAGCTGACAAAGACCGCAGGCGTACTCGTTGCAGTGTTGCTGGTTGCCACCGCAGGCGCCGCAGCGCTGCCGGGTAACGCATCCACAGACTCGCAGGCTGGACAGGCTGATGACAAGTACGACGATGACGCAAACGCGAGCAACGCACCCACGAATGCAGGCCCGGAAATGAACGATAGCGAGGGCGACGAGAACGCGTCGAACGCGGAGGACCGTCGGGGTCCGTCGACGGACATGCCCGCACAGGCGCCCGACCGCGTGAGCCAGATTCACGAGCTGATTCACCAGTATCTCGACGGTGAGGTCGACAACCTCGGTGCACAGATCAGTGACCTGATCGGCGGCGAAGGCGACGGCGAGGACGCCGAGGACGACGAAGACGCTGACGAGGCCAGTGATGAGAGCGAAATGAACGAAGCCCACTGACGCTTCGCGCGAGCGCGACGCTTTTTTATGTGCAAGCCGGATGGTAATGTATGGCTGTGCCTACCAGCGAGGAGTACGATCTTGACCGCAAGCGAGCGGCGCTGTACATCCTCCCCTTCGTCCTGCTCGGCATCGGGAACCTCCTCTTGCTGTTGGGCTGGGGATTGCGGCCGCTGTGGGCGTTTCTCATCCTCCCGCCGATCCTGTTCGTGAGTGTGCTGGGCTACATCGCGTTTCGGACGGGACTGGTGGGGAACCGTCTTGACGAGGAGACGGCCGCCGAGTAACTACGCAAAGAGGTCGTCGACGGCGCCGCGAGCGGCCAAGGCGGCATCATCCACGATTTGGTCGGCGTCCGCGCGGCTGTCAGGGGCGTTGAGATAGATGTCGACACCGAGGATACCGTCCTCGAAGGAGACGGTGATGTCGAGATCATCGATATCTGACCGCGAGAGCCGTGAGAAAACGACGTTTTCAGCCGCCTGTGCAGCCGTCTGGACGACCTCTTCGTCAGTCGGGTCGTCCGACGACATTATCTATGCGCCGCCAGCGCCCGGGCCGCCCATGGCGCCGCCCGCGCCGCCGAGCATCTGTTGGAGCTCTTCTTGCAGTTCCTCGAACTGTTCTTGGACGCGCTCTTCCTGTTTTGCGAGCGTGTCGACGCGCACTTCGAGGCTGTCGACCTTCTCTTCGAGATCGGCCTCGGCAGTTTCGTAGTCGGTCTTGACGAGGAGTTCGCCAACTTCGCGGTACATCGTAGTGTCTTGGTCGACATCACCGAGCTCGTTGAGTGCCGTCTCGGACTCGCTGAGCTGTGTTTCTGCCTGCTGTTTCTGTGCAGCGACTTGCTGGGCCGTCTCCTGAAGATCCTGCAGTTCCTCGAGTTTCTCCTGTGCTTCCGGCGGAAGGTTTCCTTGCATATCCGTTGTCTCGGGACCCGCCGTGGTAAACCCTTGCTTTCGGGACCGGTCCGTCCTGCGCCGGGCGCTCACACGGCAGCGTCGCTGGCCTGCTCGGCCACCGTGATCAGCGTACACCAGGTGTTCAGGCCGGCGCGCAGCGCCACCAGATCTGCGGCCTCGACAGTGAGTTCGACGGTTGCGCCAGCGCGTGCGAGCGAGGCCGACGAGCGGTCGTCATCAATGTCGCCGATTTCCGGTCGGACGGCGCGCTCGATACGGCGGGCACGCTGTGCGTCCTCATACTCGAAGGCGAGAATAGCGTCGTGGTTACTGGGCGTCGACTTCTTTGATGTCACGGCTGCGCTCCTTGAGGAGCACGCGGTGGCCGCAGTACGGACAGCGGACGCCGCCGTACTCGTCGAGCGTCACGTCGCGCTTACAGCGGGAACACTTGTAGCTCATAGATTAGTGTGAGGGCTGGAGACGCTTATTCTTCGTCCTCGCCGAGTGCGGCGCGAATCGAGCGGGTGACCGTCTCGCCGGCTGGCGTCTGCGGTGTGTACGCGCCGCCGGTGAACGTGTGGCCACAGGCCTGACACGCCCAGATGCCGGTGCCCTGACGATCGACACGATTCTCGCCGCAGTCCGGGCAGGTGTGGTCTTCGTTCATCTCCGCCTCGATGTCGGCGACGCGTCGTCGGGAGACACGCCCGTACCGTGCGCCGAAGCGACCGGCACTGCCAGTCCGTTTGTCGGTCATAGTACCGTACTGTCTGCGTACCGCCCCAATAACCCCTACGATTCGTTGCGGCGCCCGAACGGGCCAAAATTTATGCCCGAAGACGGGACCACCCACGCTCGTGCGCTGACAGCCACCCCGGCGTGGGCAGCGATTGTGCGACACGTCACGCCGGGTCGCTGCCGTGTCGCCTGTCAATCCTGTAGCTCCGTCTCACGGAGTGCCTCGTTCAAGTCCGCCCGGACGTGTTCGCCGAGGTCGCGGTCGCCGGCAGTCGTGACCACGCGATTCTCCTGCACGCTGGAGCCGTCCCGGATCAACAGGCGGACGTTCCCGTTGTCGTCGGCCCGGGTGGCCTTCGCGCGCAGGCCCGTCCGCGACCCCGACCCGCCGGCGTCGATTGGACCCGGGATTATCTTCTTGACGTGGGGATGCTCGGCGACGATCTTCAGCGCCCGCTTTCCCTCGCGGCCGCCGATGAGCGTCGAGTGTGCCCCGCCGAGTTTCTCGGCGACCGAGGCGTCGACCACCTCCAGTGTGGGTTCGCCCTTCCGTTCGAGGACGTACTCAACCGGGTCGTCGCCGGCGACGCGATAGAACTCGTAGTGCAGTTCCGCACGGACGGCACGGAGGACGGCACGGTCACCCGTCGCGTAGACTTCTTCGGGTCGCTTGCGGTGGACCTCGTTGGCGATGAGGCTCGCGAAGTTGCGCAGCTCCGTCCGCTCGACTTCGCTGTCTTCGGGTTCGGGTGTCGTCGTCACGACCCGCCGGCCGAGCACTGCCTCGCCGTCGAGTGTCGTGACCGTGGCGCGCTCGCGCCCGAGTTCAAGAACGACGGTGTCGGCGTTTGTCGTGTGACAGACCAGACAGTAGTCGCCTGGCCTGTCGAGGTCGCTGGCACACTGCCGACACTGCATGTAAATGGGTAGGCGGACCAGCCCCGATAAGCGGCGTGCTTTAGCGGTCGCCCGGGGCTCGTTTCAGGTACTCGCGCATGAGGACCGTCGCATACGAGCCCTTCGGCAGCGCAAACGAGAACGTCAGCGGGTCACGCTCGACGGAGAGGTCGGTCCGAAACAGCACCGCACGGCGGGCCCCATCGGAGTCGAACTCACCCGGCAGGTCGAAGTCGGCGGGGTCGATGCCCACGTCGTCGAGAACGGCGCGTTCGATGGCGCCTGGTTCCCCGTCGGCCAACCCCGTCTCGGTGCCGACCAGCGGCGCAGTGACGAAGGCGCGGCCACGCTCGCAGTGGCGGGAAATCGCCTGCAGGCGCTTCTCGGTCACACGCTGTGTCCGGCCGGTGTCGGGCAGTGTGAGCTCCTCGGGCGCGTCGCTATCGCTGAAACAGACCACGTCGCCGACGACGGGTTCGTCGAAGGGCAGGCCCCGGTCGAGGCGCTCGGAGAGAATCCGATTGAAGACGTATGACTGGGCGGCGTTGACGAACAACTGCTGGAGGTTCACCGGAACCGTCTCCAGGGCCTCGCGGAAGTCCGCCTCGGTGTCCTCACTTTCCGCGAGGCGGTGAAGCATCGACCGCTCGTAACCGAGGTGGTGGGGGAACGCGTCGAGTGCCCCCTGCCAGTCGCCGGACTCAGCGACCTCCCGGGCGGCCCGTGTCGCCTCGGGTTCGTCCTCGTGTGGGTTCCCGACGTAAGCCAACACCGCGCCCTGCCAGTCACCGCGGGCGATAGCGAGGCCGACTTCGTGTGTGACCGGGCGGATACTCCCGAATCGTTGCTGGCCGAAGTAGTTCGGCATGGCGACGAACGCGCACTCGGTGGGGTCAACGCCCTCAATGCCTGCGAGCGCGCGAAGGTCGTCGGTGATGGCGTCGACGTGCTCGGGATGCGCGGGCTCGCGGAGCGTTATCTCGAAGCGGTTGCCAGCGAGGTCGCCAAACAGAATCGGACGGCCGGCGCGGCCGACCACCTTGATGTCCGCGTCCGGGATGTCGGGCAGGTCCTCGGGGGCGACGCCATCGATGGAGAACAGCTGTGTCGTGACCGCACGCTTGTCCTTCATCCCGGCCCAGGAGACGCGTTCGCGGGAGATACCGAGACGGTCCGAAATCGCCCCGGCAAAGTCATTGGTTTCACAATCGTGGAGTGTCGCCCGGATGACCAAGTGTGGGTACGCGCCGGGGTCGGTATCGACCGGTTCGGTGTCGAACAGTTCGAGTTCGATAACCCGGAAGTCAGCGGGCGAGTCCCGGAGATGGCCGCCGACGCCGTCGGCGGCGCTAACGTAGTAGTCGATGCCGACCGCCCGTTCGATGTCCTGGGCCTCGCGCATGTGGGGATACTGCGAGAGCAGGACCGGGGGCGATAAACAACTGTCGCCGAGGCCGGTTACAGCAGTTCCGTCACGTCGTCGAACTTCTCGATGTCGACATCCTCGTCGGTGACCGTCGCGAAGACGAGCCCGTTACCGGAGCCGGTGTCGCGCTCGGTGGCGGCGTTGACCGCGCGGGCCGCGAGCGTCTGGGCCTCCTCAATGGAGAGATCCTCGTCGTACTGGTTTTCCAGCGCACCGTGGGCCAGTTGCATCCCGCTGCCAGTGACGGTGTAGTCGTCGTCCATCACACCGCCAGCAGGGTCGATGCTGTAGACGTGCGAGCCATCCGAATCGACGCCGCCGAGAATGGGGTTAATAGCGATGAAGGGGCCACCACGGGCGAAGTTACCCGCGAGCGTCGCGAGTGCCTGCATCGACATCGGTTCGCCACGGCGCGTCTCATAGAGGGTCGCCTCTGAGCGCAGCGTCCGGATGAACGACTGTGCGCCGCCGACGGAGCCGACCAGCGTCAGGGCGGCGGTCGGGTGAACCTGCTCGACCTTGACAACGTTTTTGTTTGAGACGAAACGGCCACCGAGCGAGGCCCGGCGGTCGGTCCCGATGACGACGCCGTCGGGCGTCGTGATGCCGACGGTCGTGGTGCCGGTCTTGGCGACGGTGTCGTCGTCGCCAGTCTGTTGTGTTTCCTGGAACGGTGCGAGTTCGGGTTCGTAGGGGTCTGAAATATCCGTCATTCGTCATCACCGCCGAGACCGCGTTCCTCAACGTGCGCTTCGACTTCGTCAGTTGCGAGGGTGCTGAACTGTTCGGACTCGACATCGGCGGTGGCGACGTGGACGCCGGCCGGGTCGATGCCGTCGTCGCTGGCTTCGGCCATCGCTTCGAGCGCGATGCCGACGCCGCCCTGCAGGTCCATCTCGGGGTCGTACTCGGCTTCGAGGTGGCCCATGATGTCATCGCGGCCGCCGCCGACGGCGGTGGCCTGCCACTCGTAGGGTGTCCCCGACGGGTCGGTTTCGAACAGGCGGGGTTTGCCGTTCTCGATACCGGCCACGAGCAGGGCAACACCGAACGGGCGGGCGCCGCCGGTCTGGGTGTACTGCTGGACGTGGTCCGTGATGGCTTTCGTCAGCGTCTCGACGCCGACGGGTTCGTCGTAGCGAAGCCGGTTTATTTGGGCTTCCTGTCTGGCGACATCGACGAGTTTGCGGGCATCGGCGACGTGGCCTGCACTGGCGACACCGACGTGG
>CAZOQK010000045.1:467-4758 GCA_964581735.1 uncultured Halobacteriales archaeon | reverse complement strand
ATGAGTGGCGACCGGACCTGCCGGTCGGCCGCAAGAACGACACCGTCTGTCGTCCGGACGCCGACGCTCGCGCTCCCGCGGGCGACGGCTTCGCGGGCGTACTCAACCTGGTAGAGCCGTCCGTCCGGGGAGAAGATGGTGATCCCACGGTCGTACGCCTGCTGTTGGTTGTCTTGCATTGTGGTAGGGGATTGAGTTACTCACCCAAGGTAAGGGATAAGACTATATATGGCTTCTGTCGCATGCAAACGCTGCACACTAATACAGCGAGAGGTCACCGGTCACCGTGTCGACCCGCTCGTCGCTGGCCGGGCCCACGGCGAGTGCACTCGCAGTCCCGGGTTCGAGTTCGGTATGCCCGGCGTCGCGGACGATGGCGTGGGGCAGGCGTTCGGTCCTGGCCTTCTCGGCGAGTTCGAACAGCGCCTGATCACCGTTGGCCTGGAGGACGACCTTTTTTTGGCCGCCGCCTTTCCACTCTTTCTGGTCGCTTTTCGGGGCGTCCTCGTAGGCCATCAGCGAGGCGTGGGCAACCTGTGCGGCGAGTTTCCCCTCGCCCATCCCGAGGTCGGCACGCGCGACGATGGCCTGTTTCATACCCATATTCGGTGCTGGCGGTACTAAGGACTGACCGTCGCGGAAAGGTGGACAGAGGGCAGTGCCTGGTTGAGGAGTAGTGGGCAGAGATACGTCTAAAACCGACAATGGAGCGTCTGGACGAAGGCAGGGGATAGAAGCGCCGTAGGCCGAAGGCCGAGGGGCACAACGAGCCTTCCGAGTCCAGACATCGGGGCTTTCCTGCTGGTCTCACCGGTGTCGCTGATTGCTCCACCGAACACTACCGGACGAATCGACCGAGGGATTTTAAGCCTCACCGTCCGGTGGGGGAGGTATGATACTCTCGGACGCGGACATCGTGCGGCGGCTGGAGGAGGGTGACCTCGTCGTCGAGCCGCTCGATGACCCCGACATCCAGATTCAGCCCGCCAGCGTCGACCTGCGGCTCGGCCAGACGTTTCTGGAGTTCCAGCACGCCAACATCCCCTGCATCCACCCCAACAGCGAGCAGGAGGTCTCCGAGTACGTCGAGGAAGTCGACGTGGGTGAGGACGGCGAGTACGTCCTCCATCCCGGCGACTTCGTGCTCGGGACGACCCACGAACGTGTCGCGATTCCAGACGATTTGATTGCCCACGTTGAGGGACGTTCGTCGCTCGGCCGTCTTGCGATTGTGGTGCACGCTACAGCGGGATTGTGCGACCCCGGGTACGAGGGGCAGATTACGCTCGAACTCTCGAATCTCGGTCGCGCGCCCGTTTCGCTGACGCCGGGTATGCGCATCTCACAGCTGACCTTCACCGAACTGAAAACGCCCGCCGACCGGCCCTACGGCGCCGAACGCGGGTCGAAGTACCAGGGACAGGAGGGACCGCAGGCATCGAAGATACAGGGTGACAGGGAGTTTGGAGGCGACCAATGAGGACCGTTCGCGTGTCCGGAACCGTCGGTGAGAAACGACGTGGAGTTTGGAGGCGACCAATAGGCCGATGAAGTTCATCGAGGAAATCGTCGTCGAGGAGTTCCTGCCGACGTTTCGCTCGCTGCTGGCCGAGCAGTTACGCGAGTGCGGGCTGACCCAGAGCGAGGTCGCCGGGTTGCTCGGCATCAGCCAGAGTGCCGTCTCGAAGTACGTCCACGGCGAGGTCGGCCGGACCGAGCGCATCGCAAACGAGCAGCGCGTCCGCGACCTCGTCGATAGACTCGCCGACGGACTCGCCGACGGGAGCATGACCACCACCGAAGCGCTGGTCGAGGCCGAGGTCTGTATCCGTGAACTCGAAGGGGGCGGCGTACTGGCCGACATCCACGCCGAGGCCGTGCCCGACCTGGGGGACTACGGCGCGGACTTCTCGGTCCACGACGCCGACAGTCGGCTTCGGGAGGCGGGCCGCGTTCGGACTTCGGTCCGGCAAGGGTTGCGCATCCTGGAGAACACGGGCGGGTTCGCGCCGCTGATTCCCGCCGTCGGGTCGAACCTGGTCGAGGCACTCTCCGGGGCCGAACGTATCGAGGACGTGGCGGCCGTCCCCGGCCGCATCCTCGATGTGGGTGGGCAGGCCACCGTCCCGGGCGACCCGGAGTTCGGCGTCAGCCAGCACGTCGCGAACGTGTTGCTCGCGGCGCGGGCCACCGGCAGCGAGGCACGCGCGGCCCTGAACGTCGCCTACGACCCCGACATCATCGACGCACTGGAAAGCAAGGGACTCACCGTCGCGGCGTTCGACGCCGAGGCGAGTCTGGAGGCGGGCATCGCCGCCGCGCTCGACGGGACGCCGGACGCCGACGTGCTCTACCAGACCGGCGCGATGGGAATCGAGCCTATCGTCTACATCCTCGGGTCGGACGCGGTGACAGTCGCGGAGCGACTCCGATCGGTTACATGACCACGCCAGCCCAGCGGTACTACGGTCGGTGGGCAGGCCTCTACGACCGCGTGGCCGACCTGCCCGGACTGCGCTCCTGGCGTGCCCGGACTGCCGACCTTCTTCGGTGTTCGCCCGGCGACACCGTCGCCGAGATGGGGTGTGGCACGGGCGCGAACGTCCCTCACCTCCGCGAGCGGGTCGGCCCCGACGGCCGGGTACTTGGCATCGACCTCACCCGGGAAATGCTCACGCAGGCGGGCGCACACGAGAAGCGCGTGGGACCGACCGTCGACTACGTGCAGTCCGATGCGACCCGGCCGCCACTGAGCGAGGCCGACGCCGTCCTCGCGACCTTCGTCGTCGGGATGTTCAAGCACCCGGCGCGCGCGGTCGAGCGCTGGTGTGACCTCGTCGGTCCCGGGGGGCGGGTCGTGTTGCTGAACTTCCAGCGCAGCGACCGGGCGCTTGCCGCGCCGCTGAATCTCGCTTTCGAGGCCTTCGTCAGACTCTCCTCGCCCGGCGGGTGGCTCACGCGGTCTTCGCAGGCCGCGGCCTTCGAGCGTCGGGTCCGGGCCGCACGGGAAGCGCTGACCGCTCGGACCACGGGGCGACGGTTCGAGAGATTCGCCGGCGGCTATCTCGGCGTGCTCGCGGGGACGGTGGAGTAGCGGAAAATCAGCGGCGCGGTCAGGCCCACTCGTCCAGGCTGACGACCGTGTCGGTACGGAGCCACTCGCTTTCTGGGGGCGCCTGTAGGAGTGCGCTGCCGTTGCCCTCGGTAATGAGTCTTGGTTCCATACCGGCATAAAGGGCCTCGACGGTTACGAGTCGTGTACCTAACAGGTATGTAACCGAAAGACGGCGTCGTTTAGGCGTCGAACACGGGGAAATCGACATCGCTCTCTTTAGTGCCGGGGCGTTCGCCGGCCATCTCGTAGGCGTTGAGATAGTCCGAGACGCTCCACGTTCGTTCCTCGCCGGTACAGGGGTAGACCCCGCTGAGGCCGTCGTCGTAGACGGCCAGACACATGATGGGGACGGTGAGCACGTCCTGGCTCCCGCCGACGAGCGAGGAAGCCGTGCGGCGCTCGAACGGCGGCGTAATCGAGAGGTCGTGTTCCTCCGCCCAGTGGAGATACTCCCTGTAGACTTCGACGACGCGTGCGTGTTCGGTGTGTTCGGATATCGCGACTTCGTCGGGCCACGTCTCGACGCTGAAATCCGCAAGCGCCTCCTCGGAGTGTAGCGTACTCAACCGGTCGATAATGTCCGTCCGCGGACCACAGACCGGCCGCCGCGTCCACAGAACCATCTTTACCCCCTCTGAATCCCGCGTCAGGTCGGTTTCGGCCGTTTCGGTTATCGTATCAGTCATCTTTGAAGACATTAATGCCGTTTCTACTAACCGATACGCTTGTACGGTTATTCTTCTTTTCTCTTAGCGCAATTATTGGCTACGTTCGGGCTATTCGGTGGGGAGATGGGGTACAATCGTGGGATAACGGAGGGCGGATTCCGCCCGGGGCTGACTGGCTGTCCGATCAGTCATCGGCCGGTTCGGCGCGTGTGGTCATCTCGACGGCGTCGGCGTCGATGCCGAGTTCGTCGAGTGCTGCTTGTGCGGCACGCTTGCCCGATAGCAACATGGCACCGAAAGTCGGGCCCATCCGCGGGAGGCCGTAGGTCGTCGCGGTGGCCATCCCGGTGACGATGAGACCCTCGTGGGCGAGGCCCGTCTCCTCGACGACGGCGTCCTCGCTCTCGCCGACCCACATCGAGTCGTGGCCCGGCGAGTCGTGGCCGGGGGCGCCGTACTCGTCGTCGCCGGTCGAGTCCATCCCCGTGGCGTGGGCCGTGGCGTGTTC
>CAZOQK010000045.1:0-457 GCA_964581735.1 uncultured Halobacteriales archaeon | reverse complement strand
CCGTAGGAGTTGTCGTCGGTCTGGTCCATCCCACTTGCTTTCGCTTCGAGGCCGGGGGCGTCGAGGACGCCGCGCTCGTCGAGTTTCTTGACGGCCATCGCGTCGTGGCCCGTCGCGTCGATGACGAGGTCGGCCTCGACGGCGATGGGGTCGACGCAGGTAATCTCCCGGGGCAGCGCGTGGACGGGCGTCCAGTTCATCACGATGCCGCCGACGCGGTGGTCCTCCCGGATGACGATGTCGGTGAACTCGGTCATGTTTTGCATCTTCGCGCCCGCATCACAGGCAGCCTTGATCAGACCCGAACACGCCTCGGGACCGTTGGCGACGTAGAGACCTTCCGAGTCCTGTGAGCGTTTGTAATTCACGTCGAGTTCGTCCAGCACGTGGTGGGCTGGGCCACGCACGGTGACTTTGTTCATCAGAAACCCGCCAAGCCAGAAGCCCCCGCCAAGGT
>CAZOQK010000044.1:3394-12986 GCA_964581735.1 uncultured Halobacteriales archaeon | reverse complement strand
GCCGCCAGCGCGAGAAGATGCAGCGGCTGCGCACCTGGAACGAGCGGTTCCGTACCCGCGACTCGAAGGAGCGCAACCTCAAGCAGGCCCTTGGTGAAATCGACCGGATGGCAAGCGCACTCGGCCTTCCCGAGAGCGTCCGCGAGACAGCCAGTGTCATCTACCGGCGTGCACTCGACGAGGACCTGCTGCCGGGTCGCTCCATCGAAGGCGTCGCCACGTCGTCGCTGTACGCCGCGGCCCGCCAGGCTGGCACACCCCGCTCGCTGGACGAAATCGCGACCGTCTCCCGCGTCGAGAAGGACGAAATCGCACGCACATACCGGTACGTCGTCCGGGAGTTGAACCTCGAAATCCAGCCCGCTGACCCCGAGAGCTACGTCCCCCGCTTTGCCTCGGACCTTGATCTCACCGAAGAGGTCGAGCGCCGGGCTCGACAACTGCTGAAAAACGCAAAGGAAAAAGGGGTTCACTCGGGCAAGTCACCGGTCGGCCTCGCCGCGGCGTCGGTGTATGCCGCCTCGCTGCTGACAAACGAGAAGGTCACACAGAGCGAAGTGTCGGAGGTTGCCAACATCTCGGAAGTGACCATTCGCAACCGCTACCACGAACTGCTAGAAGCCGAAGATAGCGTTCCCGGCCTGTAGCGGACTTTCTTCTCGGCGATAGTTTCGAACGGACACGACGGAGTGGCAACATCGACCCGCTGACAGCCACAGCAGTCTACCGGCCCCACCATCGAACCACCAACCCCATTACAGGCGACGGCATCCAATTCTGATAATTCGGGCTATCGCTGTCAACTGTTATCCACTGTACTAACCGTTTTGTTATCAGATTTAATAACGTGTCCCAATAAAATTAAATACAAAAAGTGGTCTTAGAGGTAGTCGGGATGATTCATTCGAATATCGTGGCGGATTCCGCCGGTGATATCCTTTCCGACGGGATTTCTGGGGCCAACGGCGATGTCATCGTTGTCAATCCATCACGGGCTGCCATCGGTGCGCTGGTGGATGTACTGGCCGAAGGTAACATTTCGGCAACAGTGCGGCTGTTCGCAGCCGAGGAACCACTCAAGGATCTGATGGATGACTTTCTGGTCGCGAGTACTGTCGCCGACCTCGTCGCGGCGGGCACGCTCGCGGTCCGGACGCTCAACGCGGTGCCAAACAGCGCACTGGTCCTCTCCAAGGAGTCGGTCGTCTCCCTCGTCGAAAGCAGCGAGCAGGCCGCCGCGCTGGCGATTTCCGACGGGACGTTCGTCGAGAACACGTACGCCGACTACGACGAACGCTGGGCGGACGCACCGGAGTTTTCGCTGCGGACACCACCACGCTCGCGCGTGCTGGAGACGCTCGAAGACGATATCGGGCCCGACCCGGCCGCGGACTTCCGTGCAGTGCTCGCCTCGCTCGATACCGCCCGCGGGGACGGGCACGGGCTTGATGAGGTGACTATCAGCCTGCTCGTCGCCGCGAGAAACGGCGAACTCCTCTATGACATCAGCAAATGGGGCGAGGATGTCGGCGTCGCCAGCAAAGCGACGTTCTCGCGGACGAAGACCCGACTCGAGGACGACGGCCTGCTCGACACCGAGAAGGTCCCTATCGATGTCGGGCGGCCCCGACTCCGGCTCCTGCTTGGCGACCAGCGCCTGGCCGACGCCGATGCGCCCGAACTGGCGGGAATCGCCCGGGAGCTGCTCGACTGACCCAGGACGCCAGTATTTTAGGCCCCACCCGCCGTGCCCTCTCGTATGTCAGTTGGTATCGTCGGTTCCGGCCCCGCCGTCGCGGCCGTTGAGGCGGCGCTGGGGGACATCGAGGTCGACACCGAGCCAAGCGGTGTTACAGACTTGTCCGACCACGACCTCGCCGTGGTCGTCGGCCAGGCCGGTGAGACGGCCTTCGAGCGGGCAAATCAAGAGGCACTCGACACCGCGAGTCGCTGGATCGCGGTCGAACTCGGCGGTGTCGGTGGGTATCCCGTCGTCGACGCCGCTGTCGCCGGTTTCGGCCCCGAAACGGCCTGTTATGAGTGTCTGAGCGGCCGCGTCAGCGCGAATCTCGACCCGCAGGCCGAACCCGCCGCAGCACCGCCCGCCCACACCGCCCGCTTTGCCGGGGCCGTCGGTGGCCGTGAAGCGGCCCGCTACATGGCCGAGAACGGCCACGCCCTCGGTGAAGTCATCGAGATTCCCCACGCCCGCCGTGCGTTCCTCCCGCTGCCCAACTGCGCCTGCGACGATGGCCGCAAGCGAGCGCTCGACCGCGACCACGTCGACCGCGACATAGAAGACGCACTCGGCCGCGCCGAGCGTGCCGTCGACGACCAGCTCGGACTCGTCCAGGAACTCGGCGAAGCCGAATCCTTCCCGGTCCCGTACTACCTGGCTCACGCGTGTGATACTGCCGGGTTCAGCGCCGTCACGGCCGGGCGGGACGCTGCCGGGGTCGACGCCGGCTGGGACGCCGCCTTCATGAAAGCGCTCGGCGAGGCGCTGGAACGGTACTGTGCCGGCGTCTACACGATGGACGAGTTCACCACCGCGCCGCCTACCGGGATGCAAAACGGGCTCGACCCCTCCTCGTTCGTCTGCCAGTCCGACCCCGGCCCGGCCGTCGACATCGAGTGGGTCCCCGGCGAGCAACTCCAGACGGGCGATTCGGTCCCTGTTCCGGCGGAGTTCGTTCACTACCCGCCCCCGTCACGACACTACCGCCCGCCTGTGACGACGGGCCTCGGGCTGGGGAACTCGACGACCGGAGCCCTGCTCGCGGGGTTGTATGAAGTAATCGAGCGGGACGCGACGATGCTGTCGTGGTACTCGACGTTCGACCCGCTCGGGCTCGACATTGAGGATGCTAGCTACGAGACGCTCATCATGCGGGCCGACTCGGAGGGCCTGGACGTGTCGACACTGCTCGTGACACAGGACATCGACGTGCCGGTTGTCGTCGCGGCGGTCCATCAGGACGAGTGGCCGCGGTTCGCCGCTGGCTCGGGCGCCGAACTGAACGTGACCGCGGCCGCACGGTCGGCGCTCGCCGAAGCCCTGCAAAACTGGATGGAACTGCGCGGGATGGGCCCCGAGGACGCCGAGAGCGCGTCGGGCGCAATCGGCCGGTACGCCTCTTTCCCACCCGAGGTCCAGTCATACGTCAACGCCGATGGCGCCATCCCGGCGGAGTCGGTCGGCCCGGACGAGGTGCCGACGGGGACCGCGGAACTCGATGCGGTGCTTGACCGTCTGGACGACGCCGAGTTAGACGCCTACGCCGTCCGGACGACGACGCGGGATGTCGAGGCGCTTGGCTTCGAGGCCGTGCGCGCGCTCGTCCCGCAGGCACAGCCGCTCTTTTTTCACGAGCCCTACTTCGGCGACCGCGCCGAGTCCGTTCCCGCAGACCTTGGTTTCGAACCCCGTCTCGACCGCGAGCACCACCCGTTCCCCTGACCCGAGCTAAATGCCGAGCGTCACCCGAACCATGTCGCGGGTCCCCGGCCCCAGTCCGACCGCCAGAATCGCCATCAGCAGCATGACGGCATAGCGGGGACTCTCCTCGAAGAACTGCCTGTCGAACACGGAGACGATGAGGACGGCGACGGCGAGTTTCACGGCCAGGAAGGTCCAGGAATCACCGATGACATCGGTCACGGCCGCGGGCTGGACCGTCTTGGTCACGTCGATGATGATCCGGTTGACGACGTGTTTCGCGGAGTACCCCTCGCCGGGGATACCGAAAGTGCCGGTCCAGTCCGAAGCGATGACGTTGGCGACGCCGTCGATGGCGTGGCCCCAGATGACGACCAGCCCCATCGCACCGGTGCCGGCGTTGACATCGGGGTAGTACCGGTCGACGCCGTAGTACGCGGCGACCGACAGCACCGTCGCCAGGCCGACGGTGACGGCGGTGACGAACGGGTACCAGAAGACGTACTCGACCACAAAGGAGAGATAGGTGAGATAGCCGACGGTGGCGAGCAGAACGACCGCGGCTATGCCACCGAGCGGGTAGGTGTAGGTGTCGGTGTACTCGTTCCACTGGAGCCACTTCGCCAGCAGGAAGGCTACGAGGGCGATGAAAAAGACGGTGAAGTAAATGAACGGACTGATGAGCGCGGCGGAGGCGGGGAACTCGACGGCGGGCACCTCCCCGGCGCGCTGAGCGGCGACGAAGGAATCCTCGACGACCCGCAGGGCCCCGCCAAAGAGCATGAACGGGACGAGCGCGAAGAAAAACTGCGGGTACGGCGTGAGGTCGAACCGCTGGAGGAGCAGATACAGGCCATAGAGCATGAACACCAGCACGATCATGTAGCCGATGGTGGAGACGGTGGTGTAGCCGGGTTCAGCGACGAAGGCGTTCTCGACGGCCCCACAGCCGGCGGCGGGGTTCTCGACGACCCGGCCGCTGTCACGGAGGTAGGCCACACACCGCGCCCCGGCGGCGTCGGCTTCGACGGGACCCCAGAAGTAGCGCCAGAGAAAGCTATAGTACACCCGCTCGGTGAAGACCACGGCCCCGCCCGCGAGCGCGACGAGACCCGCAACGAAGGTCCCGGCCCACGCCTGCTCGGGGCTGATACCGTACTCGTCGAGGACATCCATACACGCCATGCCGAGGCCGATGGGTGTTAAAATTCCGGTCCCGTGCACCGACGGGACACGCCGGACTGCTCAGTCCCCGGCCCCGATGTCCACATCCTCGCGGACGGCATCGAGTACTACGCCGTGGGCGTGGCCGTTCGAGACGACCAGCCCCTTGCTGTCGTGACGCCAGCGGTCGCCGTGGATGTCGGTCGCGGTCCCACCGGCGCGGCGAATCAGGTGAACCCCGGCGATAGCGTCCCACGGGTGGGGTCGGGTCGGCATGAACGCCGCGTCGAGGCCGCTGCTGGCGACCAGCGCGAGCATCCCCTGGAGACAGCCAAAGCGACGCAGGTCGCCAAAGCGGTCGGCGGCCGCACCGAAGAGTGCGGCGTAGCGCTGGCCCCCCTTGCTGGGCCACCAGCCGATGAGCCCCGCGGCGAACGTCTCGGGGTCGGTCCGCTCGCTGACGGCCATCGTCGACCCGTTGTGGGTGACACTCTCGGGCCCGGCGGTGTAGATGTCGCCCTCTGCGGGGAGGTAGGTGGCGACGCCGACTGCTTCACCGTCGGCGACGGCCGCGACGCTGGTGCCCCAAAACCGGATGCCACGGACGTAGTTCGCCGTCCCGTCGATGGGGTCGACCACCCACGCCCGGCCCGACTCGGGCACCTCCTTGACCAGTCCCACGTCGTCGTCGGGCTGGGTGGCGTCTTCCTCGCAGACGAGCGTATCCCCGGGAAACTCGTTTCTGATGATGGCGACGACCTGGCGCTGGGCGTCGCGGTCGGCGGCCGTCACCACGTCGTTTTTGTCGGTTTTCGTCTCGACGACCAGGTCCTCGCGGAAGGTTTCGCGAGCGACCACGCCGCCAGCGCGGGCGGCGCGCTCGGCCAGCGCAGCACGGCGAATCGCATCAGTCATACTACCCGCTGGCACGCGCTGACAGTTAGCGTCGTCGCTCCCGGGTGGTGTGGTCGGCATCACCCGGGAGCTAAGAGAGTGTGGACAAAGAGGGGTCGGTCCAGGGGCGGGTCACTCATCGAGCCGATGGCTCAGGATTGCCTCCTCGTATGGCGTGGGCGTTACCTCGCTGCCGTCGGTGACGGCGTCGGTCGGTTCCTCGATCATCGGCACGAGGGGCGCTCCCGTGTTCTCGGCGTCTGTGAAGTTCTCGTACATGGTTTCCTGCTCGGCACCGTCTGCCGATGCCGGTGAACCATCATGATTCTTTACGATGGTTCTACTCTCACAATTAGATGGGAGGGTAATAAACATAATGGTCTTTCATGATGTTTGGCAGCGGCTGACACACCGGCAGGTGGTGGCTACTCGGTTGGCGGCAGGAAGTTTGCGAGGGAAGACCGCTCCGTTCACAGGGCACGCGTCGCGTACCCCGTTCACAGCGGGGCCGCCCGTTTGAGCGGCCTCGCGGGTCTTCCGCGCACTGTGTTGCGAGGGGCCGTAGTGGCCAACAGTGCGAGGGGAGGGATTCGAACTACGCGAGCGCCCGCGGCGTTCTCTCGTTCAAACCCCTCTGTGTGCACGTCACGACCCTCGCGGTTGCTCGGGTCGGACAGTGCGAGGGAAGGGATTTGAACCCTTGGACCCCTACGGGAGCGGATCTTGAGTCCGCCGCCGTTTCCAGGCTTGGCTACCCTCGCACGCGTGGCTCGTGCAGTCACTGCTCTGTGCGTTGGGTATAAAGATCGTACGCATCACGACGCGTGTGGGTCGCTGGCGGTTACTCTTCGGGGTGAATCACGGTCTCGGAGTCGCTCAGGTCCGTTTCTCCGGAGTCATCGACATCCTCCAGCTCTTCTTCGGGCTCCGTCGCGCTGAACTCCCGTTCGTGGCGTCGGCCGCCATCGGCCGCCCCATCGGTGACCGTGGCGTCGAACGTTATCTCCTGGTGTGTGTCCAGATCGAGCAGGCCCTCCGCTTTGCTTTCCCCTGGCCCATCCGAAGCGGAGGGTTCGGTGTCGGCAGCAGTCTCTTCGGTCACCGGAGTCTCGACGGTCGCGGTGTCGCGCATCTCGCGGAGCGATGCCCGCATGCCGTCGCGACGGCGCTCGATAGCCGCCGTATCCCCGGGTCTGAACTCCGCGGCGAGCCCGGCCGCGCGGTCCATGTGGTCGGCCGCGTCGGTACACGCCCTGCGTGCATCTTCGACATCGTCGTCGCGCTCAAGCGTGACGCCCTCGTCCCACAGTTCCCGGGCGAGTTCACAGTGGCTGTCGATGAGTTCGGTCGCGGCAGACCGCATCTCCGTACGAATCTCGTCGGGGTCGCCGGTGAAGTTTCGGCCACTGTCACCCCATTCGAGTGTGAGAACACTGCCGTAGCGCCTGAACGCAGTCTCCCAGTGTTCGACGGCGTCGGCCGTCGAGTCGGCGTTCGTCGCCATGATTTTCGCCTCGTGTGCGCGCCGGATTGGCTCGGCCGCGACGGCCTCGATTTCCCATTCCAGCCGGTCGAGTTCGTTACGCAACTCCCGCTGTTCTCCGAAGCGGAAGGCGTCCCCTCGTTCGATGGCGTCGGCGCGCCCGCTTGCGGTCCCGTACTGTCCCTGTGCCGTCTGGAGTACTTTCCGTGCCTGGTCGTAGTTTTCGTTTTCGATGAGCTGTTGGCCCAGCTCCAACTGGGACTGTGCATACTCGATAGCCAAGCCTGCACAGGCCCATTCGAGCGTGCGCTCCATGTCGGTCAGTTCGGGTGCGATGACGTGGTCGTCGATGGGGACGGTCACGTGGACAGCGCCGATAAGCCGGTCCAGCCGGTCACGGTGCTTGGCGTAGACCGCCTCGGCGTCCGCCCAGGCCATGTCTTTGGCGTGGTCGCGGATCTCCCCCGCGGCAAACGCGATATCGTTCCGGCAGGCCACCAGCCGGGAGCGGAGCTCGCCGACCCAGTGAAGATGCCTGCGGACACTGTCGATGACCTCGGGGTCCGTGCCTGGGAGTGGGAACTCCCAGCGGACGCCGTTTGCCATCGACAGCGCGAGAACGGCAGGGTCCTGCCCGTCGACTGCCACCGCCGCGATGTCGTTATAGGCCAGCGACCCCGCGTCCGCGCCGATGTCCCCCGTCGAGTGGTCGCCCTCGACGAACAGTATCCGCTCGTCCGTGACTAGCATGATGACCGAAAACGCCACGTGACGCTCCTCGTTCCCGATGCGCGTCAGCCCATCCGGACTCGTGAACGCCGCACGCACCCGCTCGTTATTATTTATGATACTGCTGAGCACGCCGCCGGCGAGCGCCCCCCTTGCGCCCTCCGAATCGAGTGATGAAGGCGGGTCTTTGTCGGCATCGGTCATAGCTGATCCCAGCGGGTTGTTCTCACAGAAGATAATAAAATGCTCGTTGCAGTCCGGTTTTCCAACAGGTTTCCGGAATCACCGGCGTTGACGACCGGGTCCGGGCTCCCCCTCCACCCGGCATACCCCGATACGAAACCCTCGTAGTACGAAAGGCAATAGAACTTGTATTTAATCAACCAAAATTTATCACTCCGTCAGCAGATGCGTGATAATGTCGATTTCGTGACGGCGTTGGCAAAGATACTTGAGGTATCGCCCCTCAGACAGCGCTAATGCCGGACCATGCCCTGGGGGTGTCGGATGTGCTGGCCAGCAAGCGCGACGCGACGCGATACCAGATACTCGTCGAGATAGCCGAACGCCAGCCCGCGGTCAGCCAGCAGGAGATCGCCGACGCTATCGGCATCACCTCACAGGCTGTCAGCAACTACTTACAGGAACTGGTCGAGGCGGACCACGTCGAGAAACTCGGGCGCGGCCGCTATGAGGTGACCAAGGAGGGGGTCGACTGGCTCATCTCACAGACCGACCAGCTCCGGTCGCTTGTCGAGCACGTCTCGACGGATGTCATCGGCCAGGTCGAAGTCGAGAGCGCCCTCGCGACGGGCAGCGCCACGGAAGGCGACCGCGTCTCGCTGTCGATGCGTGAGGGGTATCTCCACGCCACGCCCGGGGACGCCGGCTCGGCGACTGCGGTCGCGGTCACCGAGGCCGAGGCCGGCCAAGAGGTCGGCGTCACGGACTTCGAGGGCGTCGTCGACTACGACCTCGGGACCGTCACCGTCGTCTCCGTCCCCACGGTCCGCAACGGTGGCAGCGCGGGTATCGACCCCGACACCGTGGCCGACCACGCGACCGGCCACGACCTGCTTGCCGTCGCCGGGACCGAGGCTGTCGCCGTCGCACGCAACGCCGACCTCACCCCTGACATCGAGTTCGCGACACCCGATGCCGTCCGGGAGGCTGCGATGAAAGGGCTCGACGTGTTCCTGCTCGCTGTTGCCGGCGACCTGTCGGCACACACCGACAACCTACGCGATGGCTCGATAGCATACGAGGTCGTCGACGCGGAACGTTAGGGCGCCAGTCGCTCGGTCGTCCTCGCGATTTCGTCCGTTTCGGCCGCCCGCGGGAACGAGACCGACACCGCATCCACGCCGTCGACCGCCTCGAAGGCGGCCAGGCGCTTACGGCACTCCTCGGGGTGGCCGGCGGCGGCAAACGCGTCCAGCGTCTCGTCGTCGATGGCGTCGATGGCCGCCTCCTTGTCGCCGCTGCCCCACCGCTGTGAGATGGTCGTCGCCGTCCCCTCATACCCCTGCTTGGCCATCGCCTCACGGTAGAAGGTCCCCATGCCGCCAACATAAAAGGCGAGATGTTCGCGTGCCAAATAGCGGGCGCGCTCGCGGTCATCCAGCGCACAACACCCCACCGAAACGGTGATGCGCTGCTCTGTACGGTCCCTGTCGCCCATCTCCGCGCCGCGTTTGAAATCCGCGATTCGCTCGGCCAGTCCCTCCGGAGTGAGCATCAGCGCGTGCCAGCCGTTCCCGAAACGCCCCGCCAACTCGACGGATTTCGGCCCCATCCCGCCGGCGTCGATGGGGGGCGGTGTCTCCGGTGGGTCCTGGCGGAGCCGGAACCCGGCGAGCTGGAAGTACTCGCCGTCGTACTGG
>CAZOQK010000044.1:0-3384 GCA_964581735.1 uncultured Halobacteriales archaeon | reverse complement strand
GTGTCACCGGAGAGCACCTGTCGCACTACGTCGATTGTCTCGCGGGTGCGACGGAGGGGATTGCCGTAGTCGACGCCGTGCCACCCTTCCATCAGGATGGGGCCACTCGCCCCGAGCCCGAGGCGGAATCGCCCGTCGGAGGCTTCCTGCAGTGTCGCGGCCGTCTGGCCGATGAGCGCCGGCGAGCGCGAGTAGACGTTCATGATGGAGGTGCCGATGCCGATGTCGTCGGTGCGCTCCGCGACCGTCGACAGAACGGTCACCGCATCACGGCCCCAGGTCTCGGGAAGCCAGACGAACTCGTAGCCCTCCCGTTCGGCGCGGGTGCTCATCCCGACGAAGTCATCGATGTGGTCCTGTGCGGCAACTGGCAAGAACAGGTCGCGTGCGGGCTCCATGCACACTACTCACACGCCGTGGCCGAATAAAGCTAGCTCACTCCGCCCTGTCCCCACTGCCAGCATCGTCCCCGCCCTCGTCGTCGCCGAGAGCGTCGCGGACGGTGAGTGCGGCGATGGCACCGAACGTCGCGAAGGCGAGCGGGTAGAGCAGGCCACTCAGCAGCGTTCCGCCGGCGTCGGAGCCGAAGGTGACGAGCACTTCCGTCGAACTGTTGCCCTGGATGGTGTAGGCGGTCCGGGCGAAGATGGCAGTCCCGTCGACGGCCTGGACCCTACCGAGCGGGTATGAAAAGAGCAGGGTGCCGACGTAGGCGACGCCACCGTAGCCGACGGCCATCCCGAGCGTGGTCAAGACAGTCTCCGAGCGGCTCGCGTTCCGGCTCACCCGGTAGGCGCGGCTGAACCCGACGGTAACCAGGAGCACCACCGGGACGGCCAGGTAGACGAGTTGCGGAATCGCCTGTTCGCCACCGGCGAGTTCGGCCAGCCGGAAGAAACTGAAACTGTCACCCAAGAGCGTCTGCTGGCCGTTCTGTTCGATGACGAGCAGTGGGTAGTTCGACGCGACATTGACGTAGTGACCCGCGTTGAAGACGACGCTGATCTTCCCGAGTTGCTCGGTCAGTGTGAGGTTCTGCCCCGGGTCCGCCGGCCCTAAGAAAAAAAACGACGCCGTGATGAGATAACCCACGACGTATGCCACGCCGCCGGTGACGATAGCCTCGGCCCAGCGTTGCTCGTCCTGTTCCGCAAGCAGCGCCGCGAGCCCACCTGAGTCGTCCGCGTCCGCCTCGGCTTGCTCCCCGTCTACTCCGTCGCCGGTGGCCGACTCGACCGTGTCGTCTGCTGGCACACCTGTTCAATTCAACGACCGGCAAAAAAGCCTTCCGGTGGTTCCGACTGCCCTACTCCTCCTCGAAATCCAGCGCCGCTGAATTGATACAGTATCGTTTGCCCGTTGGTTCTGGCCCGTCGTCGAAGACGTGACCGAGATGGCCCTCACAGCGGGCACAGACTACCTCGGTCCGGCGCATCCCATGGCTGGTGTCGGTGCGCGTCTCGACGTTGCCCTCCTGATACACGTCCCAGAAACTCGGCCACCCGGTCCCCGAATCGAACTTCTCGTCGGCGTCAAACAGCTCTGTGCCACACCCGGCGCAGGCGAACACGCCATCGTCCTTGATATCCAGCAGGTCACCGCTAAAGCGTGGCTCGGTCCCTGCTTCCCGGAGGATGCGATACTCCTCGTCGGTCAGTATCTCACGCCACTCCTCGTCGCTCTCGGGGATGTCTTCTTGCTCACTCATACCAGCTGTTGGGGCTGGAGCAGTATAACTGCAATCCTCAACACTGCTTGCGGACCGCCCGGACGATGGCGTCGATGTCGAACTCCTCGTCGCTTTTGTCGTAGATGACCGTGCCATCGACGCTGACCCGGAAGACGCCGTGGTCGCCCATCACCAGTCGGAGCTCTGTGAGTTCGCGCTCCAGTCCCGTGAGAACCGCCCGCTGGAGGTCCAGCGCCCGGTCACGGAAGCCACACGGCACGCAGTACTCGATTTTGACCGTACTCATGAGCTTGTTCGGTGACTCACGGCAAACAATCTACCGTCACGCCTCCGCCCGCCTGCGCCCGAGCGCGCCAACGATGGAGGGACGCCAGTACAGCAGGCCGACGGTGATGACGAAGACGACAGTCGAGATGAGATAGGAGGACTGGGCGGTCGCGGCGGCGAGTGCGCTCCCGCCGCCGACAATACCGGTCAGCAGGCCCGCGATGAGTGGGAACGAACAGGAGACACACGAGAACACGCCCACGAGACCGCCCACCAGCGCGCCAGCCGCATCGAGTGCCGTCGCGTAGACAAGATAGGCCAGCGCGACGTAGCCAAGCACCTTGTACGGCAACACGACCAAATGGACGAGTTGCCCGGTGTAGATAATCGAGGGACTCCACCCCGGCGGGAGGCTGAACAGGGCCACGGTCAGGGTGCCGGAGTGACTCGCGCTCCCGAGTGCGACAACGCCGCCGAAGTACGCCAACAGGAGGAAGTAGCTGCCGGCGACTGCGGCCGCGATGCGGCGTTTGCTCGGCGCGGCGGGCGCTGGCGCGGTGTGATAGACGGCCCAGCCCGCGACGTTGAGCCAGACAAAGGGGACGACAAACAACGTCCAGTCACGGACGAGTACGTCGAAGACGAGGACGTAGCCGACGACCAGGAGAAACTCCGTCGTAAGGACGAGCCCGAGCCAGGCGAGGGTCTCGCCATCTGGCCGCAGCCGCTTGCCGAAGTCGATAGTGCTCATATGGCGAGTGCGTCGACGACGATAGTCACGAGCAAGAGCCCGAGATAGGCATTCGATGCGTGGAAGGCCCGGAAGGCGGCCTCCTCGGTCTGCTCGCGATGGAGGCGCACGACCGCCCAGAGGAAGACGCTGCCGAGGACCCCCGTCGTCGTCGCGACAAGCCAGCCAAGGTCGGTCAGCCCGACAAGCGCGCCGGTCATCACGAGCGTCGCGCCGAACCACCACAGGATGTGCTTGCGGGTGGTCGTCTCCCCGCGCACGACGGGCATCATCGGGAAGCCGCCGCGGGCGTAGTCTTCCTTGTATGCCAGCGCGAGGTTGTAGAAGTGGGCTGGCGTCCACGCGAAAATGAGCGTCGCCAGCGCGAGCCCGGGAATACCCACGTCACCGGTGACCGCGGCCCAGCCGATAAGCGCCGGAAGCGCCCCGGCCGCGCCGCCGATGACCGTGTTCTGGACGGTGTTTGGCTTCAGGACAAGCGTGTAGATGACCGTATAAAAAAGGATAGCGACCAGACCGAGCGCAGCCGTCAGGATGTTGACCTGCCAGAACACCACGAGCGATAGAACAGCCAGCGCGACCCCGAAGACGATGGCGTTGCGTTTTGGAATCTGGTGGGTGGCGAGCGGCCGGTCGCTGGTCCGGTTCATCCTCTTGTCTTTCTCCCACTCCAAGA
>CAZOQK010000043.1:0-13049 GCA_964581735.1 uncultured Halobacteriales archaeon | reverse complement strand
CGGTCGATTTCGGCGACGGCATCCTCGCCGTCGGCGGCCAGTACCAGCACGCTTTCGGGGTGGTCCCGGATGTTCTCGGCGGCCCGGCGGTAGGCCCGGGGTTTGTACTCGACGCCCTGTGCGTCCAGTAAGTCGGCGAACTCCTCGAGTCGTGTCGCGACTTCGTCGTTGTCACTCATGGTTGGCGCCCCCGCCCGACGCCTACACCTGAATCGTTGTCCTTGTGGCCGAGCGCCTTCTGGAGGAACGTCATCCAGCGTTTGCGGTCGGCGGCCTCCTTTGCCTCGGCCTCGTTCTCGATGTCGACGTGGCCCAGTTGTTCGAGCGCGTTCAGCGCCCGGTCGATGCCGATGATGCTCTGGGCAAGGTGCTCGCCCTCCTCGTAGGAGATGTCGCCGTCCTCGTCCTCGATGCGCTGTTTGCGCTGGAGGCGTTCGCGCCGGAGGTTCTTCTTGGCGCGCTTGACACGGTCGCGTTCGCCCGCAGGAACCGTCTCGCGGCGGCGAATCTCGAAGACGAACTCCTGGAGGTCGATGTCGTCACCCTGGACCTCGATTCGGTCAGGGATGTCGGCGCCGACGGTCGCGCCCTCGCGCTCGATGCGCTCCAGCAGTTGTTTGCGCTCGAACTCCTTCACGCGTCCTACTATCGGCTTCCTGCACTTCGCTCCTTCGCTGCCAGCCAATCGGGCCGGGTCGTCAGGAGGCAGCGACAGTCCGGACAGCGAACCTCGACCGCTTCGGAACAGAGTGTCAACACCCAGTCGCCGTCGGCGGGGCTCTCGTGGCCACACCGCGGACAGAACAGCGCCGTCTTCGGCGGTGTTTCCTGTGGCGCCCTCGGAGGGACTGACCCAGCGCGGTCGGACGGGGACACGTGAGTCATACTCGTATAAAGGCGCTGCACGGGTAAGTGTCTGTTGACAACTTATGAAAACCAATGGCGTGTGGATCCACCAATGTGTAAAATTTGCCACTATCTTCGTTTCCAAACGGTAGCAGATACCTTCATACGTCGAACACGACGTAGGCACGCCATCCGTCGTCGGTCTCGGTCACGTCCATCTCCGAATAGGTGACAGCTTTCAGGTCGCGCGCGACAACGTCGGCCAGGTCTACGGCGCGGTACGAACCATCGAGGTGCCACGTCCCGTCCGCTGTGACCGTCGCTTCGTTGTCCACCGGGAGGACACCATGGATGTCGCGGTCGTAGATGAGGTCGTCCAGATAATCGAAGAGGAGCGCCTCGCGGCTCTCTGCTGAGACGGTCAGTTCGCGGCGTGGTCCACCCTCGGGGGTATCCTCGCACATCGCCGCGGCCATGCCGTCGGCGACGGCGGCGAAGACGCCACCCAGCGTGTCGGCAGTCGCCTTGACGGCCACGTCGGCGGTGTGGTCCCGCAGGTCGTAGCTCACGTGGCGTCACCGGCCAGGTCGTCCGGGTCGTTGACGACGACGCCGCTTGAAACGATTGCCTGAATCCCCTCCTCGACGCTCATGTCCACCTCGTGGACCCGCTCTTCGGGCATGTGGACGACGAACCCACCCATAAACGGGTTCGGCCCCATCGGCGCGAACAGCGTTGTCATGTCCACATGCCCCGTCGCCGATTCGATGGCCGCCGGCTCCTCGGCGGTGACGAAACCGAGCATGTACGACCCTTCGTGTGGAAACTCCACCAGTTTGACCTCCTGGAAGCTGTCGGTGTCCTGCTCTAAGAGGAGTTCGCTAATCTCGTTGAGATTCGAGTAGATCGAGCCAACGCCGGGAATCGAGGAGACGCGTTCGTCGAACCGGGCTTCGAAGGTGCCGTCGGAGTGGCGGCTTTCGGCGGCCGCGCCGATGAGGAAGACGATGGCCAACACGACAAGCGCCGTCACTGCCTGGATCGCGCCGACGGGAATCGCCTCAAACCCCAACGAGTCCTGGACGATGATGACACCGGGGGCGAGGAACTGCGAGAGGAAGTTGATGATAAGCATCGTGATGTAGACGGTCAACACGATGGGGACGACAATGGCCGCACCGGTCAGCAACACGCGTTTGACGTAGCCAGTCTCCTTCGTCGGCTTCGGGGTCGAAGCCAGCAGTACCATGCTCATCTGTAGAGGGAAGCTCCCCAAATGTGTGTGGGTTTTCGACACTGCTGGGCGGGCAGGGCCGAGCAGCCCCGCCGAACCCCGCGATGACGGCCGTGAGCGGTGGAATTATAATCGTCCCTGCCCTGATTTTGTGGTAGTGAGTGTCAACGTTCAACGACGGGTGGTCAGCCCGGGCAACGGCGAGTACGTCGACCGGGCCTGGGAACTCAAAGAGCGCATCCGTCGCGAGGACGGCATGCTCCGCCAGCGCCGTCGCTTCTTCCAGAACGCCTACGAGCGCTCGACCGTCTATCTCTATCTCGACCGCTCGAACGACCGCCTCGTCGGCTTTGCCGCGGTTCGTCGCGACGGGTACATCCTCTTTCTGGCCGTCGACGACGATTACCGCGGCCAGGGCTTTGGCAAACGGCTCGTCGCCCGCGTCGCCGACGACTACGGCACCGTCACCTGTCACGCCCGCACGACGAATCAGGGCGCGCTCAACTTCTACGACAGCCTCGGGTTCGAGGTCAAGCGCCGCATCGACAGCTACTACGAGGACGGCGGCGACGCCTACTACCTCAAACTCGGCGACGAGGAGAGCATCCGCGAGAAACTGGCGAGTCTGCTCGGGCGCTGACCGGCCGGGACACAAACCCTTTTGACCGACTCGGGCAAACGAGGTGTCGATGGAAGAGCAGACGCTGCGGTACCTCCGGGGACGCTTTGGCGACCACTACCGCCGGAGTGAGATTACCCCGCCGCCCGACGCCAACGAACGCGAGTGGGGCTACGTCCCCTGGACGGAGGGACCGGGCGAGACGTACGTCCGCCACAAGTCCCTGCTCGATTTGGGCGAACTCTCGGATTTTCTCGCCCGCGAGCGCCCGCGACACGTCTACTTCTCGGCCGGGCGCTACCAGAACCCCTCGGCATCGACGATGTCGGGCAAGACGTGGCGCTCCTCTGACCTCATCTTCGATTTGGATGCGGACCACCTGCCCGCCGCCGAACCCGACGACACCTACGCCGAGATGCTCGCAAAATGCAAGGATGCACTCCTCCGGCTCCTGGACTTTCTGGAGGACGATTTCGGGTTCGAGGACCTCACCGTCGTCTTCTCCGGTGGGCGCGGGTATCACGTCCACGTCCGTGACGAGGGGATTCAGGGGTTAGAACGCGACGCCCGCCGGGAAATCGTCGATTATGTGCGTGGTATCGGGCTGGACCCGGAGGGGCTCATCCGCACGGAGATGCGGGGCAGCGTCACCGCGCGCGTCCTGCCGACCGACGGCGGGTGGGGGCGGCGCGTCCACCGCAAACTCCTCGGGTTCGTCGACGACATCGAATCGCTGGACGAGGAGCCCGCACTCGCCCGCCTCCAGGACCTCGAGGGCATCGGGGAGGGCCGCGCGGAGACCACCTACGGCGCAATCCAGCAGAACCGCGAGGCAATCGAGGCCGGTAACATGGAGGCCGGGGGCGTCGGCATCCGGACGCTCGTGGACTCGCTTGTGGGGGAGGTCGTCGAGTCCGATAACGCCCCCATCGACGAACCGGTCACAACCGACACCAACCGACTCATCCGCCTGCCCGGGAGCATCCACGGTGGGAGCGGGCTGGCAGTCAAACGGCTCGACCGGGACGCACTCGCGACGTTCGACCCGCTTGTCGACGCCGTGCCGGGGACCTTCCGGAGCCACGAGATAACCGTCGAAGTAACAGACGGCGGGCGGGTCGAGCTGGATGGCGATAGCTTTACACTGGAGGAGCGTGAGACTTCTGTTCCAGAGTCACTCGGCGTGTTCCTGATGTGTCGGGGCCGCGCCGAAAAGGGGCAGGAATAATGGATTTGGACGAACTGCAGTCCGTGCGCGACCGCGAACGCCAGACCGACAAGCTCCAGCAGTTGCGCCCGACCTTCTATGCGGACGCGGGCCGGTTCATCCAGCAGTTGCGCGAGCAACGGTCGCGAGCGGCCAAGCGCGCCGACGACCCCTTCGACGCCCCTGAGGTGAATCATTTGTCGGACGATATTGACACGGCAGAACAGACCGTCGAAGCCATCTACGAAAAACGCGTCGGCAAGATCGTTAAGGCCGCCTCCTTCGCCGCCGCGGACCTCCCCGCAGAATCCGACGGCATGACCGAAGAAGAGGAGAAACTGTTCGAGACACTCGTCGACGACATCAAGCAGAACCGCCAGCATGTGCTGGATGTCCTCGCCGGCGAGACGGACGAGTCGGGGACCGACGGTGACACCGACGCGGCGACGCCGGAGCCCACACAGCCGCCCTCGGAGCCAGCCACGGGGACACCCAAGTCGCCGGGCGAGACATCCGGCCCCGAACCACCCTCGCCCGCTGAGGGGGCGCTCGCTGACGGGCCGCCGACGGGTCTTGACGACGGGCCGACGGAGGTCAGCGCGGCGGACGTGATGGGCGGGGCCGACGACGCCGGGGCACCGGCCGAGGAGTCGCCACCGGAGCCACCGACACCCACGCCGGCCGCTGGCGAGGGGGCGACCGACGAGCGCGACGCGGAGCCGGAGGTGCGGGAGGACGGCGGCACGGCCACAGAAGGGAGTGGCGTCGACCGTGAGACGGTTCGTATCACCGCCGACGTGGGCGACATCTTCGGCGTCGACGAGCGCGAATACGACCTCGCCAAGGACGACGTGGTGACACTGCCGGAGGCGAACGCGAAACCGTTGGTCGACCGCGACGCGGCAGAGCGGCTCTGACCCGTCGCGACTGGACTAGTAAGACCAATTCCGGCAGTGGCGCTACCGGGGATCCGGACGGGACCCGAGCGTGAGGGCGACCGTCTCGCGGCTGCCGTCACGGATGACTTTGATATCGATAGTGTCACCGGGGCTAGTCTCCAGTGCGAGAAACGTCGAGAGGGCTTCCTGTGTCGGGATATCTGTGTCGTCCATCCGGTAGATCACGTCGCCGCCGGTCCCCAGCTGGCGACCGTTGGCGACGATGGTTTCGTCGCCGGTCGACCCTTCCAGAACACCAGCCGAGGGGCCGCCGGCGACGACGTTGTCGATGTAGACACCCCAGTCGACAGGGAGGTCGTTTGCCTCGATGACATTGGGTGTCACCGGCGCGATGTTGACGCCCATGTAGGTGTGGCCGTACTCGCCGTCGCGGATGAGTGCCGGCACGACGCGGTCGACCATCGCCGCAGAGATGGCAAAGCCGATGTTGTCGCCGCCGCCGGAGTTGACGACGCCGACGAGTTCGCCGCGCAGGTTGACCAGCGGGCCGCCGCTGTTGCCGGGGTTGACCGCGGCGTCGGTCTGGACGGCATCGGGTATCGAGAACCCGTTTGCCGCCGGCAGCGTCCGGTTCTGGCCGCTGACGATACCCGCCGAGAGCGACCCCGAGAGGCCAAAGGGGTTGCCGATGGCCAACACTTCGGTGCCGACCGGCGGCTCGCTTGCCACGAGCGGCAGGCGGTCGATGTCGTCGGGTCGCGCCGGCGCATCGACGACTGCGAGGTCGCTGTAGACATCGGTCGCGAGCACCTCGGCGCCCTGCCATCCGGCGCCGTCGAACCACACCGAGACCGACGCGACATCGCCGACGACGTGTTCGTTGGTCACGAGGAAGTCGCGGTCGTAGAGCCACGCGGTCCCGCTGCCGGTGCCGCGGGCCGTCTCGACCCGGACGGCCGCGACGGAGGGCGCCACGTCCTGATAGGCGCTGCTGTACGGGGCGGTGCCACTCGCAGTGGTGTCGTCACTGCCACGGGGTGGTGGCGTGTACTGGTCGTACCGGGCCGGGCCGTCCTCGGTGGTTGTCGTGGTGCCGCCGGGCGCGTCAAGCGAACACCCGGCGAGGCCGGCGGCCAGCCCGGTCCCGACCGCACCGAGAAGGCGACGGCGGGACCACTGATCGGAACCCATACTCAAGGAAGGGTCGGGACGGGGATAAATCACGGGGCAAACTACTACCATTCCGGTGTTGTAATCCGGAGTAGACATGGTGAAGTCGACCGACACGACCGAGGTGCCGCCGCCGGATTTCATCGGTCCGGCGGTGCGCTGTGCGCTCGAAATGGTGCTCGTCGCGGCCATCATCCTCTTTGCCGGCCTGCCGGCTTCGAACCCCTTCTTCCTGGGGTTGCTTCTCGTGGTGACCGTGATGGCGATGGTGACGGTTCTGTTCTGGTCGCTGAACCGTCAGATGGAAGCCTGGATCGCGCGGGCACGCCGCACCGGGTCCCGCGCGGAGTGAGCCCGCCGGCACGGCCGTCGATTACCATTAAGGGAATCCCAGTCGAAGGGACAGATGCTATGGAACTGACCTGGCATGGCCACGCCACGTGGCACGTCCGAGTCGACGACACGAGCCTGCTCATCGATCCCTTCTTTGGCAACCCCAAGACAAATACCGAATCGGACGACTTCGACCCGGATTTCGTCCTCGTGACACACGGCCACGACGACCACGTCGGCGATGTGGGCGCGTTCACCGGCGCGACCCTCGTCGGGACCCCCGAAGTGACCGGTCACCTCGCCGAGGAACACGACTTCGCCGAGGACGATATCATCGGGATGAACCTCGGCGGCACCGTCGAACTCGGGGAGACCTACGTGACGATGCACCGTGCCGACCACACCAACGGCATGGGCCAGGGCTTTGTCACCCCCTCCGGCGGCATGCCAGCGGGCTACATCGTCTCCGACACCAAGCCCACCCAGGTCTCGGACGCCGACTCGACGACCTTCTATCACGCCGGCGACACCGGCCTGATGACGGAGATGCGCGAAGTCATTGGCCCGTATCTCGACCCCGACGCCGCCGCCCTGCCCGCCGGTGACCACTTCACCATGGGCCCGATGCAGGCCGCCATCGCCGCCGATTGGCTCGACGTGGACTACGCGTTCCCGATGCACTACGACACCTTCCCGCCTATCGAAATCGACACCGACGACTTCATCAAAGAGGTGAAGGCGACCGGCAGCGACGTGGAAGCGGTCGTCCTTGATGGCGACGAGAGCTTCGAACTGTAGCCCGTCCACTGTTCGAGCCATACTCACCTGTTTTTGGTTACACTAGTGTCACTGCAGGGTTGATACGGGTGGCCCTCATAACGTGATATCGTATGGCACGAGAGGTCACACACGAGGCACACGGCCCCTACATGATAGACGAGGAAGAGTTCGAAGAGCAGGGCGGCGCGGCCGCCATCTGTCAGTGCGGGCTCTCGGGCAACAAACCGTACTGCGACGGGTCCCACACGGGGACGACCGACGAGGAAGAGGGGACAGTGTATAAATACGAGGACGACGGCGACGGGACGGAGCGCCACGTCGTCCGCGAGGAGTAACGCGACCCGAAGCCGCTCCGTGGGTGCGTACTATTTTGACTGATGCGCTCCTACCTACAGCGGATGGCAGACATCGAAGTCACCGGCACGTCGACAGAGGGATACACAACGACCAGCGTCGCGGGCGAGTGGGAACTGACCGTCGACGCCACCGGCGAGGACGGCCCGACGCCGAATCAGGTACTGGCCGCCGACTACGCCTCCTGTTTCATCCCGGCGTTTCGCGTCGGTGCCACCAAGGAAGGGTTCGACGACATCGGCCGGGTTGAGGTGGCCGTCGAGGCCGAATTGAACGACAACGACGACCTCGAATCGGTCGCCTTCGAGCTTCACGTCGAGGAGTCCATAGAGGAGTCCGTTGAGGATGTCATCGACCGCGCCGAAGACATCTGTCACGTCCACGACGCCCTCCGCGAGGAACTCCACGCCGACATCACTGTCATCGATGACGCTTTTTAGATGTTGTAAGACAGTATTTCCCTGTCTGAATCGTTCAGAACATCAAGAAAGCCCCACTTCGCTACGGCCGCGCGCTTCGCTGTCGCAGAGAATCGAAGATTTTCAGGAGTGAGCGGAGCGAAGCTCCGCGAGCTACCGAAGAGCGATGTTCTTCCGGCATGACGGGAGAGCTTCGCTCTCTCGAACCACGCTCCAGTCGGTGCTTGCACCGGCGTGCTTCCCGTAGCGAAGTGCCCCTTTCAGTCCCACCCACATAGACTGTCCGGTCCAGTGACAGGGTGGGGCTTTCTTGTTGTTTGCATCGGTAACGAGAGGGGCGGCTGGCTCACAAGAAAGTACCCAAGCTAGTCGGGAAACGCTCTTATCAGGCCGTCGGCAATAGGGCACATGAGCAACGAGTGGACCGACCAACTCGCGGGGGCACGGATGCAGGTCGACCAGCGTTACCAGGAGACACTGGATGGGTCGTCGTTCTCCAATCAGGAGTGGGGGCTGGTCATGACCGCAATCGACTGGGACATCGAGAACCCCGAGAACCCCGACGAGGCGGAACTGGTCCCGGATACCCAGAAGCTCTCTGACATCATCCCCGAACTGGAGAACATCCAGAAACAGATGGGCGGGGCGAGCCAACCCGTCGAAGAAGGCCCCGACACCAGCGGGTTCCTGGGTCGCATCAAGCGCTACGTCCATGACCTGACCTCGAACACGTCCGGCCAGCCGAGTCAGAAGCGGTACAACGACGCCGTCGAGTTGGTCGAGGGTTACACGATGGAACTGCAGTCGTATCTCGAAGAACGCGGTCGGTGGGAAGACATCTGTGCCGCGGCCGCAAGCGAACGGAGTGGGTCGACGCCCGAAAACTAGTATTCGTCGCCGCCGTGAAACTGTGTCAGTTCTTCGGCCTCGTAGATATTGATGAGGTCGGTGATGACCTCGTCGTGACTCTCCCCGTCGACGCGCAGTGAGTCCAGTCGCTCGATTGTCTCCTCCTCGGTATCAATGAATGGCGTACTCGACGTGACACTTGGACGGAACGTAAGTAGCAGGGCACACGGCCGAAACCGCATTACAGCGCGTCAATGATGGCGTCGGTGACGGCCTCGGTGCCGGCCGACCCGCCGAGGTCCGGCGTCCGTGGCCCGCTATCGAGAACGCTCTCGACGGCCCCACGCACCCGGTCGCCAGCCTCGCCGTAATCGAGGTGGTCAAGCATCATCGCCGCGGACAGAATCATCGCCGCGGGGTTGGCGACGCCCTCGCCGGCGATGTCCGGGGCCGAGCCATGCACCGGCTCGAAGAGAGCGTTGTCGGGGCCGATGTTTGCACTCGGGAGGAGGCCGAGCCCGCCGACGAGTCCCGCTGCGAGGTCCGAGAGCATGTCACCGGCGAGGTTCGGACAGATGACGACGCCGTACGCCTCGGGACGCTGGATGAGGTGCATCGCGAGTGCGTCCATGAGTGCGGTGTCGTAGTCGGCACCGCGATCGTCGCCGACCTGCTGGGCCACGTCCAGAAAGAGGCCGTCGGTGGTGCGCATCACGTTGGCTTTGTGGGCGATGGTCACGTCGTCGTAGCCGTTCCGTTTCGCGTACTCGAAGCCGTACTCGGCGATGTCGCGGGAGGCATCTTCCGTGATGACGCGGGTGCACGTCGTGACGCCGTCGGTGATTTCGCTCTCGATGCCGGCGTAGACCCCCTCGGTGTTCTCCCGGATGAAGACGAGGTCGGTCTGTGGCTGGACCGCATCGAGCCCCGGATATGCGCGGGCGGGCCGGACGTTCGCGAACGAACCGACGACCGAGCGAAGCGGGAGGATGACATCGGCGGCCGTCTCGCCGGCCGCCCCGAAGAGCGTGGCGTCCGCGTCGGCGGCTATCTCGCGTGTCTCCGCGGGCAATGCCTCGCCGGTGCCCTCAAGAACGGCGTCGCCGGCCTCGCCGTAGACGAAGTCGAAGTCGACAGGGAGCGCTTCGAGTACGTCCACTGCCGCGGGCGTGACCTCCTGTCCGATGCCGTCACCGGGGATGACCGCAATCTCATGAGTCATGCTCTGGGTTGTGGCGCCCCGGGAAATGGGGGTTTCGGTCTGTGTGGCCGGGATGACTTCACGAGGCGAACGGCCGGCAGAACCACCAAACCGGAGTTGAGAGGAGACTGAAAAACGGGCGATTCCGGGGCATAAGACAGTGGATATGGTCAGGAGTAGCGGCGTTTCCGGGGTAGAAGTCGACATTCGCTCGCCATCACGGACCGATAAACATTACCGGCCTACGGTCAACGGTACGCATATGGACGACATCTTCGTCGCACAGCTCATGTCGTCGGGTACAGTTAGCGTCACGCCCGATACGCCCGTGGAGGGAGCCGCACAGATGCTGCTCGACAAGCAGATTGGGTCGCTCGTCGTCGTCGATGAGACGAACCATCTTGAAGGCATCCTGACCAGTACGGACTTCGTCCGCATCGTCAAGGAAAGCGAGCCCAAAGCCGAGACCACGGTCAAACGATATATGACCGACCAGGTGGTCACCGTGGGCGCACAGGACTCGACTCGTGACGCCGCCGACAAGATGATTACCTACAACATCCGCCATCTCCCGGTCGTCGACGGCGAGGAAGGTGTCATCGGGATGCTCTCGACGACGGACCTCACCGCCTACCTCTCGGACACCGAACAGCCCTCGCCCGCGTGAGCTCAGGTTCCTCTGACCGTTTCGAGTAGCCCGATACTCTCCAGTGTCATCCACGCCAGGAAGAGCCCGCAGAGCACGAGGACGCTGATAATGTAGAACTGCGCGTCCTTGTGGACGATATCGCGGGTGGCCTCCAGTGACTCCGCCGACAGCGCCGACGCCGCGGGAATGACGAGTAGATCGAAGATGGCGCTGCCGACGATTGTGCCGACCCCAAGTGCGGACTCACCGTGGGCGAGCGTACTGATGACGACGGAGCTGAGTTCGGGAAAACTGGAGCCGACGGCGACGACAATGGCCCCGTGGACGGCGACAGACAGGCCGTAGTGCCGGCTGAGGCGAGCGGCCCCCGCCTCCGGGAGTTCGCTTCCCTTTACAGATGACGGCCGTCGAGACAACGGCCAGCCCAATCAAAACGAGAGGTAAAGCCATCTACGGCCCTGTTCTGGCCCACGGTACAATAGCGTATGTGGCCCGCGTCAGCCGGGGCGGGCGTCCGCGGCAGTACTGCCGTCAGTCAGCGCCGTGGCGTGGCGTGTGACCACACTCGTCACAGCGGACAGTGCCGCCGGTGAGTGCGAGTACATCGTTACAGTTCGGACAGCGATACGTTGCTGCAGTGGTCTGGTTCGTAGCCATACTACGATGGAGTTGATTCTCCTACAAGAGCGTTGTTGTAATATTAGCAAAACAATAATAGGGAGTATAAACACGTCCGAGAGGTATCATACACTATCTTTGGAGTGTTTTCAGAAGGTTCACTGGTCAACAACGATTATAATGGAAGATAATGCACGATCCATATTAGGTGTATATATCGGCCGGGCTGGAGAGCGGTCGTGCTGTCGACTGGCGTCTCAAACGGGAGAACGCGAGCCGCCGGGTCAGGCGTCGCCGACGTAGGGCAGGTCCACCGCGGTCTCTTCGACTGCGTTACGGTTTGATTTCATCAGCGCCGTCGTGTCCCAGATGCCGTCGACGAGCGCCTTGCGCTGGCCCTCGTTGACCGAGACCCCGACTTCCTGCCCGCCGTACTCGATGGTCTCGGCGGCCACGTCGATGTTTATTTCCCCATCAGGGTTGTCCTTGGCCCACTGTTGCAGGTCGTTGATGATCTCGTGATCGGCGGTAATCGTTGGGATACCGAGTGCGAGGCAGTTGCCCGCGAAAATCTCGGCAAAGCCCTCACCGATGAGCGCGTCGATGCCCCAGCGCATCAGCGCCTGCGGGGCGTGCTCCCGGGAGGAGCCACAGCCGAAGTTGTTGTTGACCACCATGACCGAGGCGTCCTGGTACCGGTCCTCGTTCATCGGGTGCTCTTTGGGGTTGTCCTCGTCATCGAAGCGCAGATCGAAGAAGGCGAACTCCCCGAGGCCGTCGAAGGTGACGACCTTCATGAAACGCGCGGGAATAATCTGGTCGGTGTCGATGTCGTTCCCGCGGATGGGGATGCCGGTGCCTGTGACTTCTGTGACTTCCGGAATGTCTTCTGTAGTCATACTCGGACAACGTCCTCCAGTTCGCGCACGTCTGTCACTTCGCCCTTGACGGCCGCGGCGGCGACCATCTGGGGGTTCATCAACACTGTGCGCCCGTCCTTGCTCCCTTGGCGGCCGATGAAGTTCCGGTTCGACGAGGACGCACAGGCTTCATCGCCCTCCAGCTGGTCCTCGTTCATGCCCAGACACATCGAACAGCCGGCGTTGCGCCAGTCGAAGCCGGCCTCGGTGAAGACATCTTTCAGCCCCTCCTCCTTGGCGGTCTGCTGGACGCGCTGGCTGCCGGGGACGACCATCGCACGCACGTCCTCGTGGACCTCGCGGCCCTCGACGATGCTCGCTGCCCGTCGCAGGTCCGGCAGGCGGGCGTTGGTACACGACCCCAGGAAAGCCACGTCTATCCCGTAGCCTTCCATCGTGTCGCCGGACTCGACGCGCATGTGTTCCTGGGCGCGCCGGGCGGTGTCCTGTTTGTCCGCGGCCAGGTCCTCGGGGGCGGGAATCGGGTCGGTGATGCCGACGCCCTGTCCCGGAGTTGTCCCCCAGGTGACGACCGGGTCGAGTTCGTTCGCGTCGATAGTGACCACGTCGTCGTACTCGGCGTCCTCGTCGCTCCGGATGGACTCCCAGTACGGCTTGAGGCGTTCGAACTCCCCGGGGTTGTCCTGGAAGTAATCGGTCTCTTCGAGCCACTCGAAGGTGGTCTGGTCGGGGTTGACGTAGCCCGCGCGGGCGCCGCCCTCGATGGACATGTTACAGATGGACATCCGACCTTCCATCCCCAGGTCCTCGATTGCGTCGCCGGCGTACTCATAGACGTATCCGACGCCGCCCTCGGTGCCTAAGCGACGGATGACTTCGAGGATGATGTCTTTGGCCTCGACGCCCTCCTGCAGTTGGCCGTCGACCTGGATCTTCCGGACCTGCCGTTTGTCCATCGCGATGGTCTGGGTGGCCAGCACATCCCGAATC